>JBJXEK010000027.1:0-15090 GCA_046155055.1 Novosphingobium sp. | reverse complement strand
ATGGTGATGCAGATGTTCGAAAAACCCAAGACCAGCATCTACAAGAAGGCGATGGCTTGAGCTTTGGGGCTTGAGCTTTGGGGCTTGAGCTTCGGGGACTTGAGCGAGGGGGCCTGCCGCGAGCGCTGACGTCAGGATGGAACGGGCGATCATCAGGCTGTTCTCTGTTAGGGTTGTGCCCAGTCTAGCCGCCTGCCCTGCATGCGCAACCAAGTGTGTTCTCGCTACGGTGGATTGCTCAGCGACTTGCCATTCGGGCTTCGAGCAGGTTGAATGCGCCCATGATCGACACTCCGCGCCTTACCCGGCGATCCGCTCTGGCGCTTGCCGCGGCATCCGCTGCCGTGCTCGCCGAAGCGCGCGCCGCTGCACCTGCGCCTTCCGGTGCGCTCACCGCCATGCCGGCCTACGCTCTTGCCGCCATGATCGTCGCGCGCGAGGTTTCGGCAGTGGAGGTAATGGGGGCCTATCTCGACCGGATCGCGCGGCTCAATCCCGCCGTCAACGCGGTAGTTGCGCTGCAGGACCGGGCGGGACTGCTGAAGCAGGCAGCGGCTGCCGATGCGGCGGTGCTCTCGGGCGCGCCGCTGGGGCCGCTTCACGGGCTCCCGCATGCGGTCAAGGATCTCTCGGCGGTGGCAGGCCTGCCCTTCACGATGGGCTCACCAATCTTTCGTGATCAGGTGGCCACGGCCGACGGAGTGATGGTGGAGCGGCTGCGCAAGGCGGGCGTGATCTTCATTGGCAAGACCAATTCGCCCGAATTCGGGCTTGGTAGCCACACTTTCAATCCAGTCTGGGGCACCACGCGCAATGCCTGGGATCAGACGCGTTCTGCCGGCGGCAGCACCGGCGGCGGCGCGGTGGCGCTCGCGCTCGATCTGGTGCCGCTGGCCGATGGAAGCGACTATGGCGGATCACTGCGCAATCCGGCCGGCTGGAACAACGTGTTCGGCCTGCGGCCCAGCCTTGGCCGTGTACCCAATGACAGCCCGGATGATTGGCTGACCTCGATGGGTGTGGCTGGCCCGATGGCGCGCTCTGTTGCCGATCTGGCGCTGCTGCTGTCGGTGCAGGCGGGCTATGATGCACGCAAACCGATGATGCTGGAAGGCAGCGGCGAGGCTTTCCGCAGCGCGCGGCCCGAGGCGATGAAGGGCAAGCGTATCGGCTGGGCCGGCGATCTCGGCGGCGCGGTGCCCTATGAACCCGGCGTGCTCGAAACCTGCCGCAAAGCGCTGTCCCGCCTTGAGAATATGGGCGCTGTGGTGGAAGATGCCGTGCCCGATTTTCCGGTGGAGCAGGCATGGCAATCCTTCGTGGCGCTGCGCCATTGGCAGCAGGGCGGCAACCTGCTCGCGCTCTACCGCGATCCGGCGAAGCGCGCGCAGCTCAAGGAGGCGGCGATCTGGGAAGTGGAAAGGGGCCTCGGGCTCTCGGCGTTTGATGTGAACGCGCATTCGGCGGTGCGCAGCGGGTGGAGCCGAGCGGTGCACAAGCTGTTTCAGCGCTACGACTACTGGGTCATGCCCACCTCGCAGCTGTTCCCGTTTCCGGCCGACTGGGTCTATCCCAGGGAAATCGCCGGGCACACCATGCGCACCTATCACGAATGGATGATGGCCACGTGCCTTGTGACGCTGACAGGCTGTCCGTCGGTTGCGGTTCCGGCGGGTTTCGGCACGGCAGGCCTGCCGATGGGACTGCAGATCGTCGCGCCGGTCCATGCCGATGCCGCGTGCCTTTCAATTGCGGCGGCATGGGAAGCGGCGAACGGTGACATTGTCAGCCGCAAGCCGTCGCTTGCCTGAGGTTCAATCCGCCCAATAGAGCTTCATCGGGTTGTCGATCAGCAGTTTGCGCTGCAATTCCTCGGTGGGGGCGATGCGGGGGATCATATCGACGAGGTGGCCGTCGTCGGGGATTTCGGTGTCCATGTTGGGGTGCGGCCAGTCGGTGCCCCACAGCACGCGGTCCTGATAATCGGCCACCAGCGGGGCGACGGCATGGGCGAACGCGTCCCACGGATCGCCCGCGCCGCCTTCCTTGATCGCATCGAGCCGGTCGGGGCAGGTGGCCTTGAACCACACGTCCTCGCGGCTGTTCAGGAACGCGCGAAAGGCTTTCATGTCCGCGCCGTCCGGGCCTTGGCGTACATCGGGGCGGCCCATGTGGTCGATGACCAGGGGCACGGGGATTGCGTCCATGAACGGGCGCAGCTCGTCGAGGATATCGGCCTCGAAATAGATCACCACGTGCCAGCCCTTTGGCAGCCGCTGTGCGACCTCGAGGAACTTGTCCTTGGGTGCATTGTCTACGAGGCGCTTTAGGAAATTGAAGCGGATGCCACGAATGCCGCCATTATGCAGCGCGTGGAGATCGGCTTCGGAGATCGCGGGATCAACGACAGCGACGCCGCGCGCGCGGCCGTTGGACTTGGCGATGGCATTGAGCGTGGCGGCGTTGTCGGTACCGTGGCAACTGGCCTGCACGATTACGTTTTTGTCGAAGACGATGTGATCGCGCAGCGCAAACAGCGTGTCTGGCCCGGCGTCTTCGGGCAGGTACTTGGCCTTGGCGCTGAACGGGAACTGCGCCGCGGGTCCGAACACATGGCAATGTGCGTCGATGGCACCAGGGGGCGGGGTGTAGCTCGGCTTTGCGGGGTTGGCGTGCCAGCTGATGATGCGATCACCCATAAACAACTCCATCCATCAGCTTGCGCGCGGTGCGCAAAAGGGCGGCGGTGCGGACCGCGCCGGTCTCGTCCGTTTCGAGGAGGCAGGTCATTTCGCCCGTGGGGTGCTCGACCGAGAGCAGTTTTCGGCTGCCTTCGGGGATTTGGGCAACCTCTGCGGCGGGGGAACCAGAAATGAGGCAGGCAGTCGCCACGCTCACTGCGCCGAGCACGCCGATGGCGCTATGCGCGCGGTGGGGGATGAAGCTGCGCACTGTCACCGCGCCGCCGTTCTTCGGAGGGGCGACAAGCATCATCTTGGGGACCGATTTGGCCGTCACGTCGCCGAGGTTCATCATCGGGCCGACGATCAAACGGATGGCTTCGATGCGGGCCCTGAGGTCGGTCGCGGCGTCCAGCCAATCGCGATCTTCGTAGCCGGTGATGCCCACGTTTTCGGCCTTCATCACGACGCAGGGCATGCCGTTGTCGATCAGTGTAACGGCCACGCCGTTCACCACATCGACCGCGTTGCCAGTGGGCAGCAGCGCGCCGCAGGATGAGCCGGCTGTGCCAGTGAATTCGAGTGGGACGGGGGCGTGCGTACCGGGCACGCCGTCGATGGCGGCGGTGCCGGTGTACGTTACCTTGCCGCCCGGTGTCTGGACATTGGCGACCGCAACCTGGCCGGTGTTTTCCATGTAGATGGCGACGCGGGTTTCATCGCCGGTGACGGCTACCAGCCCGCGCTCGATGGCGAAGGGGCCGACGCCGGCGAGGATATTGCCGCAGTTCTGTGCATCGGTGACGATGGCTTGGTCGACAAAGACCTGCAGGAACAGGTAATCGACGTCGATGCCCTCGCGGGTGGACTTGGAGACGACTGCGACCTTGCTGGTCAGCGGATCGGCGCCGCCCATGCCGTCGATCTGGACGGGATCGGGGCTGCCCATCATGGCAAGAAGGAAGGCGTCACGCCCTGCGGTATCGTGCGGCAGATCGTCCTTGAGGAAATAGCCGCCCTTCGAGGTGCCGCCGCGCATCCACATGCATTGTACGCCTCTGGGGATGCCCTCAGACATACTTGAGGCCTTCCTTCTCGAGCCGTTCGCGCATCTTGTACATGTCGAGCCCGAGGACGCCGGACGCGAGCTTCTCGCGCTTGTCGGCTTCGTTGGCTTCGCGCGCCTGTGCGGCTTTCAGCACGGCTTCGGCATTGGCGCGGGGGACCACGCAGACGCCGTCGTCGTCAGCCACGATCACGTCGCCGGGGTTCACGAACGCGTTTGCGCAAACGATCGGCACGTTGACCGAGCCGAGCGTGTTCTTGACTGTGCCCTGCGCGTAGATCGCCTTGGACCAGACAGGGAAGTTCATCTCCGTCAGGTCGCGCACGTCGCGCACGCCTGCGTCGATCACAAGGCCGCGGCAGCCGCGCGAGATGGCCGAGGTGGCCAGGAGATCGCCGAAATAACCATCCTCACAGGGGCTCGTGGGCGCGAGGACCATGATGTCGCCCGGGTGGAGCTGTTCGATAGCTACATGGATCATCCAGTTGTCGCCCGGTGCAGCGCTGATCGTGACCGCGCTGCCCGCCACGCGCGTGCCGCGATAGATCGGGCGCATATAGCTGGCGAGCAGGCCGGTGCGGCCCTGCGCTTCGTGGACGGTCGCGACACCGCAGGCGGCGAGACCATCGATCAGCGCCAGATCGGCCCGTTCGATGTGCTGGACGACGATACCCGACATGCCTTGGCTCCCGTTTAAAATTTGCGGCCTATCCCTTCGGCTTGGCGGGCGCGCACGGCCAATGCAATGTTTGGTGCGGGGCATAAGGAAATGCTAAGGGTGTACTGCATGAGCGAACCCGCCTATAACATCCGCCACTTCGCCGCGCTCGCCGCCACGGTGCGCCATGGCAGCGTGACGCGCGCGGCCCGGGCGGTGAACCTGACCCAGCCTGCGCTGACCCAGGCGATTGCCCGGCTGGAGGCGGAACTGGGCTGTGCGCTGTTTGAGCGCGGGGCGAGCGGGATGACGCCGACAGAGCCCGCGCGCCTGCTGGCGCCGCGCGCCGAGGCGGCGATTGCGCATGTAGGTTCGCCGCGCGTGACGGGCACGCAATTGCGCGCGTTTCTCGCGCTGGCGCGGGCAGGGTCTTATGCCGGGGCGGCGGAGGCGACGGGGCTTTCGGCAGCTTCGCTCCACCGTGCTGTAGCGGACCTTGCTGTCGCGTTGGGGCAGCGGCTGGTGGACAGGCGCGGGCGGCAGGTCCTGCTGACCCCGCAAGGTGAACGTCGCGCGCGCGGGTTTGGTCTGGCGATGGCGGAACTGCGCAGCGGTCTTGCCGAAGTGGCGGCGTGGCAGGGAAAGGCGGCGGGGCGGATTGTGGTCGGCGCGATGCCATTGAGCCGTGCGCGCTGGCTGCCCGAGACGATCCTGCGGTTTCATGCGGCCCACCCGGGCGTGGCGATTGCGGTGGTGGAAGGCAGCCATGCCGAACTCGCCGGACCGCTGCGTGATGGTGAAATTGATCTCATGCTTGGTGCGCTGCGCGAGACATCTCTGCTGGAAGATCTCGCGCAGGAGGCGGTGTTCGAGGATCGCCCGCAGCTGGTGATGCGCGCGGGGCATCCCTTGCTGGGCGAGGCCCAGCCCATGGGGCAGCGATTGGCGGATTTCCCCTGGGTGCTGCCCGCGCGCGGTACGCCGCTGCGGCAATACTGGGAGGCGATGATGCGCATCGCCGGCGCCGAGCCCCCGCACGTGGGTATCGAGTGCGGCTCGGTGCTCACGGTGCGGCAATTGCTGCTGGGGTCCGATGCGCTGACCTTGCTGAGCCCGGCGCAGCTGGCGGTGGAGCTGGAGGCGGGCGTCCTGGCGACTTTGCCGACGCCAGCGCCCGTGTTGCGGCGGATCGGCATCACCACGCGCGAGGGTTGGCGGCCGACTGTGCCGCAAGCCGCTTTTGTTGATCTGCTGCGCGCGGCGGCGAGCAAAGGTTTCGCATAAACTTATAGGCTGGGCGTGAATTGCATTTGTCCGGCGCGCGCGCGCACCGCAGGAGAGCGCGCATGGAAAGCATGGCGGACAGCATATTGGCCCTGATCGGCTTCGGTGAGGCAGGATCGACCTTTGCCGATGCCGCCGGCTGGGAAGCCGGGGCCGCCGCCTACGACGTGCTGCCGGCGCGGCGCGCCGCGATGGAGGCGGCCGGAGTGATGGTTTGCGCCACCGCCGGACGCGCGCTGGGCGATGCCGATCTGGTGCTCTCGCTGGTGACGGCTGACGCGGCGCTTTCTGCTGCCAAGGATTATGCTGGTTTGCTCAATCCGGGTGCACTGTGGTGCGATATGAATTCGGTCGCGCCCGAGACCAAGCGCGCGGCGGCGAGGGCGGTGGAGGCGGCTGGCGGGCGCTATGTCGATGTCGCGGTGCTGGCTCCGGTCAACCCGGCGCGGATGAACGTGCCGCTGCTGGTGGCAGGCGCGGCGGCGGAGGAAGCGGCGGAACGGCTGCGCGCGGCGGGCTTTGCCAACGTGCGCGTGGTGGGCAGCGAAGTCGGCCGCGCCTCAGCGATCAAGATGATCCGCTCGGTCATGGTCAAAGGCATCGAGGCGCTGACCGCCGAGATGATGTTGGCGGCTGAAGCGGCGGGTGTGACGGATGAAGTGCTCACCTCGCTCGATGCCAGCGAGAAATCGCAAACATGGGCGGTGCGCGCAGCCTATAACCTTGAGCGTATGACCGCGCATGGTGCGCGCCGCGCGGCCGAGATGGAAGAAAGCGCCAAGACGCTCATTGGCCTCGGCGTCGAGCCGGTGATGACCAGCGGTACCGTGCGTCGCCAGCGCGAACTGGCCGGACAGGCCACCCCCTATCCCGCAGAAAGGACTGACGCCTGATGACCATGATCATCGACTGCCACGGCCACTACACCGTGTTGCCACGCGCGCACGACGAATGGCGCGAGAAGCAGAAGGCGGCGTTCAAGGCGGGCGAACCCGCGCCGCCCTATCCGGACATTTCCGACGCCGAAATCCGCGAGACGATCGAGGCGAACCAGCTGCGCCTGATCAAGGAACGCGGCGCGGATATGACGATCTTCAGCCCCCGCGCCAGCGCGATGGCGCCGCATGTGGGCGATCAGTCGGTGGCGGTGCCGTGGGCGCAGGCCTGCAACAACCTGATCGCGCGGGTGGTGGGGCTGTTTCCGGAGACCTTTGCGGGTGTGTGCATGTTGCCGCAGTCGCCCGAGGCGGACCTGACCTCCTCGATCGCCGAGCTGGAGCGCTGCGTAATCGATCTGGGCTTCATCGGCTGCAATCTCAATCCCGATCCGGGCGGCGGGCACTTCAAGCATCCGCCGCTGACCGACCCGTACTGGTTCCCGCTTTACGAGAAGATGGTAGAGCTGGACGTGCCGGCGATGATCCACGTCTCGGGTTCGTGCAATCCGGCGATGCACGCGACCGGCGCATACTACATTGCGGCAGATACGATCGCCTTCATGCAGCTGCTGGAAGGCGATCTTTTCAGCAAGTTCCCGACGCTGCGCTTCATCATCCCGCACGGCGGGGGCGCGGTGCCCTATCACTGGGGGCGCTACCGGGGGTTGGCGGACATGCTCAACAAGCCGGACCTTTCGGGTCACCTAATGAACAACGTGTTCTTCGATACCTGCGTCTATCACCAGCCGGGGGTGAACCTGCTCGCCGAAGTGATCGAGACCAAGAACATCCTGTTCGGCAGCGAGATGGTCGGCGCGGTGCGCGGGATCGATCCGACGACCGGGCAGTATTTCGATGACACCAAGCGTTATGTCGACGCGCTGCCGATCACGGACGAAGCGCTCCACGCGATTTTCGAAGGCAATGCCCGGCGTGTCTACCCGCGCCTCGATGCCAAGCTCAAGGAGATGGGCAAGTGAGTGAAACTGCACGGCCAAGCGCCGACATCCACGCCTACTTGGCGGAGCTGGAGGATATCCCCGGCACGCGGATCTACACGGCTGCCCGCGCGCGCAAGGGGTATCACATCAACCAGTTCGCGATGAGCCTGATGAAGGGCGACAACCGCGAGCGCTTCAAGGCGAATGAGCGGGCCTATATCGACGAGTGGGACATCAGCGAGGAAGGCAAGCTCGCGCTGCTGGCCCGCGATTACAACGCGTTGCTCGATCTGGGCGGCAACGTCTATTTCCTCTCGAAGCTGTTCTCGACCGATGGCCTCAGCTTTGCCGAGGCGGTGAGCACGATGACCGACATGACATTTCCCGAATACCGGGACATGATGCTGGCGGGCGGGCGCTCCCCCATCGGCAATCGCTCGATCAAGGGAGGCTACTGAGATGGCGCGTCTGACCGCAGGGGTTGGTTCGAGCCATGTGCCGCTGCTGGGCGTCGCTGTCGATCAGGGCAAGACGCAGGACGATTACTTCGGCCCGATCTTTGCCGGGTACGAATGGACCCGCGAATGGGAAAAGGCCGAAAAGCCCGACGTCGTGATCCTCGTCTACAACGATCACGCGAGCGCGTTCGACATGAAGATCGTGCCGACCTTCGCGATCGGCTGCGGCGAGCACTACAAACCGGCAGACGAGGGCTGGGGGCCGCGCAAGGTGCCCGATGTGGAAGGCCACGCCGATCTTGCGTGGCATATCGCGCAAAGCCTGATCCTCGATGATTTCGACATGACGATAATCAACGAGATGGACGTCGACCACGGCTTGACGGTGCCGCTTTCGATGATGTTCGGCACGCCCGACAAGTGGCCGGTCAAGGTCGTGCCGCTCGCGGTCAATGTCGTGACCTACCCGGTCCCCTCCGGCAACCGCTGCTGGGCGCTGGGTGAGGCGATTGCCCGCGCGGTGGCGAGCTTCCCCGAGGACCTCAACGTGCAGATCTGGGGCACCGGCGGCATGAGCCACCAGCTCCAGGGCCCGCGCGCCGGGCTGCTCAACCGCGCGTGGGACAACGCGTTCCTCGATATGCTGGAGAGCGATACCGACGCGGCGCGCTGGATCCCGCATATCGAATATTTGCGCGAAACCGGCAGCGAAGGCATTGAAATGGTGATGTGGCTGATCATGCGCGGCGCGCTGGGCAAGGGGGTAAAGACCTTGCACCGGCACTACCACATCCCCTGCAGCAACACCGCCATCGGCCATATCGTGCTGGAGCCAAGACCATGAGAATTGCCCTCGCCGGTGCCGGCGCCTTCGGTGAAAAGCACCTCGATGGCCTGAAGCTGATCGACGGCGTCGAGATCGTCTCGATTATCAGCCGCACGGCCGAGCAGGCCGCCGCGGTTGCCGCAAAGTATGGCGCGAAGCATTCCTCGACCGAGATCGAGGATGCGCTCGCCCGCGACGACGTCGATGCGGTAATCCTGTGCACGCCGACGCAGATGCATGCGAGCCAGGCGATTGCCTGCATGGATGCGGGCAAGCACGTGCAGGTGGAAATCCCGCTTGCTGACAGCTGGGCGGACAGCCAGGCTGTGCTCGCGAAGGCGCAGGAGACGGGCCTCACCTGCATGGTCGGCCATACGCGCCGCTTCAATCCCTCGCACCAGCTGGTGCACAACCGGATCGCGGCGGGCGAATTCGCTATCCAGCAGATGGACGTGCAGACCTACTTTTTCCGCCGCCGCAACATCAATGCGAAGGGCGAGGTGCGGTCGTGGACCGACCACCTGCTGTGGCACCACGCGGCGCATACGGTGGACCTGTTTGCCTATCAGGCGGGGCCGATCGTCAAGGCCAATGCCCTGCAGGGCCCGATCCATCCCGAGCTGGGCATCGCGATGGACATGTCGATCCAGCTGCAAAGCGAAAGCGGCGCAATCTGCACGCTCTCGCTCTCGTTCAACAACGATGGCCCGCTGGGGACGTTCTTCCGTTATATCGGCGACACCGCGACTTATATCGCGCGTTATGATGATCTGTTCAACGGCAAGGAAGAGCAGATCGACGTTTCGAAGGTGGCGGTCTCGATGAACGGGATCGAACTGCAGGACCGCGAATTCATTGCGGCGATCCGCGAGGGGCGCGAGCCCAATTCGTCGGTTGGCAAGGTGCTTGATTGCTATCGGGTTCTGGGTGAGCTGGAGGCCCAGCTCGCCACGTGAGGCAAGCGCTGCTCCCCTCCGCGCGATCTGCGGCGCGGTTCGCGCCGTGAGGCGTTTGCCCGCGGTGCTGATGCCATGCTAAGCTGGCGCATGGCTTGGGGGATGCCGCCCATGAAACTGTCGACGCGATTTGGCCTGGTCGGATTGGGCGGTTTGGCACTGCTGACTGCGGTGCAATGGATCCGTCAGCAAGATCTGCATCCCGGCCGAGTCGGCAGCTACCTGATCGGTGTAGGGCCCAACTTCGCGGCGGCCATTGCCATCACGTTTGTGCTGCTGGGTGCCTGGCTCGATCAGACTCCAGCGGACGACGCGCAGGACATTGTGCGCCGCTTCCGGGTGTGCGCCGCGATCAGCTGTAGCGGGCTCATCGCGTGGGAATGCGTGCAGATGTTCAGCCGCGCGCTCGTGTTTGATTGGCGGGATGTACTGGCCACGCTCGCGGGTATTGCTGTATCGATTGTGTTGTTTGCGGCGCTGCGACCGGGCGCGGTACGGGAGCCGGAAGCGCCTTAATGCCAGGTCGTTCGGACGGCGCGCGTGACCTCAGCGGTTTGTTCAAGCACCTCGTCCAGCTGATCGGCGACAAACGCCTTGGGATCGCGATAGGCCATAGACCAATCAGCATAGCGGCGTTTGGCGATCGGCCCGTCCGAAATGATCTTGA
This sequence comes from Novosphingobium sp., assembly GCA_046155055.1. Lineage (GTDB taxonomy): Bacteria > Pseudomonadota > Alphaproteobacteria > Sphingomonadales > Sphingomonadaceae > Novosphingobium. The sequence continues at coordinate 4,615 of JBJXEK010000027.1, read as the reverse complement.
CCGTGTGGTGGCGGCAATCGGCTATGATCCGGGCCACGAGCGCGCGGAGCGCCGTCTCTGGCCCTTCAAGCACTTGCGCGAACCGCCCGCGATGGAGTGTGAGTACGCCGGTAATGCCGTGGAGCGCGTTGAACTGCTCGGCCAGCGCACAGATCACAAGGGTGGCGGCGTTTGCCGTCTCTTCCGGCAGGGTGGCGATGCTGGTGTAGGTGATCTTCCACAAACGCATTGCTGGTTGATCCTGCTCGGTCCGCGCCCTCATGCGCAGCTTCGTCCGGAGGATTGCAACTAGGACGTTCGCCCAGAATTAAAAGGGGGGGCAGCCGGCAGCAGGCCAAAAAGCACGCGGGGTGTGGCTATCCCGCAATGCGCCTGGCGCCCACCGCCAGCCGTTCAAGGATGGCTATTCCTTGCTCCCCGCTACAAATTCGCCGCGTAGAGCGCCAGCATCCGGCTCCAGGCCTTTTCCGCCTGGTCCCTGTCATAGATCGGGGCGTCGATGGTGCACCAGCCGTGCTGGGCAGGATAGACTTCCACTTCAGCCTGGCGGCCCGCAGCTTTGGCGGCGGCACGCAGCGCGTCCTTGTCACCGGGGGCGCTGGCGTCATCGTTCTGGGCGATAGCAAACAGGAAGGCAGCCTGTGTCTTGGCGAGGAGCTGAACCGGGCTGGTCGCCGCATCGCCGACAAGGCCTGCACCGTGGAACGAAGCGGCTGCGCCTACCCGCGTGGGCTGCGCAAAAGCGGTGCGCACGGTGTAGGGCCCGCCCATGCAATAGCCGCAGGTGCCGATCTTCTTTGTGGAGTCCACTTCGGTTTGGCTGTCGAGCCAGCCGACAAAGGCGCTCGCATCGCGAACGGTGCCTTCTGGCGTGATCCCGGCGATGAGGGGGCCCAGCTTGGCCTGCCCTTCCGGCGTGCGCCACGCGACGAGCGAATCGAGCACCGGGGCAACTGCGCCACGATAGTAATGGTTCACCACCAGCACGGCATACCCGGAAGAGGCGAGGCGCGCCGCCATGGTCTTGTATGCCTCGCGCAGCCCGGCGATATCGGGCCACATGATGATCGCGGGGTGCTTGCCGGTCTCGGGGGTATAGAACCACGCATCGACCTTGCCGTCGGGCGCGGAGATGGTGACTGCACGGCCTTTGGTGGGCATGGGGCCAAGGCCGGATGATGCGGATGTCTGGGCCATGCAGCCTGGCACGGCGGCTATGGCCGCGACACTCGCGCCTATTGCACCGAACTGGCGGCGGCTGAGCCAGGCGGCGTTTTCGGCTTCGGTCAGTTCATCACACATCGGCTCTGGCCTTTCGGATTGGGTGTTACCGCCAGACTAGCAAGCGGGCGGCCCTGCGCAAGAACCCCTCAGGTCACGCCGCCGGCGACGAAGGCGAGGCGTCGTTGAGCGCTCTTTCTGCATTGCCTTCTTCCAATCGCCTGCCTGCCGTTTCTGGCAGGCCGAACCATGCAACCACCACCGCGATGATCATCATCACGAACGGATACCAGAACCCGGCCATGACATTGCCGGTTGTGGCGACGATCGCCTGCACGATGAACGGCATGAACCCGACAAAGATACCCACGCCGAAATTATAGGAGGTGGCGAGCGAGGAATAGCGCGTGCGCGCCGGGAATAGTTCGCACAGCCATGAGCCCATCGGCCCATAGGCCAGCACGCCGGGGATCGCGATCACCAGCATGGCAATCACGATGATCACCAGATTTCGCGCCGGGGGCGTGACTGGATCGAGCGTGTAGCCCGCTGCCTTGAGTGCTGGGGCGAGCGCGGCGGAATCGGTCGGCTGCCCGGCTATGGTGACGACCGGCGGCGTGCTGGCAGCGGCATCGCGCTTGGAATAGGGCACGCCGATGCGGGTCAATGCATCGAGCAGCTTGCCGCAAGCGCTGGCTTGTCCGTTTTGCGCAAAGGGATTGTAGGAGCAGTCGGGCCCGGTGACGACAACCGGACGCTCTTGCGCCGCGCGTGCCAGCGCCGGGTTGGCCTGATCGGCGATCACCTGGAACATCGGGAACAGCACGATCAGGAACATTATATAGCCCGCAAACACGACCGGCTTGCGCCCCCATCGGTCTGACAACCAGCCCGCCGCGACATTGCCGAGCGCAAGGCTCAGCAGCACGCCGATCAGCAGAATGCGGGTCAGCACGGGATCCATATGGACCGAGACCTGCAGGAAATTGAGCATCTGGATCATGCCGGTATAGCCCGCGATCGCCTGCCCCACCGCGCCGCCAAAGATCACCGCCAGCAGGCGCCGCCGCTGCTTCGCCGTGGCAAAGGCCTCGCGCAAGGGGCTCTTTGCCACTTCACCAGCCTCCTGCATCGCGACGAAGACCGGGCTTTCAGAGAGCTTGAGCCGCATCCACAGCGAGACGGCGAGCAGCACGAGGCTGAGGATGAAGGGTACGCGCCAGCCCCAGGCGTTCCACGCGGCATCGCCCAGCAGGGTGTTCGTGGTGAGCACGACCAACAGGCTCAGCGAGAACCCGGTCGTCGCGCCGATCTGGATAAAGCCGGTGTAGAAGCCGCGCTTCTCGCGCGGTGCGTGTTCGGCGACATAGATCACCGCGCCGCCATATTCGCCGCCGACCGCAAGGCCCTGAGCAGCGCGCAGCAGCACCAGCAGCACGGGCGCGGCAATGCCCCATTGCGCATAAGTCCCGAGCAAGCCGATTGCGGTGGTGGCCAGCCCCATCAGCGTGATCGTGACAAGGAATGTGGTCTTGCGCCCGAACCGGTCACCGAACGTGCCGAAGATCGCTGCACCAAGCGGGCGCACGGCAAAGCCCACTCCAAACGTCGCGAGTGCCAGCAGGAACCCGGCCGCCGGGCTGCTCCCCGGAAAGAACAACTTGCCGAACAGCGGAGCCAGCGTGCCGTAAATATAAAAATCGTACCATTCGAAGGCCGTGCCCGCTGCCGAGGCCGCGATCACCATACGGATCTCGCCGGAAGTCGGCTCCCTTTTCGAATCCATGCATTTCTCCCCTTGTCGCCAGCATGCGCGATCATGCTGCGATTGCCAAATGTTCCGAACCCGATTGGGATGAGGCGCTTCTGGGCCGCTTTACGGCCGCGGTCCGTGGCGCAGTGTCACCTTGTGAAACCCAAGGCCCCGCGCACGGTATCGCTGCCCCCGGCCAATCGGATAAGCGCAAACCCTTGGGGACGCCCGGCTTGACCACTTTTGCGGCCAATTAGTATGCTACACAAACAATTTTACGGAGAACTGGAGGAGGGCGATCCACGCAGCGGCCACGTTTTGGCTGCGGCGCGGCGCACTGCCGAGCCACTTCGTTCCTGGGCACTTGGCCCTGAAGTCAACCCTTGGGGATAACCGCGCAATGCGTGCCATCGACTACTTTGACCGCGGCCATGACCGCGACCCTCAGCGCCTGGCGATCATCGATACCGAAAGCGGGCTCAAGCTGACTTTCGCTGAAACCAAGGCGCTGACCGAGCGCATGGCGGCCGCGCTGCAGAAGCACGGGTTCGAGAACCAGGACCTTCTTGGCATGTACGGCCCGAACGACGGCATGTTGCTTGTGATGGTGCTGGCGATGTGGCGCGCCAACGGCAAGTGGATACCGGTCAACACCCGCAACGCGATTGATGCCAATGCCGCCTATATCAACTACGTGCGGCTGAAGTGGATGGTCTATCATTCATCCAAGGCGGGTGAAGTCCAGCAGATCAAGGACTTGTGCCCCACGCTACGGCACTTCGTGTGCCTCGACCGGCGCATGGGCGATGATCCGAGCCTGGAGGAGTTCATGGCCGATGTCACGGCCGCGGACTTTGTCGAACCCGAGATCGACGCGTTCGGCAACCTCATGGACATGGTCGGGATATTCCCCACAGGCGGCACCACCGGGCCATCCAAGGGCGCCAACGTGACCAACCTCGGCTGGGGCACGATGATCGAGACCGCAGCCGACGGCATGGGCGGGCGCACCGACAACCCGGTTGCGCTGGTCTCCGCGCCGATTACCCATGCGGCAGGCCCGGTTGCGCTCTCGACCATGAGCCTCGGCGCGACGCAGGTGATCCTGCCCGGCTTCGATGCGGAAGCGGTGCTCCGCGCGATTGCGGAGTACAAGGTCACGCACATGTACCTGCCGCCGACGGCGCTGTATCAATTGCTCGCCTCGCCCGAGATCGGGATGCACGATTACTCCAGCTTGCGCATTTTCATCCTCGTCGGCTCGCCCTGCAGCCCCGAGAAGCTGCGGCAGGCGGTCGAGATCTTCGGCCCCTGCATGTGTCAGGCTTACGGTCAGGTGGAATGTCCGATGATCGTGGCATGGTTCCCGCCGGAAGATGTGGCCCGATTCGCTATCGAAGCGCCCGAAAAGCTTGCCGCCTGCGGCAAGCCGACTCGCTCGATCAAGGTCGCGCTGCTCGATGACGACGGCAATCATGTGCCACAGGGCGAGGCGGGCGAAATCTGCGCACGCGGCGCGCTGGTGACACATTCCTACTTCGAGAAGCCCGAAGAGACCGCCGAGATTCGCAAGTTCGGCTGGCACCACACCGGCGATGTTGGCAAGTTCGACCAGGATGGGTATCTCTATATCGTCGACCG
>JBJXEK010000026.1:0-12465 GCA_046155055.1 Novosphingobium sp. | reverse complement strand
AAACGAAAACGGCTCGGCCTTTGGAGGCCGAGCCGTAGCGGTTAGCCGCCGTATTGGCAGCTAAAAACGCTCAATCGCGATCAGCCGCCAGGGCTGTCGTTCTTGTTCGTGTTCGATCCAATGATGGCACCGATACCACCACCCACAACGGCACTGCCAAGAATCACGCCAAGATTAGGACCACCCGTAGGTGGCGTCGGCGGCGGCGGCGTCGTCGTCGTAGGCGGAGGCGGAGGCGGCTGCAGGGCCGGAGCAGGCGGCGGCGGCGGAGCCGGCGGCGGCGGAGCCGGGGTCGTCGTCGTCGTCGTCACCGTGGACGTACGCGGCAGAGCGCCAGCCGAACGCTTGCCCTTCCAGGCATAGCCACCGCACTTCACACGCTTCTTGCCAGCGGCGTTTCTGTAGGTCCGGCACTTCTTGCCTTTGCCCTTGTGGGCCTTGGACTTGTGGGCTTTGTGCGAATGCGGCGCGCCGGCATCAGCGTTTACCATGACCGGGGCAATTACGAGCGACGTGGCGGCCAAAGCGCACATCACACGGGCAATGAAGCCAGCAGGGGGGTTAGCCATATCGTAACTCCACAAAAAAACGTTCCGCCTCAACGGCGGATCTTCGAGAATCGTCAGATTGATTATTTTTTTCGACCCGACCCAGAGAATGGCCTTAGTGAAATTACATATCACATGGATATATTCTTCGCAAAGCGTGAATGCAGAGATTGCTCGCGTTTGCGTTAAGTTTTTGATTATTTAAGGGAATTTTAGGCGACGCGGCACTCTCCGGAGCATGCCGAACCTTGTCCCGGCCCTATGGCTCGTGCAACTGCGCGTGCAAGCTACCAGTTCTGTACTCGCCGACCCTCGAATAAAACAATTTTTATTTCAGATAGTTACATAACTTTGAAGTTAATGGGCTGCGCTCAAGTCGATTCCCCCGCGCGGCCGCGGGGCCAGCCAGACCAGCGCCGCTGCAACTGCGAACAAAGCAGCGCAGCCCCAGAAAACCGTGTTGGTTGCCAGAGTCACGCTTTCGGTCTGTACGAGTCGCTCCAGCGCCATTCTGCCCTGCTCGACTGTAAGCCCCGTGCCTGCCGGCAGCGGGCGAACCAATCCGGCCAGATCTTCGTGCGCGAGCTTGGCCTCGTGCTCCCACATCGTGGTCGACAAGGACGTGGCGAAAGCGCCCGCCAATGTGCGCACGAAGTTTTGCAGTCCGGCCGCCGAAGCGGTCTGATCGGCCCGCACAGACCCGAGTGCCAGGGAGGTTGTGCCGATGAAGAAAAACGGCATGCCCAGACCTTGCAGCAACTGCGGCAGCGAAATCGTGAAGAAGTCCATCTGGCTCACCCAATCGGTGCGCAACAGTGACATCGCGCCGAGCCATAGCACGCCAAACGTGATCAGCCGGCGTACATCGTAGCGCGCCATCATGCCCGCTGCGACCGGCGACATCAGGACCGCCAGCACACCGACAAAGGCGGTCGCATAGCCCGCATACGTCGCGGTGTAGCCAAGGTTGGTCTGCAAAAAGAGCGGGATCACCACGATGCCCGAGAAGAACGCGGCATACGAAATGCTCTGCACGGCCACGGCCACGCTGTACCCGCGCGAGGCGAAGACCGAGAGATCAACCACCGGATTGGCCTCGGTGAGCTCCCAGATCAGGAAGGCGGCAAAGCCGATCACCGCGATCACTGCAAGCGAACAGATGAACGAACTGGCGAACCAATCCGAATTGCGGCCTTCATCCAGCATGATCTGCAGCGCGCCGACCCATATAACGAGCAGCGCAAGGCCGACGTAATCGATCGGTCGCCGCACCGTCGGGGTTTCAAACCGGCGCACGTACCGCATGGCGAAGAAGGTGCAGAACGCTACGACCGGCAAGTTGATGAAGAATATCCAGTGCCAGCTCAAGTTGTCCGAAATCGTCCCGCCGAAAATCGGCCCCAGGATCGGCGCGACCACAACGGTCATGCTCCACAATCCCAGCGCCATCCCCTGCTTTTCCTTGGGGAAGATGCGCACCATCAGGGTCTGCGACATCGGCATGATCGGCCCGCCGCTGAGCCCCTGGAAAATGCGGAATACGATCAGCGCCTCAAGGCTGCGCGAAAGCCCGCAAAGCAGAGAGAACAGCGCGAATCCGAGGATCGCGGTAAGGAAAACGCGCACTGCGCCGAAGCGCGCTGCGAGCCAGCCCGAAAGTGGCACACAGATCGCCTCGGCCACGGAATAGGAGGTGATCACCCAGGTACCCTGCGTGGGTGCCACGGCAAGGCTGCCCGATATGTGCGGCACCGACACGTTGGCGATGGTGATATCAAGCACCACCACGAAGTTCGCGAGCGCGAGTGCAAGTCCCGCAAGCGCAAGCTGTCGGCCCTTGAGGCACGCAGGCTCCAGATCCAGCGGCAGCGCGCCAGCCTGATCTTGGGCGGCCACCTCAATCGGTCCCGGTGTCGATCGTTGCGGTCATCGAAAGACCCACGCGCAGGGGATGGGTCTTGAGTTCTGCAGGGTCTAGCGCGATGCGCACGGGCAGGCGCTGCACCACCTTGATCCAGTTGCCGGTCGCATTCTGCGCCGGGATCAGCGCCATGGCCGAACCGGTGCTGCCCGAAAACCCGATTACTCGGCCATGATAGACCACTTTGCCGCCGTAAAGATCAGATGTCAGCTCAGCAGTCTGCCCGGTCTTCACGCGCCGCAGCTGGCTCTCCTTGAAGTTCGCGTCGACATGCGCGTCGCCGATGGGCACGATCGTCATCAGCGGCACGCCCGAGGCGACCCGCTGACCAACTTGCACCGCGCGCTGCGTCACCACGCCGTCAACCGGCGCGCGGATCACTGTGCGTCCCAGATCAAGCCGCGCGCGCTGCAGCCGGGCCAGCGCCACCAGCACATCGGGATTGCCCGAAGGCGGCGATCCGCCCACGAGCGCGTCGTTGGCGCTGAACTGGCCGCGGGCCGAACCACGCGCCGCGCGGGCCTGCGCCAGATCGGCCTGGGCCACGGCCATCTGGCCCTGCGCACCGGCAAAGGCATTGCGCGCGCTCGAAAGCTCCTCCCCCGAAACCGCACCGCCCGAAACCAGCGCCTCGCGCCGGGCCAGGTCGATCCGCGCCCGCGCCAGATTCGAGGCTGCAACGCCCACCAGCGCTTCCTTGCGGCGGATATCGGCATCGCTTTCAGCAACCACTGCGGTGAGGGCAGTGCCAGTCGCGACCGTCTGGTTCACTTTGCGCAGCGCCTGTGCGACGGCTGCTTCGGCCTCAGCCAAAGCAATCTTCGCGTCTGCCGGATCGAGTTCGATCAGCACCTCGCCCTTGTGCACCGTCTTGGTGTCGAAAGCCGCAACCTTGATGACGGTGCCCCCGGCCAGCGCCGTTACTGGCGCGACTTCGGCATTCACATAAGCGTTGTCGGTCTCGACATAGCGCCCGCCGGTGAGCCAAACATAGCCGCCATAAACGAGCGCGGCTGCACCGACGACGGCGCCCAGAATCAGAAATCCGCGCTTGCGTGGGCTGGTGGCGGGCACCTCCGTCGCCGTTTCGGTCGTCGTTTCAGTTTCGGGGGAAAAGATCTGCGGGTCGCGGTCGGCCATGGGCTGGTCCTTGGTCATTCTGGGATCTGGTTCACGCGGGAGGGGCGTATCCGCCGCCAAGCGCGCGGATCAGATCTACATTGATGGTCATTGCGCGTGCATCGAGCACCGCGGCCAGCTGGCGGGTACGCAGCAGCGCATCCTCGGCCGAAAGCACTGCAAGATACGGCGAAAGCCCGCCCTCATAGCGGCGGCGCGCGATCGTGTAGGCTTCCTCCGCGGCGGTCAGCGCGGCATGTGCCTCGCTCCGCCGCTGGCCCATCGCGCGCTGCGAGGCTGCGGCATCGGCCACCTCGTTCAGCGCCCGCACCAGTGTCTGGTCATACTGCGCGACGGCCTCGTCATAGTCGGCGCGCGCGGCGCGATAGTTGCCCGCGATACGCCCGCCGTTGAAGATCGGCAGGCTGATTGCCGCGCCGGCCTGCCCGATGTCGGATCCACTCGCGGTCAAGTTGCCGAGGCCGAGCGACTGGACGCCGATCAGGCCCACCAGATTGACATTTGGATAGAAGCCCGCGTGCGCTAAGGTGATGCGCGCGGCGGCGGCTTCGGCGCGCAGCCGCGCAGCCGCGATATCTGCGCGGCGCCCGACGAGATCGAGCGCCAAAGTGGTCGGCAGGCCTGCTGCGGGCAGTGCGCGGCTTGTCGGCAGCGCAATGCTTGCCCCGCGATCCGGGCCCGCGCCAAGCAGCGCGGCGAGCCGGTTGCGGGTGAGCGCGATGCCCTCATCGGTCGCGGCCAGATCAGCGCGCGCCAGCGGCACGGCGGATTCGGCCTGACGCAATTCGCCGCGCGTATCGAGCCCGCTCGCCACGCGGCGTGCCACGAGAGCGACTACTTCCTCACGCTGGTGCACGGACGCCAGGTCCACTTCGCGCTGAGCGGCAAGGCGCGCCAGATCGGCATAGGCGTAGGCCACCGACGTCGCGATACCGAGCCGCGCGGCGCGTGCCTCGATCGCGGCGGCTTCGCGCTCCGAAGTGGCGGCGCGCAACGCGGCACGGTTGCGGCCGAAGAAGTCGATTTCGTAGCTGAGATCGAGCGTCGCCCGGCCGGTGTCGTTCCAGCCCTTGGGGACGAACAGCACCGGGATACCGTTGTTGTAGCTCTGCTTGAGTTCCGATGCACTAGCGTTTGCGGAAAGGCTGGGCAGGAGCGCCGCCCCGGCGCTCTGCGCATAGGCCGCCGCCTTGCGCGCCCTCGCCTCAGCCACAGCCAGCGTGGGCGATCCGGCCAGCGCTTCCTCGATCAGCGCAGAAAGCTGGGCATCGCCGTAACCCTGCCACCAGGTCTCGCCGGGCCAGCTTGCCGCCGTGCCATCCGCGCCGAGTGTGGTGCTGCCAAGCGCGGCCGCGCTGCGCAATTCCGGGCGCGGGCCGAGGTCGGGCACGGCGGCGCATCCGGCCAGCGCCGCACAGCCTGCAAGCAGCGCAGCCATCCGGAATAGGAACACCATGCGCATTTGATGACGCCTTAATGACAGTACGGTTCAGTCACTAACGCGGTGCCCGCTTGCTTCTTTCGAGTCAAGTGATATGTGTACGGTATGGTCACTAATTTGCGACTTGGACGAACGAGCCCCGACGAACGCCGCGAGCATATACTCGTCGTCGCCGCCGAGGCGTTTGCCCTTGAGGGATATGGCGTGACTTCCATGTCGACAATCGCTGCACGGCTTGGCGGCTCCAAAGCGACGCTCTACAAATACTTTTCCTCGAAAGAAGAACTGTTCGAGGCGGTCATGCAACGCAAGTGCGAGGCGGTGATCGGTCCGCTCGAGGAACTGGCCGATGCCTCGCGCGATCCGGCTGCGCTGCTCTATGCGTTTGGCAATATCTTCCTCAGCCGACTGTGCCAGCCCGACGCCATCGAAATCCACCGCACTGTTCACGGCGAAGGCCAGCGCTTTCCCGAAATTGCCCGGACTTTCTTCGCCTGCGGACCAGAGGCGGCCTATGCCGTGCTGGTGCCGGCCCTGATGCGGTTCGATGCGGCAGGGCTTATCGACTGCCCCGACCCGCGCCTCGCAGCCGAGCAGTTTCTGGCGATGGTGCGGGGCGATCTGCATATGCGGGTTTCGAGCGGGCTTGTCCCCGCTCCGACGGACGCGGAGATCGAGCGGCAGGTTGCGCATGCGGTTGGCATCTTTGTGCGCGGGATCACGCGCCATTCTCCTGTCATCGAAAGTGGGCAAGACTTGACCTGAGCGCCCCCGTGCGGGCACAGCCTTGGCAGTCCGTACCCCGACCGGGTTCGGCACAGCGGTTGACGACAAAAGGAGAGGCCATGTTTTCGCACGTTATGCTGGGCAGCAATGATATCCAGCGCTCCAAAACCTTCTACGACGCCACCTTTGCGGCCTTTGGCGGGCCTGAGGGGTTCATCGATCCCAAGGGCCGTCTGGTCTATATCCACAACGGCAGCAACTTCATCCTCACCCCGCCGATCAACAGCGAGCCGGCCTGCGGCGCCAACGGCGGCACGATCGGTTTCGCAATGACCCCTGAGCAGGCTGATGCGTGGCACGCCGCAGGCTGCGCCAGTGGCGGCACCGCTTGCGAAGACCCGCCGGGCCCGCGCGCAGGTTCGCCGTTCTATCTCGCCTATCTGCGCGATCCGGATGGCAACAAGCTGTGCGCGCTTCACGTGATCGGCAGCTGAGGCAGGGATGTTGAGTGCCGACATGACGCTAGAGACCGTATCGACCAGCAAAGCGCACGGCGGCACGCTGGGCGTCTATCGGCATCCATCTGCCGCGACGGGGACGGGAATGACCTTTTCGGTATTCCTGCCCCCGCAGGCAGAGCAGGAGGGTGCAAAGCTCCCCGTCCTGCTCTATCTCTCCGGGCTGACCTGCACCCATGCCAACGTAACGGACAAAGGCGAATACCGGCGCGCCTGCGCCGAACTTGGCCTGATATTCGTCGCCCCCGATACCAGCCCGCGCGGTGACGAAGTGGCGGACGATCCCGCCGGAGCCTACGATTTCGGCCTTGGCGCGGGCTTCTATGTCAACGCGACCGAGCAACCCTTCGCGGCGCATTACCGCATGTGGGACTATGTGACGCAGGAGCTCCCCGCACTTTTGGCGGATCACTTCCCCGTAGATCCCGCGCGAATGGGCATCACCGGTCACTCCATGGGTGGGCACGGTGCGCTGACTATCGGACTGACACATCCCGAAGCCTTCAAATCACTCTCGGCCTTCGCCCCGATCGTCGCGCCGGGGCAGGTGCCCTGGGGCCACAAGGCACTCGGCGGCTATCTCGGGCCAGACCCTTCCAAATGGCGCGCACACGACGCGGTTGCGCTGATCGAGGATGGCAAGCGCCCGGCTGGCGATGTGCTGGTCGATCAGGGCGGAGCGGACTCGTTCCTGGTGGAACAGTTGCGGCCCGAACTGCTGGAAGCCGCTTGTTCAGCGGCAGGCATCGACCTGACCCTGCGCCTGCAGCCAGGCTATGACCACAGCTACAACTTCATCTCGACGTTTATGGAAGACCATATCCGCTGGCACGCCGCGCGGCTTTAGGAATTGGCCGTAAACAGTGGCCATAAATAGGGACTGTCCCTATTTATGGTCCTCCTCAATCCTCGCGCACATCCCGCGCGATGGCGTCGAGCAGCCCGTTGACGAACTTGGCCTCGCGGTCGTCGAAGAACGCGTGGGCCACGTCGAGGTATTCGTTGATCACGATGCTTACGCTGATGTCGGGCCGCGCCAGCAACTCATAAGCGCCCGCACGAAGGATCTGCAGCATCGTGCGATCCAGCCGGGCGATGGACCAGCCCTGTGCCAGCCGGTCAGCGAGCCGGCCGTCGATCTCCTCGCGCCGTGCCGCCACGCCGCGCACCACGTCGTCGAAGAACGCGACATCGGCCTCGAGGTACTGATCGTCCTCGATTTCCGCGCCCAGCCGGTGCATGTGGAACTCGTCGAGCAGCGACGTCATCGGCGTCGCCTCCATCTCGAGCTGGTACAGCGCCTGCACGGCGGCAAGCCGCGCGGCAGATCGGGCAGGCAGGCGGGCAGGGCCCTTGACGCGACTCATATTCCAAGCCTCAATTCAATCGAGCGGGCGTGCGCGGCGAGGCCCTCGGCCTCGGCCAGCGCGATGGCGGCGGGCCCGATCGCGGCGATCGACGCTTCAGACACCGCGATAAAGCTGGTGCGCTTCATGAAATCGAGCACCGACAGGCCCGAGGCGAACCGCGCGCGCCGCCCTGTGGGCAGCACATGGTTGGGCCCTGCGATATAGTCGCCGATAGCCTCGGGCGTGTGCCGTCCCAGAAACACCGAACCGGCATGGCGGATACCATCAAACAGCGCCTCGGGATCTGCCGTTGCGATCTCGACATGCTCGGCCGCCAGCGCATTGGCGAGCGCGGGGGCCTCATCCAGCGAGCCGACCACAATGATCACGCCGTGCGCATCCCAGCTCGCCTTGGCCACAGCGGCGGTCGGCAGCAGTGCGATCTCGCCCTGAACCGCTGTCTCCACTGCATCGGCAAATGCCGCATCGTCGGTGATCAGGATCGCCTGCGCGAGCGGATCATGCTCTGCCTGGCTGAGCAAGTCTGCCGCGATCCACTGCGGATCGTTCGCTGCGTCGGCAATCACGAGGATTTCGGACGGCCCCGCCACCATGTCGATGCCAACCACGCCGAACAGTTGCCGCTTGGCCTCAGCCACCCAGGCATTGCCCGGGCCGGTGATCACATCGACCGGCGCAATCCGCTCGGTCCCATAGGCCAGCGCCGCAACCGCTTGCGCACCGCCTACGCGCCACACTTCGTCCACGCCTGCGAGATGCGCGGCGGCGAGCACCAGCGGATTGACCACGCCGTTGGGCGTTGGCGTCGTTACCACCAGCCGCCCGACACCCGCGACTTTGGCCGGAATCGCATTCATCAGCAGCGAAGATGGATAGGCCGCCCGGCCGCCCGGCACATAGAGGCCCGCGCCATCGACAGGGCGCCACTTTGCGCCGAGCCGCACACCTGCAGCATCGATATGGTCGCGGTCCTCCGGCAATTGCGCTTCGTGATAGGCGCGGATGCGCTGCGCCGCGAGTTCGAGCGCGGCGCGCAGATCGGGCGCAAGTGCATCGAACGCATCCCGGCATTCTTCCGCCGAAATCTGCCAGGTGTCGCCCGCCAGCAGGTGCCCATCGAAACGGGCGGTATATTCGGCCAGCGCTTCGTCGCCGCGCGCGCGAACCTCGGCAATGATCGCGGCGACATCGCTGGCAACGCCGGCATCGCTCTCGCGGCGGTCGTTGACCACCGCCGCAAAGGCCGCACCGAAGGTGACATCGCTGGAACGCAGGCGCTGCATCAGGCGGCCTTGGCCCCCGCGACGAGTTCGCGGAAGGTGTCGATCAGGGCACCGAGCCGCGCGCTGTCGGTCTTCAGCGCAGCGCGATTGACGATGAGCCGCGCGGAAACCGGCATGATCCGGCTCGTCTCGACGAGGCCATTGTCCTTCAGCGTGCGCCCCGAAGAGACCAGATCGACAATTCGGCTGGCAAGGCCCAGCGAAGGCGCAAGCTCCATCGCGCCGTTCAGCTTCACCACTTCGGCCGCCACACCCAGCTTCTCGAAGTGCCGCCGCGTCAGGCTCGGATACTTGGTTGCGACTCGCGCATGGCTCTCGCGCGCATTGGCCCCGCTCTCAACCGCGCTGGCAGGCTCAGCCACCGACAAGCGGCAGTGCCCGATATCGAGATCGACCGGCGCATAAAGGTCGGCATAGTCGAACTCGTCGATCACGTCTGAGCCCACGATGCCCGCCTGCGCCGCGCCGTGGGCCACGAAGGTCGCCACGTCGAAGGCGCGGACGCGGATGATCGTCACGTCGGCGCGGCTCGTGGCGAAGCTCAGCTTGCGTGAGGCCTTGTCGAAAAACGCTGCCTCGGGCACCACACCAGCGCGTTCGAGCAAAGGCAGCGCTTCATCGAGAATGCGGCCTTTGGGCAACGCGAAGATGAGTGGGCCAAGGGCGGGGATTGCGGCGGTCATGATCCCGCAGCCCCTATGGCAAAGGGCCGGAAAGGGCAACCTTATGGAAGCGGTGATGGATGGCAGCGATGTGGCAGCAGCAATCGGCTGGCAGGCGGATCATGCCGCGAAGAACGGCGCGCCCTGCACCGGCCGCGTCGTGCGCGCGCAGCTGGCCTTGCTGGACGGCGCGACTGAAACCGGCCACCGCCTTGCCACATGGCCGGGCAAACCGCTGGAAGATGCGCTGCCACTGCGGCTGGCGGGGGGCTTCCATCATCTGGTGCTCAGCGGCGCGGACACCCGTCTTGTGCCGGTCTATCGCGGCGAGGTGACCGATCAGGCCGCGATCGACGCGCTGGTGGGGGATATTGCCCGCATGCACGATGCCGCGCTGCTCCCGTGGCTCGATGGCCCACCGCAGACCAACGAGGCGGGCCGCTCCGCCTCGATCATGGCCGCGCTGCTCTGGCTCTCCCCGCGGCTCGGCCCCCGGTTCGAGCTCAACGAACTCGGCGCCAGCGCGGGCGTCAACACGATGATGGAGCGCTATTTCTATAATCTTGGCGGCACGCTGGCTGGCCCCGAGACCTCGCCGATGCGCATTGTGCCCGAATGGCGCGGGCCCGCGCCGGCGTCCGCGCCGGTGGATATAACTGCCATCCAAGGCTGCGACCGCGACCCGGTAAACCTTGCCGATCCGGCCGAGGCGCTGCGGCTCAAGAGCTATGTCTGGGCGGAAGTGACCGAACGACTCGCGCGCATCGATGCCGCTATCGCGCTCGCTGGCCAGCAGCCCCCGCATCTCATGCAGATGGACGCTGCCGACTGGGTCGACCACCGGCTTGCCGCCCGCCAGGAGACCGATACCACCCGCGTCTTCTACCACTCGATCGTTTGGCAATACCTGCCCCCCGAGACCCGCGCCCGCATCGAAGCCGCGATGGCCCGCGCCGGTGCCGCCGCCGATGCCAGCCGCCGCCTGGCGTGGATCACGCTCGAAACCAACCGCCAGACCTTCGCCCACGAACTTGCGGTTCGCTTCTGGCCCGGCGGTGCGGAGCCAGTCCAGCTCGGCGCAGCGCACGCCCACGGCGCATGGGTGGAGTGGTGCGGCGATAAATAGGGACAGCCACCATTTATTGCGACCAGCCGGAATGGCCGCGCCAGCCCATTGCGCCCGCTCGCGCCCGTGCTAGCCTAACCCACACATCCGCAGAAAGCCCCCCATGCGCCCGCTCAAATTGCTCTTCGCCGCTCTCGCGCTAACCGCGGCGCCCGCCTTCGCGGATTCCCCGCCCGACGATTGGCGCGAGAAAGTCCGCGCCTTCAACATCGAGCATTGCAAGCATCCCGCCTGGGGCACCTCGCATTCTGAACGCGACTACCGGCTCGCCAAGGCGATGGCCGCGACCGACAAGGCACCGCTCGATGACGATGTGCTGTTCGCCGCCGCCTATCTCCACGATATCGCGGCATTCAAACCCTACGAGAAACCCGATCTCGATCACTCGGACGTCGGGGCCGATCTCGTCGGCCAGATCCTCGCCCCCACCGGCTTTCCCATGGAAAAGCTGCCCAAGGTGCAAGCCGCAATCCGCGAGCACATGTACTACCGCACACCAACTGTGCCCGAATCCCTCTATCTCCACGATGCCGACGCGCTCGACTGGCTCGGCGCGATCGGGGTCGCCCGCATCATGGCGCTCGCCGATCCGAACGGCGCCCAACCCGATGGCCCGGCCGTCCTCCCCATGCTCAAGGAAAACCTGCGCGACGTTCCTGAACGCGTGCTCTCGCCTGCCGGCAAGGCCTTGATGCCCGCCAAACGTGATCTGCTGGCAAAGTGGCTAGAGACGCTCTCGGATGAGACGGACGGGTACAAGACGCTCTGAATGGCGGCCGAAACCCGGTGTCTCGACTTCGCTCGACACGCACGGGTCATGCGGATGGTGACTGGCGCTCGCCCCACGGCCACAGCCGCACCAGCCGCTCGCGCCAACCACCGTGGTACGAGCCCCATTCCCACACGGCCACTACCGCCAGCGCCATGACTGAAGCACCGGCAAAACTTGTCGTCGGCAAGGGCCGGAACCACGCCCAGCTGCCCAGCGCCAGCAGCAGCACGCTGCCCACGTTGTGCGAGAGCGGGAAGTTGCCGAGCGCGTTGCTGAAGCGCTTGAACAGGCCGAGACCAACCAGAAATGTCACCAGCCCGCCGCATGTGGTCAGGATCAGTTCGTGCGTGGCATGGGGTTCATGGCCTTCTAGCAGCAGGGCATCGGCCACAGCGCAGACAATGATGCTGCCCACGATCGGCATGTGCAGATAGGTATAGGCTTCGCGCGCCACGCGGCCGGGTTCGGCATGGGTTTCGATGTGCCGCGCGCCGCGTTCGGCGCCCAGATCGAAGTAGATCCACCACATCAGCACCGATCCGGCAAATGCGCTGAGGAAAGCCGCGATCCGTTCCGGCGTGAGCGCCGCAGCAGCGAAGTTCGCGCCGATCACCACAACTCCCTCGCCCAAGGCGATGATGATGAACAGCGCGCAGCGCTCGGCCATGTGGCTGCCCGAAATGTTCCAGTCTGCCGTCCGCGAACGGCCAAGGAACGGGGTCCGATAACCGGCAAGCGGCCCCAGGTATTCGATGCAGAGCGCCGTGAACCACAGCGCCAGCCGCGTATCCCCTGCCGCGCTCAGTCCGGCAAACCAGAATACCGAGGAAATGACGAACCAGCTCGAAATCCGCAGCATGTTCATCATGCCGCGGGGATCGCCGTCGCGCATGATCACCGCCATGAACAGCGTCCGCCCCAGCTGAAGCGCGAGGTAGCTGCCGACGAAGAGCGTGCC
>JBJXEK010000025.1:0-6937 GCA_046155055.1 Novosphingobium sp. | reverse complement strand
TGCCGCCTGATATTGTCAAGCTGATTGAAGATGCGCTGGCGCGGACGGCCCATAACAGCCGCACCACGCTGGCTGTTGCGCTCAACTATGGATCGCAGCAGGAAATCGCGCGCGCGGCTGCCGCGGCTGCCGCAAAGGGGGTCGTGTCGGTCGAGGCGATCGAAGCCGAGCTCGATACAGCCGATCTGCCGCCACTCGATCTGCTGATCCGCACGTCGGGCGAAGTGCGGCTCTCGAACTTTCTGCTGTGGCAGGCCGCTTACGCCGAAATGTGGTTCACCGATGTGCTGTGGCCTGATTTTACGCCGGACCATCTGCGCGAAGCGCTCGACCACTTTGCCACCCGCGAGCGCCGTTATGGGGGACGCTGATCCCGTCATGGACGCAGTTCCGCTCGCGGCTGGGCCAGCCGACCCAGTCGGGGCCGCTCCGGCGCGCAGTGATCTGCCGGTGCGCATCGCCTCCGCCGTGGTCATGCTCGCGCTGGCAGGGTTCGCGGTGTGGCAGGGCGGTTTGGTGCTCAAGGGCTTCATCGCGCTCATCGGCCTTGGCGTCTTTGCCGAATATGCGTCGCTCGCGGTCAAGATCGCGCCTGATTCGGCACGGGTGGTGACTGCGATGGTGTCGGGTGCCTTGTACATCGGCTGGGCGGCGCTGGCGCTGATCGTCATGCCGGTAGCGCTGCTCGTCGGCGTGCTGGGCGTGGTTATCTGCACCGATACCGGCGCCTATTTCGCCGGCCGCGCGCTGGGTGGGCCCAGGATCGCGCCGAGCATCAGCCCGTCCAAGACGTGGTCGGGCCTTGCTGGCGGCATGGCAGCCGCAGCGATCTGGACGAGTTTCGCCGCGCTTGCCGGCGGCTACCTCATTTCGGGCATGTCTCCCACCGGTCCCAGCGTGTCCGAGGCGCTCCGCACGACTCATCTCGGAACCGCAGCGCTGATCGGCGCGGGCCTGGCCGTGGCCGCGCAGGCCGGGGATTTCTATGAAAGCTGGCTCAAGCGCCGCGCCGGGGTGAAGGACAGTTCACGGCTGATCCCGGGCCACGGCGGGCTGTTTGACCGGGTTGACGGGCTGCTGCCCGTGGCGATCATCGCCGGCACGGCATGGGCCGCTGGCGGCGGGGCAGGGAGCATATGAGCCGAACCATCACCATTCTGGGCGCAACCGGATCGGTCGGCGCGTCTACGCTCGATCTGGTGCGCCGCAACCGCGACGCCTTCCGCGTGATCGCGCTGACGGCCAATTGTCAGGCGGCGGAACTCGCCGCGCTGGCACGCGAATTCGGTGCGGAGCTTGCCGTTGTGGCTGATGAGGCTTGCCTGCCCGAACTGCGCGCTGCCCTTTCCGGTAGCGGGATTGCAGCGGCGGGCGGCGCAGCGGCGGTGATCGAGGCGGCATCTCGCGGCGCGGACATCACCATGGCCGCGATCGTCGGCTGTGCAGGCCTCGCGCCCACGATGGCGGCGATCGAATGCGGCAAAGTTGTGGCGCTCGCCAACAAGGAAGCGCTGGTGTCGGCGGGCGAGGTTATGACTGCCGCCGTCTTGCGCACCGGCGCGACTTTGTTGCCGGTCGACAGCGAGCACAACGCGATCTTCCAGTGCCTTGCGGGCAACGATCCCGCGGATGTCCATGCCATCACGCTCACGGCGAGCGGTGGCCCGTTCCGTGAATGGGAGATGGCGCGGCTGCAGCGCGCGACCCCGGCCGAGGCGGTCAAGCATCCCACATGGTCGATGGGCGCAAAGATCAGCGTCGATTCGGCGACGATGATGAACAAGGGGCTTGAGTTCATCGAGGCCTATCACCTGTTCCCCGTGGGCGTCGAAAAGCTGCGCATCGTGCTGCACCCGCAGTCAATCGTGCATTCGATGGTCGAATACCGCGACGGCTCGACATTGGCGCAGCTGGGCCCGTCTGACATGCGCGTGCCGATCGCGTCTGCATTGGCCTGGCCGGCGCGCATGGACACGCCTTGCGCGCCGCTCGATCTTGCCGCAATCGGCAATTTGAGCTTCTTCCGGCCCGATGAGGAACGATTCCCCGCCACCCGCGTTGCCCGTGATGCGGTTATCGCGGGCGGTGCTGCGCCGGCCGTGCTCAATGCCGCGAATGAGATAGCCGTCGCCGCGTTCCTCGCTGGTCAGATCGCGTTCACCCGGATCGTGCAATGCGCAGAAACCGTGCTGGCGCGCGGCCTGCCGATGCCGCCCGCCTCGCTCGACGAGGTGATCGCGGTGGACCGGGAGGCCCGCATCCGGGCGCGTGAAACCATGGAGTCTGTTCTTTGAGCCCCGTTGTCGAAAGCCCCGGTTTGCTGATTACCGTGCTGGCCTTTGTGCTGGTGCTGGGGCCACTCGTGTTCATTCACGAGATGGGCCACTATCTGGTGGGCCGGATGTTCGGGGTGAAGGCGGAGAGCTTCTCGATCGGCTTTGGCAAGGAAGTGGCCGGATGGACCGACAAGCGCGGCACGCGCTGGCGGCTCTCGGCGCTGCCGCTGGGCGGCTATGTCCAGTTTGCGGGCGACATGAACCCCGCCAGCGTGCCGAGCGCCGATTGGCTCGCCTTGCCCGCTGAGGAGCGCGAGCGCACTTTCCAGGCCAAGCCGGTGTGGCAGCGCGCGCTGATCGTGCTGGCCGGGCCAATGACCAACCTCATTCTCGCCGTGGCGATTCTGGCGGGCTTCACGATGGCTTACGGCAAGATCCTGGTGCCGCCCGTGATCGGGCTGATCCAGCAGGGTTCGGCGGCTGAGAAGGCGGGCGTCCAGTTGGGCGACAAGGTGGTTTCGCTGCAAGGTTCGGCCATCCGCAGCTTCGTCGATATCCGCATGGCCGTTGCGCAGCATCCGGGCGAGCCGCTCGATCTGGTCGTGGAGCGGCAGGGCCAAACGCTTGCGCTTCCGGCCGTTGCGGCCATCAAGGAAGTGTCCGACCGCTTCGGCAACACCCAGAAAATCGGCTATCTTGGCATCGGCCCCGCCACTGCGCAGCGGGTCAAAGTCGGACCCATCGAGGCGGTGGGCGATGCAATGATCCAGACGCGCGACATCATGGGCATGATGATCACTGGCATCCAGCAGATCGTGACCGGGAAGCGCGAGATCAAGGAGCTGGGCGGGCCGATCAAGATTGCCAAATATTCGGGCGAGCAGCTCGTTTCGGGCTGGGCCAACTACGTTTGGTTCATCGCGCTGATCTCGATTAACCTCGGGTTCATCAACCTCTTGCCAATTCCGGTGCTCGATGGCGGCCACCTCGCATTCTATGCAATCGAGGCGGTCCGCCGGAAGCCGGTAAGCCAGCGCGGACAGGAATGGGCCTTCCGCACCGGCATGGCACTGGTCCTGGCGCTTATGCTGTTCGTGACCTTCAACGACGTTGCGTCGCTGCGGTTCTTCGGGGGTTGAGCGTGCGATTGACGACCGGTCACGCCTGCGGTTCGTTCGCAGGTGCCGGGAGCTCGATTATGGACTCCGGGGGCGGGCCGGATTTTCCACAATATGCGGGGCAAATACGGACTGCTGCGGCCTGCTTGCTTGATTGGCGGCGCGGCATCGGGCAGAGGGCAGCATCGCGGCCTGCACCCGCAGGTGGGCCGCACGAATTGACGGGATGGCGCTAGGTGATGAATGCTTGGAACTCGGGCCGGACCGCAGGCGATATGACACGTGCGTCGGTGCTGGTGGCGCTCGCTGCCTCAACCTGCCTCGCAGGAATGCCGGTCCTTGCGGCTGCACAGGCGCAGCCGCGTGCGACGGCGCCTGCCGCCGCACCTTCTGCCGCCAGGACGTCTCCAGCGCCAGCTGCTGCTTCAACTCCCGCTGCGGCTCCTGTGCCTGCACCACCGCCGGCACCGGTCGAGGCCGTCCGCTCGATCACGATTTCCGGCGCCCAGCGGCTCGAGTCCGACACGATCCGCTCGTATATCCGCCTCAAGGAAGGCGACAAGTACAGCCAGGCTGCGGCCGACCAGGTCCTCAAGGACCTGTATGCAACCGAGCTCTTCGCCGACGTTCAGCTGCGCGACAATGCCGGTGATGTGGTGATCGAGGTCAAGGAAAACCCGGTCGTCAACCGCATCATACTTGAGGGCAACAAGCGCCTGAAGGAGGACAAGATCCTCCCCGAAATCAAGCTCGCGGCCCGCCAGATCTTCACGCGCTCGAAAGTGCGGGCGGACGTTGCGCGGATCATTGAGCTCTACAAGCGGCAGGGGCGTTTTGCCGCCTCGATCGAGCCCAAAATGGTCATGCTCGACCAGAACCGCGTCGATATCGTGTTCGAGATCAACGAGGGCCCCAAGTCCAAGGTCCGCCAGATCAATATCATTGGCAACGAGCAGTTTTCCTCGACCGACCTGCGCAGCGAGATGGTGACCAAGCAGGCGCGCGTGTTCCGTGCGTTTTCGAGCGGCACGAGCTACGATCCTGACCGTCTCGCGTTCGATCAGCAGAAGCTGCGTCAATTTTACCTGACCAAAGGCTATGCCGATTTCCGCGTGGTGTCTGCGATCGCCGAGCTGACGCCGGACAAGCGCGACTTCATCATCACTTACGTGGTCGAGGAAGGGAAGCGCTACAAGTTCGGCGGCGTGAAAGTCGATAGCCAGCTGCGCGATTTCGATGGCGAAGCGCTGGCCAAGCGGCTGCCGCTCAAGGCCGGCGAATGGTACAACGCCAAGCTGGTCGAGGACACCGTCGACAGCCTGACGGAGACGGCGGGCAGCTTCGGCTATGCCTTTGCCGATGTGCGGCCTGATTTCGACCGCAACAAGGACGACCTGACGATGTCGATCACCTTCCGCATTGCGGAAGCGCCGCGCGTCTATGTCGAGCGGGTCGATGTCAACGGCAACACGCTGACGCAGGACAAGGTTATCCGCCGCGAATTCCGCGTGGCCGAGGGCGACGCGTTCAACTCGTTCCAGATCAAGCGTTCGTCGAACCGCGTCAAATCGCTGGGCTACTTCCAGGAAAAGTTCGAGGTCGAGCAGAAGCCGGGCTCGGCGCAGGACCGCATCGTGCTTGAGGCGAACGTCGAGGAAAAGCCCACCGGACAGCTCCAGCTTTCGGCCGGTTTCTCGAGCCTCGAAAGCTTCATCTTCCAGGCCTCGATCCAGCAGAACAACTTCCGCGGCCGCGGCCAGACGGTGGGGCTCAGCGTTGACTATTCGCGCTTTTCGCGCTCGGTTCAGCTGAGCTTTACCGAACCGTATCTGTTCGATCGCAACGTCTCGCTGGGCGTGGACGTCTACCGGCGCGATTTCAACAGCTTCAACTTCCTCAACAGCAATCGCAACACGACCTACAAGCAGTCGACCACCGGCTTCCAGGTTCGCGCCGGTCTGCCGTTGACCGAGTACATGTCGCTGATTGGGCGCTATACGCTCAATCTCGAGAACGTGACGCTCGACCAGAACACCTACTACCTACCTGATGCCAACGGCGTGCGGCGGTGTTCGATCTTCCTCGCCGGGCGCTATCTGTGCGATGCTATCGGCAAGCGCACGAGCTCGATCCTTGGTGCGAGTCTTGTCTATGATACGCTCGACAACCGCCTGCGCCCGACGAGCGGCTCGCAGGTCGTGCTCGGCGCGGATTTGGCCGGGCTCGGCGGCTCGGTCCGTTATGCGCGCGTCAGCGTCAATGCGTCGCGCTATTTCGCGCTGGGCAAGGGTTTCGTGTTCTCGCTGCGCGGCGAAGGCGGGGCGATCAAGGCGCTCAGCAACCGCACCAACGATCCGTCGATCGACGATGTACGCCTGACAGACAGGTTCTTCCTTGGCCAGCCGCAGATACGCGGTTTCGATATCCGCGGCGTTGGCCCGCGCGTGCTACGCAAGTTTTACAGCGGCTTCGATCCCAAAGATGGCACCGGCGGCGTGGTCAGCACCGATCGCAACCAGTTTGTCGATGATGCACTTGGCGGCAAGTATTATTACCTTGGTCACGCCGAGCTTGAAATTCCGCTCGGTGCGGGCGCCCGCGAACTGGGCCTCAGGCCCTCGATCTTCGCGGATGCGGGCGCGGTGTTCAGCGTGACCCGTCCGCTCACCTCTGGCACAACCCTGCTGTATCAAGACAATATCACCGGCTCACTCACCACCAGATCTACAGACTCGACCGGCAAGCTCAACAACGTGACCCAGAAGTTCGACGAGTCATTCCTGGGCGATAGCCCGAAGCCGCGTATTTCCATCGGCATCGGCGTTAACTGGAACTCGCCGTTCGGACCTTTCCGCATCGATATCGCCAAAGTCCTCAGTAAAGTCGACGGCGATGATCCCCAAACCATCAACTTCAACGTAGGAACCCAGTTCTGATGACCAACCGTATCGTTCCGGCGCTTGCCGCCGCTCTCGTGCTGTCCGTAACGCCCCACGCCATGGCGCAGACTGCTGCTCCCGTGCAGAGCACGCCCGGCGGCGTGGTCGTGGCCGGCATCGCCTATGCCAACCCGCAGGCTGTTGTCGCTTCCTCGGCGGCCTACAAGCTCGCGGCGACGCAGCTGCCCGTCACTTACAAACCGCAGCTCGATGCGGTGAACACGCGCCGCAACCAGGTCGCCGCGCAGCTCAAGCCACTCTACGACAAGTTCGAGGCCGATCAGAAGGCCGCCAAGCCCGACCGTGCCTCGCTCGAGGCGCAGGCAGCGCAGATGCAGCAGATCGAACAGTCCGCCCAGCGCGAGCTGCAGCAGATGGCCGAGCCGGTCAACGTTGCGCAGCAGTATGTGCTCGAACAGATCAGCGACAAGCTTTCGGCGGCGACTCAGGCTGCGATGACCAAGCGCAAGATCACGATCGTGGTCGATGCGCAGAGCGTGCTCAAGGCGGATACGGTCTACAATCTCAATCAGGATATCCTGAACGAGCTCAACACGGTGATCCCGACCGCGCAGCTCGTGCCGCCGGCTGGTTGGATGCCGCG
>JBJXEK010000024.1:0-4353 GCA_046155055.1 Novosphingobium sp. | reverse complement strand
TGTGGACCGACAGACCAAGATGCTGTGCCATCGATTTCGCATCGTAGCCTTCCACAAGCAGCCGCAGGGTCTCCTTCTCCCGGTCCGTAAGCGCCTGATACCCTTGGTTCATCGGACTGCCCGTGTTCACGTGGAGATACCCGGCCAGCCTACGATCAGGCGAAAACCGGGGCTACCCCAAATAAATCGTATCCCGGTGCGCAAGCCAGCCCTAAGCATGGCGCATGAACAGCCCCTATCACCCCCCCGTCAAACGCTCGGTCGAGATCGCCGGGCACAAGACTTCGATCAGCCTTGAGCCGCTGTTCTGGGACATGCTGCGCGCGGCGGCGGGAGAGGAGGGCGTGCCGATCAACGCGCTGGTTGCGCGGGTTGATGCGGAGCGAATCGCGGGTAATGCGCCGCCGGGCCTTGCCGGGGCCGTCCGCTTGTGGCTGGTGGCGCGCTTGCTGGAGCGCGGAGCCAAGAGCGTTTTCGAAGCAGGTGGAATCACCTGCTGACTCGGAAAACGCGGTAAAGCAAAAGCCTAGAGCAGACGAGCCGATGCATTCGGATCGGACTCTGCTCTAGAGCGCTGAAAGCGCGAGGGCTGCGATCCCGGACAGGGCCAGCACCTCGAGCACACTGCGTTTAAGCTGGAACAGCAACAGGGCCGCGCCCAGCGCGATGACTGCCGCACGCCAGTCCAGACTGGCCCAAACCGGCAGGCCCAGCGGGCTGACTTCGCGGAACACGACATGGAGTGCGAACCACAACGCGAGGTTGGCGATCACGCCCACCACCGCAGCGGTGATCGCGGCCAGCGCACCTTGCAGCCGCTCGGCCCGTTCGAGCCATGCCATCCACGGAGCGCAGGCGAAGATCCACAGGAAGCACGGCGCAAACGTGACCCATGTGGTTAGCGCTGCACCCAGCATGCCGGCGGTGAGCGGCGAGAAGGGGGCCGGATGGCGCCATGCGGCGATAAACCCCACAAACTGGGTCACCATGATGAGCGGGCCGGGGGTGGTTTCGGCGAGCCCCAGCCCGTCCGCCATCTCGCCCGGTGTCAGCCATCCAAATCCGCCCACAGCCGCCTGTGCCATATAGGCGAGCACGGCATAGGCCCCGCCAAACGTCACGACCGCGAGGCGCGAGAAGAACAGGCCGATGTGCCAAAGCACATGGTCAGGCCCCAGTGCGGTGAATACTATGCCCATCGGCAGTGCCCAGATCGCCAGCCACAGTGCGATGGTGATGGCCGTAGCGGCAGTGAGGCGGCGGGGGCTATCCAACGGTGTGGCAGACGTCGGCACATGGTGAGTGCCCAGCCAGTCCGGCTGCCATTTCGCGGCGGCGGCGCCGATCAGGCCGGCCGCCAGAATCACCAGAGGGAAGGGGGCGCGAAGCAAGGTCAGCGCCGCCCCCGCCAGCACGGCCAAGGCCAGCTTGAAGTGCGTCCCCAGCGCGCGCTTTGCCACGCGAACAAGCGCCTGTGCGACGATGGCCAGCACGGCGGCCTTGATCCCCAGAAAGAGCGCGGCAAACCATCCCAGACCTGCGGCTGCGACGTAGAGCAGCGAAAGCGCGAGCATGACCAGAGCACCGGGCACCACAAAGAGCAGGCCAGCAATCAGGCCGCCGCGCACCCCGTGGAGACGCCAGCCGATCCAGGTGGCAAGCTGCTGCGCCTCCGGCCCGGGCAGGAGGTGGCACAGGTTCAGCGCGCGCAGGAAAGCGCCTTGTTCGATCCAGCCGCGCTCGTCGACGAGTTCGCGCTGCATCAGCGCGATCTGTCCGGCGGGGCCGCCAAAGCTGAGGCAGCCGATACGGGCAAAGGCCCGTGTCAGGTCAGCCAGCGAGGGCCCCGAATCCGGCATCAATCGCCGCCGACGCGCTCCACGTCCGCGCCGAGCAGCGCGAATTTCTCTTCAAGCCGCTCGTAGCCACGGTCGAGATGATAGAGCCGATGGACCTGCGTCTCACCCTCGGCCGCCAGCCCAGCGATGACGAGGCTCATCGATGCGCGCAGGTCTGTCGCCATGACTTCGGCACCGTTCAACTTGTCCACGCCGTGGACGATTGCGGTGCGGCCCCTGGTCTCGATATTCGCGCCCATGCGATTGAGTTCGGGTACGTGCATGTAGCGGTTCTCGAAAATGGTCTCGGTCAGCACGCTTGAGCCGCCCGCGAGGCACAGCATGGCCATGAGCTGGGCCTGCATATCGGTGGCGAGGCCCGGATAGGGCGCGGTTGAAAGCGTGACCGGGCGCAGCTGGGCGTCACTGGCGACCCGCATGCCGCCGCGAACCGGCTCGACCAGCACGCCGGCATCGCGCAAGGCCTGCACGGTAGCAGCCATATCTTCGATCCGTGCCCCTGCGAGCGTGATATCGCCGCCCGTGATCGCGGCGGCGCAAGCGTAGCTGCCCGCCTCGATCCGGTCGGGCATGACCATATAGGTTGCGCCGTGGAGCCGCTGGACGCCGTGGATGGTGAGGTCCGAGGTGCCGATACCCTCGATGTCAGAACCCATGGCCACGAGGAGATTGCACAAGTCGACGATTTCCGGTTCGCGCGCGGCGTTGTGCAAGGTGCTGGTCCCGCGCGCCAGAACGGCCGCCATCAGCGCGTTTTCGGTCGCGCCGACCGAGACGATCGGGAAGCTGTAGTCGCCGCCGGGCAGACCGCCATCGGGCGCGATGGCCCGGACATAGCCTGCGGCCAGCTCGATTTTCGCGCCGAAGGCCTCGAGCACTTTGAGGTGGAGGTCGATCGGCCGGTTGCCAATGGCGCAGCCGCCGGGAAGCGACACGGTTGCCTCGCCCGCGCGCGCCAGCAGCGGCCCGAGCACGAGGATCGAGGCGCGCATCTTGCGCACCAGGTCATAGGGGGCGACAGTCGATGTCAGGCGGGTGGCCTGCAGGGTCATGACGCGCCCGAAATCTTCCGGCCGCGCCCCGGCAATCGCTGTCGAAATCCCGAACTGGTTCAGCAGATGCTGAAACCCGTCAATATCGGCCAATCGAGGAAGGTTGCGCAGCGTGACCGGTTCGTCTGTAAGAAGGCTGCAAGGAAGCAGCGTTAGGGCGGCATTCTTCGCACCAGAGACTGGAACCGTGCCGGAAAGGCGGTTACCGCCGCGAATTATGATCTTGTCCATTTTTGCCGTTTAGCCGGTTTACGAAGCTGCGCAACTGGGCGGCGCAACCGGATAGAATGGCTGGCGCATTCAGCCTCGTGTCGTGGCACTATCCGGATGTCACACGTTGAAGGGAGCATAGACCACATGACTGATAGCCTGGTGCGCAAACCGATCCGCAAGGCCGTGTTCCCGGTGGCCGGCATGGGGACGCGATTTTTGCCCGCGACCAAGGCTATCCCCAAGGAAATGCTGCCCATCATCGATCGCCCGCTGATCCAGTATGCGGTCGACGAAGCGCGCGAAGCGGGGATCGAGCAGCTGATCTTCGTGACTGGCCGCGGCAAGACTGCGATTGTCGAGCACTTCGACACGGCTTTCGAGCTCGAACGGACGATGTCCGATCGGGGCAAGGATCTTTCGATCCTCGACGCGACGCGGATCCTGCCCGGAAATCTGGTCACCGTGCGCCAGCAGGTGCCGATGGGGCTCGGTCATGCCATCTGGTGCGCGCGCGCCATCGTCGGAGATGAGCCGTTTGCGATCTTCCTGCCGGACGAGCTGATGATCGGCACGCCGGGATGCATGAAGGAGATGGTCGAGGCCTACCACCAAGTTGGCGGCAACCTGATCAGCGTGCTCGAAGTGCCCGAGGATGAAGTTTCAAGCTACGGGGTGATCGCGCCCGGCGCTCGGATCTCGCCAACCCTTACTGAAGTGACCGGGCTGGTCGAGAAGCCTAAGCGCGAGGAAGCGCCCTCGAACCTCATCATTTCCGGGCGCTACATTCTGCAGCCCGAAGTGATGCGTACGCTTGAAGGCCAGGAGAAGGGCGCGGGCGGTGAGATCCAGCTGACCGACGCGATGGCGCGCATGATCGGCCAGCAGCCGTTCCATGCGGTGACCTTCGGAGGGCGGCGGTTCGATTGCGGCAGCAAGACCGGCTTTGTCGAGGCGACGCTGGCGCTGGCGCTGGAACGCCCTGACATGGCCGACGATGTGCGCGCGATCATGACGCGGCTGCTGGCGCAGTAGCGCGACGTTGCACCAATTCATCCGGCGGCGAGCCGGACTGTAACGCCATGGGAAAGCGAGACGAATCGCGCGGCCGGTGCGGCGCCGGAGTGCCGCAGGGAGAGGCGGGCTTGGCTTTGTAGCGAGCGTCCGGGGCGCAGCCATGCGGGCGTTCCCGGCTCGGTCCTGTGGGTTGCGGAAAGAGGCTTGGCGCTGCC
>JBJXEK010000023.1:0-8340 GCA_046155055.1 Novosphingobium sp. | reverse complement strand
CAGCGCCGCTGCTGAGTGCGATCCGGGTCGCCGCCGTAATCGCCCCGCTAGACAACGCACCAACCGCCGTCAGTTCGGCACGCCCGCTGGTTGCCGCAACACCTCCGATGCTGAGGTCTCCGTTCGCCGACACGGTGATCCGCGAGCCTTGCGTATCGCCCAGCGCGACATTCGCCCCGCTCGAGAGGAGAAGCCCACCTGCCGTTAGCGCACCGGCCTCCACGTCACTGGCCGCCACAAGCGTGACATCGCCGGCCGCGCCCACTGTCGCAATGGTAACTTTGCCGCCGGTGCTCGCCAGAGAAACGGAGCCGACCGCGGAGATCGATCCGGCCGTCATGTCGCCTGCGGCCCGCAGCGTCACCGCGCCGTCCGTCGCGCTGATATCGCCTGCCGTGAGTGTCGTTCCCGCCGCAAGGCTGACCACTGAACCGCCGAGATCGCCCGTAGCCAGCGCGCCGCCAGCCTGCAGCAAGATACCCCCTGTCGCGGCAATCGTCCCGGCCGAGAGGTCGGAGGTGGTGGTTGCAGTCAGCGATCCGGCAGTGGCCGAGCCCCGCACCGTAATCGCAGCGCCGCTGGCAATCGGAGCCGCCGCAAACAGCGCGTCGAGGTCATAACCAGCCAGCGGATTGCCGCCGGACGGGGTCATCGCATAATCCGCCAGCAACACGCGCCCGGTCGCGGCAATCGACCCGATCGACTGCGGGCCGTCCGCAAGCACAGCAATTTCCCGCCCCGAAAGCGCGCCGACCGTCAGGTCCACGGGCGTGAACAGCTTGATGTCGCGTGCGGCAGAAAGTGCGCCCAGCCCGACCGCGCCGTTGCTGAACACGGTGATCTCGTATGTTGCGCCTGAAGCTGCCGACGGGCTGACCAGGCCTGCCGAAAGGCCCTTTCCGTTGACCGCCCCATCCGAGACGAGCTGGACGGAATCGCCCGCCACGACATCGCCGCCAAGCGCAATACTGCTCGCGCCATCGATCACTGCCGATTGCCCGGTGGTAACCGCGCCCGCAGCAAGCGCTCCGCCCGAGGTCAGGACCGCATCACCGCCCGCGCCGACATTGCCAAGGCCCACGGTGCCTGTGGCCACCAAGGACGCGTCGCCGCCTGCCGTGACATCGGCAAGCAGAAGACTGGTCCCGGCGTTCACCGTAATGGATCCGGTGGCCGTCAGTGCGTCGAGCCGGATCAGGCCGCTTGCGGTCAGCGCAAGGCTTCCGCCGGTCTCGGCGGACAGGAACGCAAAGAGGTTTCCGCTTGTCAGCAAAGAAACCCCAGTGGTCCCATGAATCGTGCCCGAAGGCCCCGCAGGCGCAGCACCCGGTAGCCAGTCGCTCGCTGAAACCAGCGCCGTATCCGAAAACACGTCCGCGCCGCCAAGCGCTGCTGCCAGCGTGCCGGGCGTCACGAAGCGGAACGCGCCGGTCAGTGTAGTATCGCCGCCCGCAAGGTCGATGACGGAGGGCGGCGCTAATGCCGCCGAAACGCCGCGTCCCGCAAAATCCAGGCTCGTGGCATCGATCGCGCCGCCATCGAGCAGGAACGTCAACGGGTGGCCAAGATTGGTTGCGGTGCCCTGCGTTGCCCCCTTCCCGGCCGACGCGCCGGCTGAAAACTCCAGAGCCGCTCCGGTGAGCTGCCCCTTCTGATCGGCATGGCCGGTCCGGTTGCCAACAACGAGACGCACCCCGCGCGGATCAGCGGCGCTGCCATCGTCGCCAATGGCAGCATTGCCGCCGCTGCCAAGGCCGCCGCTGCCGCCCTGTGCATCTGCCCGGACTTGCGCCGCGGCCAAGAGAGTGACTGTCCCGCCCTGCGCCACGAGCGCCGCGCCGCCGCCCTGTGCATTTCCGCCTGTGCCTGCCGCGCCTGTCACACTCCCGATGCCGCCGGCACCGCCCGTTCCGCCATTGCCATTTGCGAGCACGCTTGTGCCGTCAAAGGCCGCCGAGCCGGTGTTCACTGCGCCGGTGTCGAGCCCGCTTGTCACCCCGATCGTGGCCGTGCCGCCCCGGCCCGTGCCGCCCGCGCCGCCAGCACCCCCGGTGCCGCTGAAACCAGCCCCGCCGGCTCCGCCAATTCCGCCGCCGCCACTGGCATTGATGCTCGTAACCCCAAGGACCACCGAGCCATTGCCCGCCTCTGCCATGGCGCTGGCCGTACCGCCGGTGCCCAGACCGCCCGCGCCGCCAGCATCTGCCAGCAATTCCGGTGCGGCGCCTGCGCCGCCGGTTCCCCGCGCCGTGATTACTGTGGTCCCGAAAGTTACCGCCGCATCGCCTTCCAGCGCGCTGTAGGCCATCAATGCCGCTGTGCCGCCGCTCCCCGCACCGCCGTTACCGCCATTGGAGCCTGCGCCGCCAAGGCCAAGCGCCCGGGTGCTCAGGTTTGTCCCGGTCACCTTGCCGTTGCGGGCTGAAAGTGCGGCGGTGCCGCCAAGACCTGCGCCTCCGGTGCCCCCCGCACCTCCTGCGCCGCTTGCCGAAACCATAGCAGTGCCTGCAATCGCGATCGAGCCGCCACCGCCGATTGTTGCCGCATCGCCAGCGGTCAGGCGCGCTGTGCCGCCGGTGCCCGCGCCGCCGGTTCCGCCCGATCCGGTCGCACCGGACACCGCGCTGTCAGTCAATGCGCCGGCACCGCCCGTACCGTTGGCCAGCACCGACAACGGGCCACCTGCGATCACCGCACCGCCGGTCGAGCGCACAAAAGCTGCGCCGCCAAGGCCCGCACCGCCGGTCTTGCCTTTGTCCGCAGTGGCAGCGCCGCCCTGCCCCGATGCGTCGACCGAAGTCGCTCCGGTGATCGTCAGCGTAATGCCCGCTGCGGCGCTGATACCCGCCGTGCCGCCTGTGCCCAGGCCGCCCTCGACCACGCATGCCGTGCAGGTATTGCCGTTCGCGCCGGTACCGGTGGCATCGACCGCAAGCGTGCCCGCGACGGTGAGCGCACCGCCGCCTGCCAATCCCTCGACCACAGCGGTGCCGCCAGTGCCATCGGCTCCGACGTACCCGCTCGTACCCACGTCTCCGCCGCTCCCTGCCGCGTGAACCGCAAGATTGCCGTCAACGGTCACCGATGCCCCGCTGCCCAGCGACAGATGCGCATTGCCCCCGATCCCGGAAAACGAGCCCAACGTTGAAGCATCGTCGACGGCTTGGCCGATGGCATCGCCAGACAGGACAAGATCCTTGCCGACTTCGACAACGGCGTTGCCGCTGGCGACCAGCGCTGCTTCGCCGCCTTGGCTTACCTGCCCGGCGTAACCGTTTCGGCTAGCATCGGCCGTAGCATTGCCCAGCACAGTCATCCGGCCATCGCTGACCACGATGCGCGCGGCGTTGGCATCGCTCACCCCGCTACCGGTAACAATGCCGCCGTCGAGTGACCTCACCAGAAGATCGCCGGCGATATCGAGTGTCGAACCCACCCCGGATACGCTGACGATAGCGCCATCGGCGCTGGCACCCGACGGATCGCTGACCCCCGCAATGCTCACATCCGACGCGAAGTTTGCTGCCTTACCGCCCTCAACTTGCAGCAAAGCCTGCCCGGTCGCCTGGCCAGTGAGCGGTGACGTTGCATCGATAGCCCCGATGGTTAGCGCAGCAGGTCCCGCGCCGCCGTTGGGGGAGCGAACGCCGGCCAAAACCCCATCCGCAATGTCGTAACCGGCGGACAGCACGATGGCACCGTCTTCCTCGCCGGCCGCAACGGCGATATCGAAGCCTAGTTTGCTACCACCCTTGATCGCCATGGTGATGGCGTCGTTCCTCGGCACAGCCACCACATAAAGCCGGTGGGCCACATTGACCGACCCGACAGTGCCGGTGATCGTGCCGTCATTGGTAACGACTTCGCCGGTCGCGCTCGTGCCCAGATCGATCTGGATGTCGAACAGACCATTGGGCCGGAATGTGATGGTGGAGGCATCGGCCGCGACCAGCACGGCCGAACCATCGACCGTGATGGTGCCAGAGTTCACCACCTTGGGCGCAACTAGGCCGACATAGGCGTTGGTCGGCCCGGCAATGATCTGGGCGCCCTTCCGTACTTCAACCGAGCTTCCAGCATTGGCAGGCAGAAAGCTGTATATGCCGCCTTTTCCGAATTCGCCTGTGACGGGATCATAGCCAAGATCGGAACTGGTAAGGACCAGATTGCCGACGTTGAACACCCCGGTTGACCCAACCACGATGCCGTTGGGGCTGTAGAAAAAAAGCGTCCCCCCGCGCGAAACGGAGCCGGTCGCCAGGTCCGTCAATTGCGAAACGACCGTACCGTTGAACTGCATCGCGCGCGGCGATCCAGTCGAGATGATGCGATTCAGCACGGTAAAGCTGGTGGAATCCCGGTTGGTAAAGGTCGCGGTCGTTCCGGCCGGCTGGAAAACGAACGGTCCGCTGCCCGCCGGGACCGCCAAAGTCCAATTAACCACTGCATTGGGCGAATCAAGAAAGACGTTGGTCTGCCCCGGAGTCGCGTTGTCGACGAGTCCGGCCCCTGCCACAACTTCACCGTTGGCGTTGAAGGATTGCGCCTGCGCCGCCCTCGGCATGCTCATGAGCGTGACAGCAATGGCGAGCAGCGAGACATGCGTCAGGCGGGCATTGCGCATCAGCGACCTCCCCAGGGCAACAAACGAGTGGTCAGCGACAGCAACATGCGCGGTGCAGGCCGGCGGCTGAGGAGGCCCGCCCGGTCGAGCGGTACTGCAATCGTGGCGTCAAGGCGGAAGCGGTTACCCAGCTCCGCACGAATGCCGCCGCCCAACGAGCTCAGCCGCTGCGCCTTGCCCGCGCCGCGATCCCACGCCCAGGCCGCATCCACGAAGGCAAAGGGCTGGACTTGCGGCCCGTTACCGTGGCCGACAGAAAATCGCGGACCACGCAGTTCGGTGGCAATGCCGACGCCGCTGTCGCCGGTGATCGCCCCCGGATCATATCCCCGCCCCACGGTGTAGCTTCCCGGCGCAAACGCCTCAAACCCCAGAACCTTGCGGAAAGCATATTGCGCGCGGGGATTGACCGACAGCGCGAACCGCCCAATCGCGCGCTCCACCTCGATCTCGCCGCGCAGCACTGTGGCAGCGGGCGAGGCATCGAAACGGCTGGTGGGCACCCG
This sequence comes from Novosphingobium sp., assembly GCA_046155055.1. Taxonomy (GTDB): domain Bacteria; phylum Pseudomonadota; class Alphaproteobacteria; order Sphingomonadales; family Sphingomonadaceae; genus Novosphingobium. Next base: position 3,210 of record JBJXEK010000023.1, on the reverse strand, counting down.
CCCAAGGCACGCCGCACCCAGGCACGAACGGGTTGCCCCCAGTCCGAGCAGGCCCTGGCGCAGTTCCAGCGAGCCGCTGAACCGCCAGGCCGGATCAGTCCGGGTCAGATCGACCTTGTCGAAATCGAGCCGGGCCCACAGCAGCCGCAGGCGGTCGCGGCTCAATGGAACAATCAGCGTGGTGGATTGATCGAGCAGATCGAACCCCGCCCCGAGCCAGAGGTTGCTACCCTGCGAGCGGACGAGCGGATAGCGGGCGTAGAGGCTGGCGAGCAGCGTGCGCGCCACAAGCGGTGCCGTGGTCGCGCCAATATCCGGCTTGGTCCAGGCATAGGTGAACGCACCGCCGACCACGAGTCCGTCACGCCCCGGGCGGAATTCATGACTGGCCTGAAGAATGCGCTGCTCGCGAAAGTCGGTGGTCGCGTAATACGAAAGCGTGGTTGAATCGCCGAGCCCGGTCAGGCCAAACGCCTGCACCCGCAGCTGCCCGCCCCACCGACCTGTCGTTGCCGAAGCGAGGTTCTGCAGCGAAAGATCTGCTACAAACTGCTGGCGAAGCACGGTAACCTCGCCGATCAGATCGCCCGGTGCAGTCCCCGCCGGACGCAGCGTCAGCTGGACATTGTAGCCGGGCAAATCGCGCGCAAGCAGCAGGTAGCGTTCGGCCTTGGCACGGTCGAACACCTCCCCCTCGGTGAGCTGTGCCAAGTAGGCAAGGAGCTTGCGTTCGGCTCCGCGCGTCTGCCCTCGCGCGCGGATCGTAGTAATCCGTGCGAAGAGCACTTCCATCCGCACGTGGCCGTCCACGATGCGCTGCACCGGCACCTGTACTGCCGCCAGATAGCCCCGGTTACGCAGAATCGTGGCAGCCGCATCGCGGATCTCGCAAAGCACTGCGATCGGTTGTTTCGTGCCCGCAATCGGTTTCCACGCCATTTCCAAGTCAGCGGCGGAGACACTCTTGAGACCGTTGAAGGTCACGTCCGAGATCGTGGTCGTGATGCCCTTAAATTGCGGGTCCGCCAACGGGCAGTTCGACCGCTCGATGCCGCCCGAGACGGAGAGCCGTGGCTGCTGCTCGACTGGCGCACGCGTTATGCCGCCGAGCTCGTCGCGGCTCGGGCCGGAAATGGTGGGTGTGCTGATCTGAGCGGAAGCGGTGACCGGCGCTGCAAGTGGCAGCAAGAGCATCGCAGGCAGCAACCACCGACCCAGGGTAACGCATACCCTCTGTCTGCCGGTGCGTGCACCCTCGAACATCCTCAAGGCCCTCGTCTGCAGTGCTGCGTTCACTGCGGCCACGTTACATTTTGGTTGCTAAGCGCGTAGCAACCGCAGCGTCCGGAAGTCAAACCCCATTCCATCCATTCCAACCCACTGACGTAGAAGCTAAAAGTACAGATTTGGGTCAAATCGGCACGATCGGTGGGCCGATTTCCGCGACGCTGTGACATCTGCTGAACCTTGGCGGCAAAGCAAACCCAGGTCATCGCAGCACCGGCTATTGATCTCTGCAGATACGCAAATCAACTCTAACCTTTATATTGATAAAACAGAAATATACGTATCAAATTAAAAGTAAATTCTGGAGAATTGAGCCAAGCAGCCGGCGCCCTGTCAGGCCAGCGCACCATGACAGTGCTTGTATTTTTGACCCGAACCGCACGGGCAGGGTGCATTTCGGCTGACACCCATACCAGCGTAGGGGTCGCTTCCGGGTACCGCAGCCGTCGCGCCCGAACCGGTCAACGGCGGCGCAAACGTGCCGAACAGCGCGCCAGCCGGAATGGCGCGGGACTCATCCTCGCCAGGCAGCGGATCAAAGTTGCTGGTCAGAAAGTCCGGCAGCTCGGGCAGCTGGAAATCTTCCGGGTTGCCCATCCGGATCTCGCTGGTCATGAGGATACGTGTGACGTCCTCACGGATCGCCTCGAGCATCTTCTCGAACAGACCAAACGCTTCCTGCTTGTACTCGTTGATCGGCGTTTTCTGCGCATAAGCGCGCAGAAACACGACCTGGCGCAGGGCGTCGAGCGTGGCGAGATGCTCCTTCCAGTGATTGTCGAGCCGCTCGAGCAGAACCGATTTCTCAAGATTGCGCCAAGAGGCTGTATCGACCGTCTCGATCTTTGCCGCCATTTTCTGGTCGGCAAGATCAGCGATCCGCTGCTCGATCTTCTCGGGCTCGAGCGCCTCTTCTTCAAGCCATGCGTCGATGGGCGCATCGATGCCGAGCACGTCGATCACGCGCGTGCGCAGCGCCGGGATGTTCCACTGCTCGGGATAGGAACCCGGCGGGCAGGCATCGCCGACAATCGCGTTGACCGTGTCCTGCCGCATATCCAGCACCACGTCATCGACCGCATCGGCGTCCATGATATCCGCGCGCTGCTCGTAAATCACCTTGCGCTGATCGTTCATCACGTTGTCGTATTCCACGACCTGTTTGCGCACGTCGTAGTTGCGGGCCTCGACCTTCTTCTGGGCAGTTTCGATAGCCTTCGAAAGCCAGCGCGAGCCGATCGCCTCGCCGTCCGCAAGGTTCGAGTTCATCATGCGGGCAAACAGCGTGTCCGGCCCGAAGATACGCAGCAAATCGTCCTCCAGGCAGAGGTAGAACTTCGACATGCCCGGATCGCCCTGACGCCCCGAACGTCCGCGCAGCTGGTTGTCGATGCGGCGGCTTTCGTGCCGTTCGGTGCCGATCACACAGAGCCCGCCAGCGGCGAGCACTTTTGCTTTCTCCTCGGCCACTTCGGCCTTGATCCGCGCTACTCCGGCCTCATGCTCGGTGCCCTCGGGCACATCGCGCAGCTCGTCCTCGATACGGAACTCGGCATTGCCGCCAAGCTGGATGTCGGTGCCGCGTCCGGCCATGTTGGTGGCAATCGTCACAGCGCCAAGCCGCCCGGCCTGCGCCACGATATGCGCCTCCATCTCGTGGAACCGCGCGTTCAGCACGCTGTGCTTGACGCCTTCCTGATGGAGAAACTCCGACAATAGCTCGGACTTCTCGATCGAGACGGTGCCGACCAGCACCGGCTGACCGCTTTCATAGCGCTCGCGGATCAGCTTGGCGATCGCCTGGAACTTGTCGCGCGTGTTCTTGTAGAACTCGTCCTCATCGTCGGCCCGCAGGACCGGCACGTTGGTCGGGATCGTGACGACATTCATCTTGTAGATGTCGAAGAATTCCGAAGCTTCGGT
>JBJXEK010000022.1:0-6137 GCA_046155055.1 Novosphingobium sp. | reverse complement strand
GCATACCAAACCGATGGGCGCGGGCGTGTACGCTTGATGGCGGTGCGCGGGCGCAACGACGATGGCCATATACTGGAGACCACTATTTGGTTCTACCGCGCCAAGGACAACGACAAGTGGCAGCGCTTTAGCGAGGTTAAAAACGGCGATGCCGATGAAGGCGATCAACCGCTGGCCATCGATCCGGAAAAGAACGTAGCTTACGTGCTGAGCGCGAAGAACGGGTTCAAGGTCTTGTATGGCGTTGCGTTGGACGGCAGTGGTGCGCGGGAGTTGGTGCTCGAACAGGCCGGGGTGGACATCGATGATGTCATAGAGATCGGCCGCAATGGCCGCGTCGTAGGCGCAACATACGCGACCGAGCGGAGGACCAACGCCTTTTTCGATCCCGAACTCAAGAAATTGGGCGCTGCGCTAGCAAAGGCTCTGCCAGGGCAGCCGCTGATCCGGTTTGTCGATTCGAGCCAGGACGAAAGCCGGTTACTTTTGCTGGCCTCAAGCGACGTCGATCCGGGGATGTTCTACCGCTATGACAAGTCCACCCACCATCTAGAGCAAGTGTTGCCAGTGCGTGAGCCGCTGAGCAACCAGGCGATGGGCACGATGACCGCTATCACCTTCGCTGCAAACGATGGCACGCAGGTGCCGGCTTACCTGACGCTGCCGCCGGGCAGCACGGGCAAGGGGCTACCCGCGATCGTAATGCCGCACGGCGGACCCGGCGCGCGCGACGAATGGGGATTCGACTGGCTGGTGCAATATTTTGCGGTGCGAGGCTATGCGGTTATGCAACCCAACTACCGCGGCTCGACCGGCTATGGTTCGGGCTGGTATCAGAAGAACGGCTTCAAATCGTGGCGGGTCGCGATCGGTGATGTGAATGCGGCGGGCCAGTGGCTGACCGCACAAGGCATTGCGGCGCAGGGTAAACTCGCCGTCGTCGGATGGTCGTATGGCGGCTATGCTGCGCTGCAATCCGGGGTGGTCGCGCCCGATCTGTTTAAGGCGATAGTTGCCATTGCGCCGGTTACCGATCTGGACCGGCTGCGCGAGCAATCGCGCGATTTCACCGATTTCAATCTTGTAGACGCCTATATCGGCCACGGACCGCACATCGAGGAGGGCTCGCCTGCGCGGAATGCCGCAGCAATCCGCGCGCCGGTCCTCCTGTTTCATGGCGATCGCGATCTCAATGTCGATATCACAGAATCGCGTCTGATGGAGGGCAGGCTTGCGAGTGCTGGTAAGTCGGTAACGTTTGTAAGCTTCCCCGGGCTTGACCACCAACTCGCCAAGGCAGCAGCGCGCGCGCGGTTGCTTGCTGACAGCGATGCGTTTTTGCGCAAAGCCTTGGGGCTTTAGGAACAAAAAAGGCGGGGTTTGCGCCCCGCCTTTTCGTGTTCGGTTTGAAGTCGATCGATCAGCGCGAGTAGAACTCGACGACCAGGTTCGGTTCCATCTTCACCGGGTAGGGCACTTCGTCCAGCGTCGGAACGCGGACAAACGTGGCCTTGTCGGCCTCGGCGGCGACATAATCGGGAATGTCACGCTCGGCCAGCGACTGCGCTTCGGCGATCAGCGCCATTTCCTTGGCCTTGGGGCCGAGGGTCAGGATATCGCCCGGGAACACGCGGCGGCTGGCGATGTTGCACTTCACGCCATTCACTCGGATGTGGCCGTGGCTGACGATCTGGCGGGCCGAGAAGATCGTGGGCGCGAACTTGGCGCGGTACACGATCATGTCGAGGCGCTGTTCGAGCAGACCGATGAGGTTCTGGCTGGTATCGCCCTTCATCTGGGCGGCTTCCTGATAGGTGCGCTTGAACTGCTTTTCGGTCACGTCGCCGTAATAGCCGCGCAGCTTCTGCTTGGCGCGCAACTGGATGCCGTAGTCCGACACTTTGCTCTTGCGGCGCTGGCCGTGCTGGCCGGGGCCATAGCTGCGGCGGTTGACCGAGCTTTTCGGGCGGCCCCAGATGTTCTCACCAAGACGGCGGTCAATCTTGTGCTTGGATGCATGACGCTTAGACATGAAAGTCCTTCAAGTTGCTGTCAGACCGGCATTCTGCCGATTGTTCGTAGACCCGGAACCGCACCGCTCTCCCTTCGGAGGACGCGGCCACTGCTTCACCGGGCGTGCAGGGCCAATTGCGAAGCGCGGCCTAGACCAGCGATTGCGCGGAATGTCAAGGTAGAGTCGCCGCGTTGGGGAGTATTCCCCTCTTCCAACCCACTCCCCTCAAGGGGGAGAGGGCTCTAGTTGCGCTCGCGCGGGCCGGGCTTGCGCATCAGCGTGGTGAGGACGCCGCGCATGGTGCGCACTTCGAGGTGGTTCCAGCCGGGCTTGGTCAGCATGGTGCGCAGGGTGCGGTGGGTGACATCGGCGCGGCTGTAGGGCTCGAAATAGCCGCGCGGTTCAAGCAGATCGGTGATGTGGCCGATGAGGCCTTCGAGCTCTTCTTGCGGTGCGGGGGGGAGCAGCGGGTCTTCGGCGGGCGGTTGGACGAGGCCGGCATCCTCCGCGTGCTTCGACCATTCATAGGCACAAAGCACGACCGCCTGCGCGAGATTGAGCGATCCGAACTCCGGGTTCACCGGCACGGTGATAATCGCGCGGGCCAGCGCAACGTCGTCGGTTTCGAGGCCGGAACGCTCGGGGCCGAACACGAAGGCAGTGCCGCCAACTGCGCGCACGGCTTCCTCGGCGGCGGCCTCGGGCGTCAGCACTGGCTTGCTCACGCCGCGCTTGCGCACCGTGGTGGCATAGACATGCGCGCAATCGGCGACGGCTTCGGCAAGGGATCCGTAAACCTCCGCGTTTGCCAGCACCAAATCGGCGCCCGCAGCCGCTGGGCCGGCCGCCGGATTGGGCCAGCCGTCGCGCGGGGTCACGAGGCGCAGGCGCGTGAGGCCGAAATTGAGCATCGCGCGCGCGGCCTTGCCGATATTTTCGCCAAGCTGGGGGCGGACGAGCACAATGACAGGATCACTCACGTCCCGCCCACCTCGCGCACGGAGCTGGCGAATTCCTCGAAATCGCGGGCTTCGGTGAAATCGCGGTAAACGCTGGCGAAGCGGATGTAGGCGACGCTGTCGAGCTGGCGCAGGCCTTCCATGACCATTTCGCCGATCTGGCGGGTTTCCACTTCGGCATCGCCCATCGTCTCGATCTGGCGCTGGATGCCCGAAACGAGGCGGTCGATGCGGTCCTGCGAGATCGCGCGTTTGCGGCAGGCCAGCGCGACGGATTGTTCGATCTTGGAGCGATCGAACGGTTCGCGGCGCGGCTCTGCACCGGCAAGGCCGCTTTTCACGACCATTACCTCGCGCAATTGCACGCGCTCGAACGTGGTGAAGCGCGCGCCGCAGCCTTCGCACTGCCTGCGCCGGCGGATCGAGGTGTTGTCCTCGCTCGGCCGGCTGTCCTTTACCTGACTCTCATCATGCGCACAGAAGGGGCAACGCATCCGGTTACTTTTTAATCCGCTGCCAGAAAGCGTAGCCGGCGCCGACCGCAAGGCCGAGCGGCAGCGACACGAACGGCAGCAGCGCCCCGGCGACCGCGCCGATGCCGGCACCGACGAGCACCGGCTTGGTCGAGGGGTGGTCCATGCCTTCGCGCGCCATGCCCGAGATTTCGGCCTTGGCACGGGTGGCGAGATCATTGTTATCAGCCATGATTACATCTCCGGATAGATCGGGAAGCGGGCACAAAGTGTTTCAACCCGTTCGCGTACGCGTTGTTCCACCTGGCCATCGCCTTCATCGCCGTTGCGCGAGAGGCCGTCGACCACTTCGGCGATGAGCGCGCCGATCTGCCGGAACTCGTCCTCGCGGAAGCCGCGCGTGGTGCCCGCAGGTGTGCCGAGGCGGATGCCCGAGGTGACGAACGGCGAGCGGGTATCGAACGGGATGCCGTTCTTGTTGCAGGTGAGCCATGCACGGTCGAGGCCCTTTTCGGCGGCCTTGCCGGTGACGTCCTTGGGCGTCAGGTCCACCAGCATCAAGTGGTTGTCGGTGCCGCCCGAAACGATGCCGAGCCCGGCTTCCTTCAAGCTGGCGGCCAGCGCGCGCGAATTGGCGACGACCTGGTGGGCATAGGCCTTGAACTCGGGCCTCAGCGCTTCTGCAAAGGCGACCGCCTTGGCGGCGATGATGTGCATCAGCGGGCCGCCCTGCATGCCGGGGAACACCGCCATGTTGATCTTCTTGGCAAGCACCTCGTCATTGGTGAGGATGACGCCCGAGCGCGGGCCGCGCAGCGACTTGTGCGTGGTGGTGGTGACGACGTGGGCGTGGGGGATCGGCGAGGGGTGCGCGCCGCCCGCGACAAGGCCGGAGATGTGCGACATGTCGACCAGCAGGTACGCGCCGATTTCGTCGGCGATGGTGCGGAACGCTTCCCAATCCCACACGCGCGAATAAGCCGTGCCGCCCGCGATGATCAGCTTGGGCTTGTGTTCGTGGGCGATGCGGCGAACCTCGTCCATGTCGATCTGGTGATCTTCGGGGCGCACGCCGTATGCGACGGGGTTGAACCACTTGCCGCTCATGTTGACCGGCGAACCGTGGGTGAGGTGTCCGCCCGAATTGAGATCGAGGCCCATGAAGGTGTCACCCGGCTGGAGCAGCGCGAGGAAGACAGCCTGGTTCATCTGGCTGCCCGAATTGGGCTGCACATTCGCAAAGGCGCAGCCGAACAGCTCTTTGGCGCGCTCGATCGCCAGCGTCTCGACCACGTCGGCATATTCGCAGCCGCCGTAGTACCGCTTGCCGGGATAGCCTTCTGCGTACTTGTTGGTGAAGACCGAACCGGCGGCTTCTAGGCAGGCAAGGCTGGTGATGTTCTCGCTCGCGATTAGCTCGATCTTGGTCTGCTGGCGGTTCAGTTCGCCGCGGATCGCAGCGTAGACTTCGGGATCGGCGGCGGCCAGATGCTGCGTGAAGAAGCCGGCTTTACGGATTTCCAGCGCGGGTGCGGTGGCGGCGTTCATGGGCAAGGCTCCTTTTAAAGGGTGGGATGGGACAGTTTGTTGACGCGCCCGGCATGGCGGCTGCCAAGAAAATCCGTTGTAAGGAAGGCCTCGAGGCAGGCCTTGGCCATCTCGGGGCCGATCAGCCGCGCGCCCATGGCGATGGCATTGGCATCGTTGTGCGAGCGGCACAACGTGGCTGAAAGCGGCTCGCTGACAAGCGCGCAGCGCAGCGCCGGATGGCGGTTTACCGCGATGGCAATGCCGATGCCCGAGCCGCACAGCGCCACACCGCGTGTCGCTTCGCCAGAGGCGACGGCCTGCGCCAGCTTGTAGCCATAATCAGGGTAGTCGACGCTGGCAGTGCTGTCCGGGCCGAGGTCGATCAACTCGTGCCCAAGGCTGATGATATGCGCGCCAAGCTCGGCCTTGAGGTCGAACGCGGCGTGATCGGAGGCAATCGCTATGCGCATGGAGAAGCTTGGATTTCCTGGATGGGACGGAATCGGTCAATGCGCTTTAGAAGTGTTGGCCCGGCAATGCCAGTGTGCCCAAAGGGCTTAAGAGCAGTATTAGCATTATTTATTCTGCGGGCTTGGTGTGTCTGGGGCTTGCGGGCGGGGCGGCTTGGCGCTCATGTCATGGGGCGGACACACGGGAGATTCCATGGCCAGACCACTCACACTGATCGCAGCGCTGGTGCTGGCGGTGCTGCTGGGGATCAGGGCGACAACGCCGCCCACGCCGCTGGGGGCGGGCAGCCCCACGCAAGTCTTTGCCGCAGGGCGGGCGATGGCAGATGTGCGCGTGATCGCGGCAAAGCCGCACCTTGCTGCCTCCCCCGAAGACGCAGCGGTGCGTGCGCATATCGCGCAGCGAATGCGCAGCCTTGGCATGGCGGTGCACGAGACGCCGTTCACCGCGCCCCCGGCCAGTGCGGCGCGGCTGGCGTGGTGGAGCGGCAAGAAGGACTTTGCGCCGACACTGACCAATGTGATCGGAGTTATGGCGGGCAAGGACCGTAGCCTGCCAGCCGTGCTGCTGATGGCGCATCACGATACCGTAGGCGGATCGCCCGGCGCGGCAGATGATACGGCAGGGGTCTCCGCGCTGATCGAGACGGCGCGCGCCGTGCGGGCCGGGGGGCAGCCCATGCGCGACCTG
>JBJXEK010000021.1:0-3622 GCA_046155055.1 Novosphingobium sp. | reverse complement strand
GTTTACAGCTTCTGCATGTGCCCGGGCGGGCGCGTAGTTGCGGCAGCATCCGAGCCGGGGCGCCTGGGACGAACGGCATGAGCCAGTATTCGCGCGCCGAGTTCAACGCGAACTCGGGCCTCGTGGTCGATATAACCCCCGAACGCGACTTTCCCGGCGGACCGCTGGCTGGCGTCGCATTTCAGCGGTACTGGGAGGAACGGGCTTTCGCGGCAGGCGGATCGAACTATCAGGCCCCCGGGCAAAAGCTGGGCGATTTCCTCGCCGGGCGGCCTTCGGAGAGCTTCGGCTCGATCGTGCCGTCCTACCAGCCCGGTGTGCACCCCACTGATCTGAGTGCTTGTCTGCCCGCTTTCGCGGTTGAGGCGATGCGCGAGGCGCTGCCCGTATTCGGGCGGCAGATGCCGGGGTATGACCATCCCGACGTGGTCATGACCGGGGTCGAGACGCGGACATCATCGCCGGTGCGCATCACGCGAGGGCCGGACTTGCAAAGCCTGGGCACCCGCGGGCTCTATCCTGCGGGCGAAGGCGCAGGCTATGCGGGCGGCAGTCTTTCAGCGGCGGTCGATGGTATCCGCGTGGCCGAAGCGCTGGCGCAGCAGCTGGTTGCTCCGGCGGCTTGATCAGGCCACGGCGGCGCGGCCGAAAGCGGTCAGCAGCGATTGCCGCAGCGCGCCCAGTGGCGGCAGATCGAGCCCGCTCAGTTCTGCGATCCCGAGGATTTCATCCGCACCATAGCACTGCGACATCTCGATGATCTCGCCCTTGATGCGCTTGCCCAGCGGGCGTGACCAGAACGTGTAAGCCGTGGGCAGCGTCTTGTCCGAGGGGTCCTCATCGACCACCATCGCGAGGCGGCCCGAGCGCAGTTCGACAAACGTCCCGATCGGATAGATCCCCAGCATCTCGATGAAAGAGCGCATGATTTCGGGATCGAGGCTCTCGTCGTTTTCACCCAGCTTGCGGATGGCTTCGGCTGGATCAAGCACGCTGGCGCCATCCGCGCCGCCAACCAGACGGTCGTAGCTGTCGCAGATCGCGGCCATGCGCGACATGCGATCGATATCCCCGCCGGCAAGCCCGTGTGGATAGCCGCTGCCATCGAGGCGCTCGTGATGGCGCAAGCAGACCTTGAGCACCTGATCGGGGATATCGCCGGCTGCCTTGAGCAGGGCATGACCGACCAGCACATGCTGGCTGCGCTGGTCCGCCTCGCCGGCCGTATCCTGGAGTCCGGAACGCATCCCGGTCGCTGCGTCCTGCCCGGCACCGATATCCATCAGCAACCCGGCCATTCCCGCCTCGCGGGTATCGCTTGGCGGCAGCTTCATCTGCCGTGCGAGCGCGATCATCAGCGCGCTGGTGGCAAGCGCGTGGCGGTAGGTTTCCTCGCTGTCCTCGCGGCAGCGCAGAAGGCCGTTGAAGGCATAGAGATTGCGCTGCACCGAGGCGTAGATATCGTCGATCAGCGGATCGACATAGCGTGCAGAGATCCCGCGTCCCAGCCGCGCTTCCAGGAACACGCGGCTGACCACCTTGGAATGGCGATCGGCGATCTTGCGAGCGGTGCCGAACTCGCGCGCAGTGGCGGCCCGCGCGGCAAAATGCGTCGCGGTCGGCCGGGACGCAGCGAGAGGCATGGTGCGCGCAGGCACAGCCTGGGCACGCGGGGCTGCTGCGGCGGCAGGAACCGGCGCGGGCGCGGTGTCCAGACCCTTTGCGGTATCGATGATCACCGTTTCGACCGTGCTGCCCTGCAGCACCTCGAGCATCCACTGTTCTGCGAGCAAGAACCGGCTCTTCCAGAAGGGATGCTTGAACCAGCTCCCTTCCAGCTTCTCGATGAACATCCCGAGCTTGATTTCGGCGGTTTGGACGCGTTTCAACATGACCCGTGCCGAGTGCCACAGGTGTGGCTGAAACCACCTCACCTGATAGCTACGCATTCACCCTGAATTCGGAGCCGGGTTTATCAGCCCCCCCCCCCCCCCTCCCGCCCTCGCCCCAATCGTCAATTCCCGAAGCGCAATTTCTTGGCTAGGCAAGGGCGCAGAAAACACGCGGCGAACGAGGATGTCCCGATGAACATGCAACCGGCAGCAATGCAGAACACCGGGATGGACCCCGAGGTGTTCGCGCAATTCCACGAGCAACTGCAACGCTATGTGCGCGAACGGCTGATTCCCGCCGAGGCCGATGTTATCGCGCAGGACGGCATTCCCGGCGATCTGCTGGCCGAAATGCGCGGGATGGGCCTGTTCGGGTTGACCATGCCTGAGGAATACGGCGGCGCAGGCATGAACATCAGCCAGTATATCGAGACGATCCACACCTTGAGCTATGCCATGCCGGCCTATCGCTCGATCGTCTCGATCAATCTTGGGATGGTCTGTTCGGCGATCAAGAATGCCGGAACCGCAGAGCAGAAAGCTGAGTGGCTGCCGCGCCTTGCGGCTGGTGAGATCGCCGCATTCGGGCTGACCGAGCCGGGCTCGGGATCGGATTCGGCGGGACTTGCGACAACCGCCGTGCGTTCGGGCAACGGCTATGTGCTGAATGGCACCAAGCGCTACATCACCAACGCGCCCTACGCGAAGCTGGGCCTGATCATGGCGCGCACCAGCCGGGAGAACCTGCCGCGCAACGCCCATGTTTCAGCGTTTCTGGTGCCGCTCGATACGCCAGGGATCGTGCGCGGCAAATCGGACAAGAAGATGGGCCAGCAAGGCAGCCACATCGGCGACATCATTCTGGAGGATGTGGTCGTGCCCGGCAGCGCCCTGCTCGGGGGCGAGGAAGGCCGCGGGTTCGCGACCGCGATGCAGAGCCTCGACAACGGGCGGCTTTCGGTCGGCGCGGCGGCAACCGCCTATGCGCGGCGCATTCTCGATACCGCGATCCGCTATGCCAATGAGCGCAAGGCTTTCGGCGAACCGATCGCGCAGTTCCAGCTGATCCAGGCCATGCTGGCCGACAGCCAGGCCGAAATCTACGCCGCCGAATGCATGATGCGCGATGCCATCGCCAAGGCGGACGCCGGCCGCAAGATCCTGATGGAAGCCGCTGCGTTCAAGATGTTTGCGTCCGAGATGTGCGGGCGCGTGGCGGATCGCTGCGTGCAGATCCACGGCGGCGCGGGCTATCTGGCCGAATACGAGGCCGAGCGCTTTTTCCGCGATGCCCGGATCTACCGCATTTACGAAGGGACGACGCAGATCATGCAGCTGGTCATCGCCAAGCAGATGTTGCGCGATTTCGCGGCAGGTGCGGCGGGCTGAAGGGTTTCAGATGTCCGCCATGCCGTGCGCTGCATCGGCTTGGCCGAGCGCAACGAACTGATCAAGCAGCCAGTGCGTGGCAGGTCCCGGTGGACAATCCCGCCGCCAGATCACCGCGAACCTGTAGACCCCGCCAGGATTGTCCGGCATCGCAAGGCGGACGAGCGCACCCGACGCCAGATCATCGGCGATCATCGGCAACGGCATGTTGCCCCAGCCGATCCCCTCGCGCAGCAGGGCATGCTTGGCGCCAAGATCGGCGAGCCGCCAGGTCTTGGCGCTGACCACGCCGAAATCGCGCCCGGCGGTGGTGCCCGAGCGATCGGACAGGACAAGCTGGA
>JBJXEK010000020.1:0-14131 GCA_046155055.1 Novosphingobium sp. | reverse complement strand
CAGGGATTTCGGGCTGACTCCAAGGCGGCGCTAGAGGTCTGGCGAGCAAAGCCTTGCGCGCTGCTGCTCAAGGATGCGTGCGCGCACGTAGAGGAGGTATCCCGCATTGATCAGTGCCAGCATTGCGGCCCCGAACAATCCGGCCTGATAGCTGCCGGTCGCGTCCCGCGCCGTGCCAAGAGCGAAGGGTGATGCGAATGAGCCGACTTGCCACAGGGTGTTGATCGCCCCGGCTCCCATCGCAAGCTGGCGGACCGGCAGGGCGTCGGGCCAGGATGCGATCACCAGCATGCCAATGGCGAAACCGACTGAGGACAGCATCAGATAGCCGGCGATGACCGTCGTCTGCGTCGGCGCCCACCCGATCAACCCCAGCCCGGCCGAAGCCACGCAGGCGAGCACGGATGCGTCGCGGAGCCGGTCGCCATGGCGGTCCGAGAACCAGCCTGCGACAAGGATCACGATTGCCCCGGTGAAACCGCCGAGGCTGACCAGCCAGCCTATGGTCGGTTTGTCGAGACCGGCACGTTCGGCAAGGATGGCTGGGGCCGAGAGCGCGAACCCCGTCAGCGCCCCGTTGAGCAGCAGGCCGGTGCACCCCATCAACCAAACCATGGGGTTGGCGAGGATGGTGCGCAGGTCATGGCGCTCGGGTCCGCCAACCGACGCGGCATCACGCGCCAACGCGCCGGCGATCCACGCCTTTTCGCGCGCATCGAGCCATGTGACCTCGGCAGGCCGGTCCGGCAGTAACCTCAGGATCGCGAGGCCCATCAGCACTGCAGGCAGGCCCTGCGCCAGGAAAATCCATTGCCAACCGCGCCAGCCGCCGAGGCCATCTAGCGTGAGCAGCGGCGCGGCCGTCGCGCCCATGATCACCGCGGCCAAAGCGGGCGCGATATAGATCCGACTGACGGCGCGCCCGCGGAAAGCCTTGGGGAACCAGCCGGACAGGTAATAGATGAGGCCGGGAAAGAACCCGGCCTCGGCCGCGCCGAGCAGGAACCGCATGGCGTAGAACTGCGCTGCGGTCTGGATGAACATCATCCCCATCGCGAGCAGGCCCCACGTGATCATGATCCGCGCCAGCCAATGGCGCGGGCCAAAGCGCGAGGCCATCGCGCCCGAGGGGATCTCGAACAGCGCATAGCCCACGAAGAACATGCCGCCGCCGAGGCCGTAGACCGTGGCGCTGAAGCCAAGATCGGCGTTCATCTGGAGCGAGGCGAAGCTTACGTTCACCCGGTCGATGTAAGCCATTATATAGGCAAGCAGCAGAAACGGCAGGATGTGCCACATCGCCTTGGTCATGGCGCTGCGCGCTACGTCTGCCTCGCCCCTGCTGTCATCGTTCACCAGTCGCTCCCCTGCGTTCCCGGGGGAGTTGATCTTATGGAACGGCGGGGCGCAAACGAATTGTCAGATCAACCCTGCCAGCGGACTGCTTGGATCGGCATACTTGCGCGTGCCCATGCGGCCTGCGAGGTAAGCATCGCGCCCAGCTTCCACGGCCGCCTTCATCGCGCGGGCCATCCGGATGGGGTCCTTGGCCTCCGCGATGGCGGTGTTCATCAGCACGCCGTCGCAGCCTAGTTCCAGCGCCACGGCGGCATCGCTCGCGGTGCCCACGCCCGCATCGACCAGCACCGGCACTTTCGCGCCTTCCACGATCAGGCGGATCGTCACGCGGTTCTGAATGCCCAGCCCTGATCCGATCGGCGCGCCGAGCGGCATGACCGCGACTGCGCCCACGTCTTCCAGTTGCTTCGCCGCGATGGGATCGTCGGTGCAATAGACCATGGGGAGGAAACCCTCCTTCGCCAGCACTTCGGTGGCGCGGATGGTTTCGATCATGTTGGGATAGAGCGTGCGAGCCTCGCCCAGCACTTCCAGCTTCACCAAATCCCAGCCGCCCGCCTCGCGCGCAAGACGCAGCGTGCGTATCGCGTCTTCGGCGGTGAAGCACCCGGCGGTGTTGGGCAGGTAGGTGATCTTTTTGGGGTCGATGAAGTCGGTCAGCATCGGGGCTTTGGGGTCGCTGACGTTGACCCGGCGCACCGCCACCGTGACGATCTCCGCGCCGGACGCCGCAACGGCGGCAGCGTTCTGCGCGAAGTCCTTGTACTTGCCGGTGCCGACGATCAGCCGCGAGCGGAACGTACGGCCGGCAACGGTCCACGTATCGTCTATCTCACCGCCGCCGACGAAATGGACGATTTCCAGGACATCGCTCTCGGCAATGCTCACTGCGCCGAGCGTCGAGCGAGGCACGATCTCGCCATTGCGCTCTACCGCGACTTTGGCGGGATCGAGTTCGAGGCTGCGCACCAGGTCCGCGATCGATCCGGGCGCGGCGCGGCGGAGTTCGCCGTTGATGGTGAGAGCGAGCGTCTCGGCAGAGTCTGTTGCGGTGTGGCTGGACATGATGCGGGCTTTAGCGCGCGTGACGGCCCGCGCAAGCGGTCAGCAGGTGCGGCGGATATTCACGATATGCGCGCTGGCGACCAGCACCACGCCGCAGATCGTCAGCAGCGCCTCGCCCGCGCCATGATCGCTGGCAATCGCGGCGGCCATGAGCGCGAGGCCGGTGGCGCCCAGCGCCAGTGGCACGCGGTGGCCGTGGCGCAGCGCGCCCCTGCCGATGGTCATGACACCGACCACGAAAGCGGCGGCAAGGCCGAAACGGTGGATCGCAGGATTGAGCAGCATGCCGCCGCCGAGGCCGAGCACGCCGATCAGGAATAGTCCGGCCACGCAGTGCACCATGCACAGCCCGCTTATCATCACGCCCAGCCGGTCGAACCGGCCGCGAACGGCATTGGGCAGGGGGCGGGGGTTATCGGTCACGAATGCCGATATATGTAACAATATCTCATAACGCAATGGCGGGCGAACACGTGCCGCACTCTTAAGTGCAAGGCGCAAGTCTTGCCCCCATTTGCGCTTGCGATTCGCGGTGCTGCCGCGCAGAGCCGCAGCATATGGACGCTGCCCTAGCCCATCCGGCCCGCTCTCGTACCGCCACCCCCGCGCCGTTTGCGCTCGCCCGTTGGCTTTTTGTTGTTGCCCTGATGATCATTTCGATCGTGGTCGTGGGTGGAATCACGCGCCTGACCGAATCGGGGGTGTCGATCACCGAGTGGAAACCCGTATCGGGCGTGCTGCCTCCGCTCTCTGAGACAGACTGGCAGGGCGAATTCGACAAGTACCGCCAGACCCCGCAGTACATTCTGATCAACGGCCCGGCGGGCATGACGCTTGCGACCTACAAGGTCATTTTCTTCTGGGAATGGGTCCACCGCTTGCTGGCGCGCACCATCGGCATGGCTTTCGCGCTGCCGCTCGCGTGGTTCTGGCTGCGCGGGCAGATCCCGGCGGGCTACAAGCCGCGCCTGCTGGCGCTGCTGGCGCTGGGCGCGCTTCAGGGCGTGGTGGGTTGGTGGATGGTCAAGTCCGGCATCGCGCTTGATGTGAAGGTCAGCCACTTCCGCCTCGCCACGCATTTGCTGGTGGCGCTTACCACGCTGGCCGGGGTGGTGTGGACGATGCTGGACCTGAGGGCACTGGCACGGGGTGAGCCGCGCGCACGGTTGACTGGCTTTGCCGCGCTCGCGCTCGGCATGCTGCTGATCCAGCTGTTCTATGGCGCACTGCTGGCGGGCATGCGTGCTGGAACGGCGGCTGGAGGTGGGCTGAGTCTGAATGCCTGGCCGCTGATGCAGGGCGCGCTGTTCCCCGCCGGGATCGACTGGTCGCAAGGCTTGGCCCACGCGTTCTTCTCCGATCCGTTCCTCGTCCACTTCATCCACCGCTGGTGGGCATGGGCGGTCGTCGCGGTGCTCGTGGTGGTGGGCCGCAAGCTGCGCAAAGCTGGGGCGCGCCCAGCTTCGATTGCGCTGCACAGCGCTTTCGGAACGCAGATCGTGCTCGGCATCGCCACGGTAATGAGCGGCGTGGCGATCTGGATAGCGGTGCTGCACCAGCTTACCGGCGCACTTCTTGTGGCGACTACCGCGTGGTGTGCGCACCGGCTTGGCGAGCGCGAATAGCGCACGGTATTATTTTACCTCCACGCAAACCCGCAGTTTGCTTGACTCTTCCGGGCATTTGCAACAAAGGCGCGCTTCCTCGCCGATCTTGTGCGCCCTGCGCAGCTTCGGTGCACCACTATCCAGGGATGGTTTCAAGCCATGAAGGCTCTCACGAAGATCACCCGGTCGATCAAGCCGGCCGAGGTGGAAAAGAAATGGCATCTGATCGATGCCGATGGTCTGGTCGTTGGCCGGCTCGCAGTCGTGATCGCCAATCACCTGCGCGGCAAGCATAAGCCGAGCTTCACCCCGCACGTCGATTGCGGCGATCATGTCGTCGTTATCAACGCCGAAAAGGTGCGCCTTACGGGCAACAAGCTCAAGGGCAAGATCTACTACAAGCACACCGGCTATGCCGGGGGTATCAAGGAAGTGACTGCGGACAAGGTCCTCAGCGGCCGCTTTCCCGAGCGCGTGCTGGAGAAGGCGGTTGAACGCATGATCCCGCGCGGCCCGCTTGGCCGTGCGCAGATGCGCGCGCTGCATCTCTATGCTGGCGCTGAGCATCCGCATGCCGGAACCCAGCCTGAAGCGCTCGATGTCGCTTCGATGAACCGCAAGAACAAGGTGGGTGCGTAAGACATGGCCGACACCGATACCATCTCCAGCCTGGCAGATCTCAAGGATCTGACCGTCGCTGCTCCCGCCGCTGCTGTTTCCGACGCAGTCAATGAAGCACCCCGCGCGCCTGCCGCGCCGCCAATGCCGCTGCGCGAGCGTGAAGTCGATGCACAGGGCCGTTCCTATGCCACCGGCCGCCGCAAGGATGCCGTCGCCCGTGTCTGGATCAAGCCCGGCTCGGGCAAGATCACCGTCAACGGCCGCGATCAGGAAGTCTACTTCGCACGTCCCACGCTGCGTCTGGTGATTAACCAGCCGTTCGACATCGCGGACCGTTCGGGCCAGTACGATGTTGTTTGCACCGTGAAGGGCGGCGGGCTTTCGGGCCAGGCCGGCGCGGTCAAGCACGGCATCTCGCAGGCGCTGACCAAGTTCGAGCCTGCGCTGCGCAGCACGGTCAAGGCTGCCGGGTTCCTTACCCGCGACCCACGCGTTGTCGAACGCAAGAAGTATGGCAAGGCCAAGGCGCGCAAGAGCTTCCAGTTCAGCAAGCGCTAACCAGAGCCAGCAATATCCAGACAAAAAGGGCGCGGGTTTCCGCGCCCTTTTTTTGTTGTGGTCGTGGCACTTGCAGGCTGACCCTGTCCTTTGGTGCAATGTATCACTGCGGTGAAACGCTCGAATTCGAAATCGTACTCCGTTAATCCGGGCTGCAGAGCTCCATGACCGGAGGCAGAGGAGAGCAGGGTTATGGCCTCGACGCTGGATTTCATGGTCAATTCGACCCCACTCGGGACAAGCTACAGCTTTTTCGGACCAGCCATTGCCGTTCTGCCCGATGGCACCTCGCTCGTTGCCTGGGTCAGCTATAACAGCGATGTATCGACCGACAGCGAGATCCGCGCGCGCTGGCTGAATGCGGACGGGACTCCGGCCGGTGAAGATTTCATCGTCAACACCACAACGCAGGAGTTCCAGTGGCAGCCCGCGGCCACAGTGACCGCGCAGGGCAAGGTGTTCCTCGCGTGGGACAGCGGTGATGGCGGCGATGGTGACGGGGTCGGCGTGCGCGGCGTGCTGCTCGATCCGCTGGCCCGCGAGGCTGGGCCGGATTTCCTCGTCAATTCGCCAGGAGTTGGCGAGGGCTTCTACCAGGGTCAGGACAATCAGCAGGATGCCTCGCTCACGGCACTCGGCGATGGCCGGGTCTTCGCGGTCTGGTCGAGCTTCGATGGCAGCGACGGCGACGGCTTGGCCGTGCGCGGGCGGTTCTTGAATGCAGACGGCACGCCGATAGGCGACGATTTCCTCGTCAACAGCACCGGCGCCAGCGCGCAGTATAGCGCCGAGGTCGCCACGCTCAGCGATGGCCGCCTCCTCGTGACCTATGCAAGCGCCGACACGAACGATGGCACCCCGGGCGGGCTGCGCGGACGGGTTGTCGGCGCGGACGGCGCGTTTCAGGGCGACGATTTCCTGATCAACACAACTCCCGGCGGCTACAAGAACGCCGCAGACGTCACCGCGCTCGCTGATGGGCAGGCCCTGGTGGTATGGTTCTCCTCGGGCCCGCGCATCGATGATCCCTCGGGCGGCAATCCCTCGTTCGGCCCGGGCGAAGTGCGGGCGCGCCTGATCGGTGCCGATAGCCAGCCGGTGGGCGCGGATTTCGCCGTCAATTCGACCGCGCTCGATTTCCCCTATGCCAAGCCCGCCGTCACCACGCTGGCTGATGGGCGCGCCTTTGTGGTCTGGCATTCGGGCGACGGCGCCAATGGTGACTGGGGCACCTTGCGCGGCCGTGTGATCGGGGCGGACGGTACGCTCATCGAAACCGATTTCGTGATCAACACCACGCCGATCAACAACCAGTCGTCGCCTGCCGTTGCGGCGCTGACCGACGGGCGCGTGCTGATCAGTTGGACGAGCGATGATGCGCTGACTGACGGTCCGGTGACGCGCGGTATCTACATCACCCCCGATATCGGCACGGCGGGGAACGACCGGATCTTGGGCTCAGCAGGTCAGGATATCCAGATGGGGCTGGGCGGAAACGACCGCCTTGCCGGCGGTATGGGTAATGACCAGCTGATGGGCGGGACCGGTCATGACAGGATGAACGGCGGGGCCGGGAGCGACTTGCTTGACGGCGGAACCGGGCGCGACATGCTCAAAGGCGGCGACGGCAAGGACAAGCTGAGCGGCGGTGCCGGGGCGGACACGCTGGATGGCGGCAGCGGGCACGATGTGCTCAAGGGCGGCGGCGGCGGTGATACGCTCAGCGGCGGAGCGGGCAACGATGTGCTGACAGGCGGGAGCGGCGCCGATATCTTCATGTTTTCCGGGCAGAGCGGTCAGGACCGCGTGGCCGATTTCGGCGCGGGCGACGTGCTCCAGATCGATCCGGGCACTTGGGAAGGCTCTACCGCAGAATTCTTGGCGCAGCACGCCGCGGTGACCGCCGAGGGGGTGCTGATCACGCTCACGGCCAACAGCGCCATCCTGCTTTCCGGCTTGACGCAGACCGATGGCCTTGCCGAGACGCTTCAGCTGATCTGACATCAGCGTTTCGAAGTATCTGAGGCCTTTCAAAGTATCTGGCGTTGGCCGGTGGTTCCCCCGCCGGGGCGCGGTTGATTGGGCGCGCTGCACCATAGACCCTATGTACCCAAAAAACTCTCCGAAATTTAAGGCACTAGAGCGTTTTATCCGAGGCTTTGATGGTGCATTATTCACTGTCAGCTGGAAGGGAGCGCTATGGGTCTGGTACGCCACGGGAGACCGGAACGACCAACCTGCAGAACGCGGACTCCACGCTGGCGAAGATCAACGATGTCAGTACGTTGGCCGACAAGCTGACCGAACTTGCACAGCATGATCCAGCCCGGTTCCTTGCGGGCGGCTCGGACTTCCGACGCAGGACGAAGAGTCCTCTGGCATCATCTACAACACGACCACCGGCGCGCCCGGTCTGCCGCACTGCATCCAGGCAGGCGCTCTGCCGCCCGCGCGGAACGGGGATGGTGCGCGATAGTGGCGCACCCCGCGAAGCGCTTGAAATTTAGAAGAATCGCGGCCAGTTGCCTCGCCACCTCGCTTGGCCGAATGTGCTGAATTGCCGGCGGAGCTCCACCGGTCTGGCGATACCAAACCCTACCAGAACCACGCGATTGCTTTGCGGCAAATCCTTAATGGATCAGGCCGCAACGTTAACCAAAATCATTACCAGATGGCAAGTATTCCTGCGCTAACCCGCTTAGCGCGAATTTATGGGATTTGACGCAGATGCCAATCTTTTACGGTGACGCCGACAACAACTATATCGTCTCCGCCAATGGCGACGATATTATATACGGCTATGACGGCGTTGACTTCCTCTATGGCCGAGACGGTATCGACCAGCTCTTTGGGGGCAACGGTGAAGACAGCCTGTTCGGCGAGGACGGTGTCGACACGCTCGATGGCGGAGCGGACAATGACCAGCTCGACGGCGGCTACGGCAACGATACGCTGACCGGCGGTACCGGCGATGATACCTTTACGGTCAACGACGAGAAGGACACGATCACCGACCTCGGGCTTGGTGCCGACGTCCTGAGCGTCGGCCCAGGTGCTGAGGCCGATGTGACCGTGGTTGCGGCCTGGGCGGCCACCGGCGCCACCACCAACGACGGCATCGCCAATCTGGTAACGGCGGGTTTCGCGGTGGACCTCAGCCTCGCGCAGGGCAGTGTGGGCTTCACAGTCACCAACACCGGCGATACGGCCGCACTGATCGGCTCGGCGCAGGGCGATACGCTCAACGGGGGCGCGGGTGCCGATCTGCTCGACGGCGGAGCGGGCAACGATACGCTGGTGAGCCATCTTCACACGGCCACGGCCGTCTACAGCGGCAACGCGGCCGATTACACGATCACGAAGGTTGGTCAGGGCACATGGGAAGTTGTCGACATCAACCTTGATGACGGCGATTCGGGCACCGACACTTTGATCGGCATTCCGCTGGTCCAGTTCGCCGACGGGATCGTCGAGCTGCCCGTCAACCGGGCACCGGTCCTCGCGGCAGCCATCGCCAACCAGGCTATCGGCGAGGATTCGCCGCTGAGCTTCCAGGTTCCAGGCGACACCTTCAGCGATCCTGACTCCGACTCTCTGAGCCTCTCGGCCACGCTGGCAGATGGTTCGCCGCTGCCGAACTGGATCACCTTCGATCCTGAAACCCGCACTTTCTCGGGCACCCCGCCGCTTGACTACAACGGTGAGCTCGCGTTCACGGTTACGGCGTCCGACGGCGAGTTCAGCGTCTCCGACACGTTCAACCTGACCGTCAACGCCGTCAACGACGCACCTGTCATCACCTCGGGCGGTGGCGGCGCGCAAGCGAGCTACACCGTGGCCGAAAACACCCGCGCTGTTGCCACGATCACGGCAAGCGACCCCGATGCCGGCGCAACCCAGCGCTACACCATTGTCGGCGGCGCCGATGCCAGCCTCTTCACGATCAGCAAGACGACTGGCGCGCTCGTCTTCAAGACGGCGCAGAACTTCGAAAGCCCGGCCGATGCCAATCGTGACGGCGTCTATGATGTGGTCGTGAAAGTCAGCGACGGCCACCTCGCTGACCGGCAGACCCTGCATGTCACGGTCACCGACGTCGTCAACGAAGTCATCAATGGCAGCTCGGGCGACAACACGGTGACGGGTGCGGGCGGCAACGACACGCTGTCTGGTCTGGGCGGCGACGACCGGCTGCTGGGCAGCCTCGGCAACGACCGGCTCTACGGCGGCCAGGGCGACGATACGCTGTTCGGCGGGCGGGGTAATGACCGCCTCTATGGCGGCGAGGGGCAGGATACGCTCACCGGCGGTTCGGGCCGCGATACGTTCGTGTTCGATCTATCGCCGGGCACACCGGGCAATGTCGACGTGATCACCGACTTCTCGCATCGTCAGGGCGACAAGCTGGCGTTCAGCTTGGCCGATTTCACCGGCTTCGACCACACGGGCGCGATCTCGGCCGACCAGTTCTACGCGGCCGACGGTGCAACGGCATCGCACGATGCCAGCGATCGGATCATCTACAACTCCGCAACCGGCGACTTGTACTATGATGCGGACGGTCTGGGCGGCGTGGATGCCGTGCAGTTTGCGACGATCCAGTCTTTTGCCACGGCGAACCTTGGCTATTCGGACATCCTGATCATCGCCTGATCTGTCGGGGCGGGGTTCAATCGGCCTGCGGGTTGCGCCGCAGGCTCGCATCCATCCGCGCCATCTGCTCCGGAGTCGCGTCGGTCTGGTAGCGGGCTTTCCATTCCGCGGCCGGCAAGCCGTGGATCACCTCACGCGCGGCTGCCTTGTCCAGCGGCGCGCCGGCTTCGATGATCCAGTCAGCCAGGCAATTGCGGCAGAAGCCGGCAAGGCCCATCAGATCGATGTTCTGCGCATCGGGCCGGTGCCGCAAGTGCCGCACCAGATGGCGGAATGCCGCCGCTGCCTGGGAATCGGGCAGGCTATCCAGCGGATCGGGCTGCGCATCAGCGGGTGAATTCGTATCCATATTGTTCGTCCTTGGGTTTTGTGTGGGCATAGGCCATAGGGCAGCCGCATTCAAATCCCGGCATGGGTACTGAACGAGGTGTTGGACGTGGCAAAACTGGATCCCCGAGGCCGCAAGGTAAAGATCCTCGCCACCGTAGGGCCGGCTAGCCGGTCTCCGGAGATGCTGGAGAAGCTCTACCGCGCCGGGGTCGATGCCTTCCGCGTCAACATGAGCCATGGTGATCATGCGGTCCACGCAGAAACCATCGCCGCGATCCGCGCGCTGGAGCGCAAGGTCAACCGCCCGATCACCGTGCTGTGCGATCTGCAGGGACCTAAGCTGCGTGTTGGCGCGTTCAAGGATGGTCGTGCAGTTATCCGCCATTCGAGCCACTTCACGCTCGACCGCAATCCGGAACTGGGCGACGAGACCCGCGTCCATCTGCCGCATCCCGAATTGTTCGGCATCCTGCGCAAGGACCAGCGCCTGCTGATCGACGATGGCAAGTTGCGCCTGCGCGTGATTCGCGCGGACGAGAATGAGATACTCTGCTCGGCTGAAGTCGGCGGGGCGATCTCGGACCGCAAGGGCGTCAACGTGCCCGACGCGGTGATCCCGGTGCCAGCGATGACCGACAAGGATCGCCGCGATCTGGCGTTCGCGGTCGGGCAGGGGGCGGACTGGATCGCGCTTTCGTTTGTCCAGCGCCCCGAAGACGTGGCCGAGGCGCGCCGCCTGATGGGCGGCCACGGCGCGCTCATGGCCAAGATCGAGAAGCCGGCGGCGATTACGCGGCTCGATGAAATCCTCGAGCTGTCCGACGGGATCATGGTCGCACGCGGCGATCTGGGCGTGGAACTCAATCCCGAACAAGTGCCGCCACTGCAGAAACGCATTGTCGAAACCGCGCGCCGCGAGGGCAAGCCGGTCGTGGTCGCCACGCAAATGCTTGAATCGATGATTGAAAGCCCGACGCCGACCCGCGCCGAGGTTTCCGACGTAGCCAATGCGGTCTACGACGGTACCGACGCGGTCATGCTCTCAGCTGAAACCGCGGCGGGCGCCTGGCCGGTCGAGGCGGTCACGATCATGGACCGCATTGCCAAGGAAGTGGAAGCCGATCCCGGCTACGCCGCGCGCGTC
Organism: Novosphingobium sp.; assembly: GCA_046155055.1. Classification (GTDB taxonomy): domain Bacteria; phylum Pseudomonadota; class Alphaproteobacteria; order Sphingomonadales; family Sphingomonadaceae; genus Novosphingobium. The sequence continues at coordinate 2,794 of JBJXEK010000020.1, read as the reverse complement.
CACTTCATCGAGACACGGCCCGATCCCACGACCGCCGATGCGCTTGCCGAAGCCTGCGCGAGCATCGCGCGGACCGTGCCGATTGCCGGAATCATCGTGTTTACCGGGTCTGGCTCCACCGCGCGGCGCGTGGCACGCGAGCGGCCGGGTGTGCCGATGCTCGTGCTCACCCCCTCGCTTTCGACTGCGCGCAAGGTCGGCCTGCTGTGGGGCGCGCACGCTGTCTCCACCAAGGATATCGGCAGCTTCGAGGAGATGATCGCCAAAGGCAAGCGCATGGCGCTGCGCCATGCGTTCGGCTCCGCCGGGTCGCGGCTTATTGCGCTCGCGGGCGTGCCCTTTGGCACCCCGGGTTCGACCAACCTGCTGCACATGGTCACGCTGACCGGCGATGAGCTGGCGAAGCACGAAGGATAGCGCGGAGCGGTCCCCGAGGTTCAGACCATGCTGCTGGAAGCCAGGACTGCGACGGCTGCGAGAATGCAGACCAGACCGCCAAGAAATATCCTGTCCGCTGCAAGCTCGGACCAGTCGCCATTCCCGCTGGAACGGATCGACAGGTAGGAAAGCAGGCAGCTTGTTGAAAAGCAGACGGCCGCGATCCAGGCCACTTCATCGGCCAGTGTCTTGCCCGCTGTGTTGCTGATGTGCAGCCCTGCGATAAGCAGCAGCGCAATACCGAGCAGATTGCTCGCGGCGTTTAGAATATGATGGTCATTGCCCATGCGCGGATCAACGCGGGAGCCGAAGAAGACCTGCTGAACGTGAGTTTCAACGCGCCCCGAACAGCGCCGAACCGACCCGAACATGCGTCGCCCCCAGCATGATCGCGGTTTCGAAGTCCTCGCTCATGCCCATCGAGCGGCCGACAAGGCCGTAATCGTCGGCCAGCTTGGCCAGCAGCGCAAAGAACGGCGCGGCCTCGATCCCGGCGGGCGGCACGCACATCAGCCCGATCACCGGCAGCGAGGCGGCGCGTGCTTCGATCAGCAGCGCGGGCAGCGCCTCGATAGCGCAGCCGCCTTTCTGCTCTTCCGCGCCGATATTGACCTGCACGAACAGCGGCACTTGCCGCCCCGTCTTGTCCATGGCGCGCGCCAGCGCCGTCAGCAGCGAAGGCCGGTCGAGCGAATGGATGCAATCGAAGCGCCGCACCGCCTCCTCGGCCTTGTTCGACTGGAGTTGGCCGACGAGATGCAATTGCAGGTCCGGATGCGCCTCCTGCAGCGGCGGCCACTTGGCGTCCGCCTCCTGCACCCGGTTCTCGCCGAACACGCGCTGGCCTTGCGCAAGCAGCGGGGCGATCATCTCGGCCGGGCGGGTCTTCGTCACGGCTACAAGCGTGATTTCGCTGGATGCGCGGCGGGCAATGGATGCGGCCTGGGCGATGCGCGCCTGGATCGCGGCAAGCGGCGTAGCGGCCTCTGGATCGGTCATGGAGCGGTGCTATAGGGTGCGCATGCCCCGGTGTCATCCTGTCCCGCAGGTCGTGCTGCTCAGCGACCTCCGCAATGATCGCCAGCTTGAAACCGCCATCGCGCGCCTTCCCCGCGGCGGTGCGCTCGTCTTTCGTCACTACCATCTGCCGCCTGCCGAGCGCCGTGCCCGTTTAGCGGCGCTGCGGGGTTTCTGCGCCCGCCGGAGTGTGCTGGTGATCACCACCAGCGCGGACCGGGGCTGGCGCGCGGACGGACGCTACGGCGCGCCGCAAGCGCTGGGTCGTACCACCGGATTGCGCCTCGCCACCGCGCATTCGCTGGCCGAAATCGGCGCGGCGGTGCGGGCGCGAGCCTCGGCAGTCATCCTTTCGCCGGTGTTTCCCACACTCTCGCATCCCGGTGCGCCGGTGCTGGGTCCGGTGCGCTTCATGCTGCTTGCGCGGCGCTGCCCGCTGCCGGTGATCGCGCTCGGCGGTATGACGCGGACCCGCGCCGCGCGGTTGCCAGTCTGGGGCTGGGCGGCGATCGACGGGCTCACCTAGGGTGCGACTCGCCGGGAATCCTTGGGTTTGGCCACCTGTGGATTCTTGACCTCACCCCCCTTTCGGGCGCATGGTGAAAGCGAGAAGGGATAGGTTGATGGCATCTCGGGCACTCGTACCCACCGCCGGACGGCGCAGCGCAAAGCGCGCGGGCAGCAACGCCGATTGGCGCGCGATCCTGCGGCGCAGCTTCCGCCGCAGTGCGGAACTCATCGGCGCGGCTGGGCTGTTCGCAGCCATGGTTGCGCTGGGCCTCGCGCTGGCGACCTATACCCAGACGGACCCTTCCGGCAGCACCGCTTCGGGCAGCCCGGTCGAAAACTGGATGGGCTTGCCCGGCGCATGGGCGGCGGAGCGCGTGCTCATGCTGTTTGGCCTGCCTGCCGTGCTGCTCCTTCCGCTGCTTTATGTGTTTGCGCGGCGGCTGTGGGATGCAGCGGGTGATCTGATCGATCAGGACGAGGATGACGAGGCGCTGCTTCCGCTACCGGCGTGGTGGCGGCTTGCGCTCATGCTCGCGCTGGCAATGGCGCTGCTGGGCACCGCGTTGGCGCTGATGGTGATCGTGCCCGGCGGCACCTTGCCCGCCGGTGCGGGCGGGCTTGGCGGCCTGCTCGGGGCTGCGGCGATCCGCGGAGCGGCCCATCTGCTGCCGTCTGCCGATCTGTGGATCGTGCGCGGCGCGGCGTTCGTGGCCACCTTGGCCGGGCTGTTTCTGACGGCGCAAGTCTTCGCCCTCGATTGGCACCGCCTCCCGCGCCTGCCCGCGTTCCTGCGCCGGTCGGGTGAAGGGGCGGGGCGCACCGCCCCGCT
>JBJXEK010000019.1:0-10776 GCA_046155055.1 Novosphingobium sp. | reverse complement strand
GACGATATCGCGCACAATGGTCAGCGCATGCTCGTCATTATCCGCCAGATGATCGACCACGCCGGATTTGCGCGCATGCAGATCACCGCCGCCGAGCGCTTCGGCGGTGATTTCCTCGCCCGTTGCGGCTTTCACCAGCGGCGGGCCGGCGAGGAAGATCGTGCCCTGCTCGCGCACGATCACGCTTTCGTCGCTCATCGCGGGAACATACGCGCCGCCCGCAGTGCAGCTGCCCATTACGCTGGCGATCTGCGGAATGCCCTGCGCGCTCATATTGGCCTGGTTGAAGAAGAACCGCCCGAAATGGTCGCGATCGGGGAAGACTTCGGCCTGGTTGGGCAGGTTCGCGCCGCCGCTATCGACCAGATAGACGCACGGCAGCCGGTTCGCGGCGGCCACTTCTTGCGCTCGGATGTGCTTCTTCACCGTCATCGGGAAGTACGTGCCGCCCTTCACCGTCGCGTCGTTGGCGAAGATCATGCACTGGCGGCCCGAAACGCGCCCGATCCCGGTAATGATCCCCGCGCCGGGGACTTCATCGCCGTACATGCCATTGGCGGCAAGCTGGCCGAGTTCGAGGAACGGCGAGCCGGGATCGAGCAGCCGCTCCACGCGCTCGCGCGGCAGCAGCTTTCCGCGCGACACGTGGCGGTCACGCGACTTTTCATCGCCGCCGAGCGCGGCTTTGGCGACGCGGGCGCGCAGTTCTTCGGCCAGCGCGCGGTTATGCGCGGCACGGGCTTGGGCCTCCGGGCTGGACGGATCGAGATTGGTTGGGAGAACAGGGCCGCTCATGAATTCCGCCCCATCACGCCGCCCCGATCAATTCGCGCCCGATCAACATGCGGCGGATCTCGTTGGTCCCCGCGCCGATATCGAGCAGCTTGGCATCGCGCAGATAGCGCTCGACCGGCCAGTCCTTGGTATAGCCCGCGCCGCCCAGCGCCTGCACCGCCTCGCCAGCCGTGCGAAACGCGTTTTCGCTCGACATCAGGATCACGCCCGCCGCATCGAAGCGCGTGGTCTGCCCGGCGTCGGAGGCGCGCGCCACGGCGTAGGTGTAAGCCCGGGCTGATTGCAGCGCGACATACATGTCTGCCACTTTGCCCTGCATCAGCTGGAACGCGCCGATCGGTTTGCCGAACTGCTTGCGCTCGCGGACATAGGGGATAACCGTATCAAGGCAGGCCTGCATGATGCCGAGCGATATGCCCGCGAGCACCACGCGCTCGTAATCGAGGCCCGACATCAGCACGCCCACGCCGCCGTGGAGCGGGCCCATCACGTTCTCTTCCGGCACGAAGCAATCGCTGAACACCAGCTCCGCCGTGGGCGAGCCGCGCATGCCCATCTTGTCGATCTTCTGGCCGATCGAGAAGCCCGGCATGTCCTTCTCGATCAGGAACGCGGTGATGCCCCGGCTCGCCGCCTCCGGTGCGGTCTTGGCATAGACCACCAGCGTGTCGGCATACGTCGCATTGGTGATCCAGAACTTGGTGCCATTAAGCCGGAAACCGCCGGGGACCGCATCGGCCTTGAGCTTCATCGAAACAACGTCCGAACCCGCGCCCGCCTCGGACATAGCGAGGCTCCCCACATGTTCGCCCGAAATCAGCTTGGGAAGATACTTGGCTTTCTGTTCGTCATTGCCCCAGCGGCGGATCTGGTTGACGCAGAGGTTGGAATGCGCGCCGTAGCTGAGCCCGACCGAGGCAGAAGCGCGGCTCACTTCCTCGACCGCCATCACGTGATCGAGATAGCCTAGGCCGAGCCCGCCCCATTCCTCTTCCACGGTAATGCCGTGGAGCCCCAGCGCGCCCATTGCGGGCCACAAGTCGCGCGGAAACCAGTCCTGCGCATCCACTTTAGCGGCCAGCGGGGCAATCTGCTCGTCGGCAAAGCGGGCCGCCGCATCGCGGATCATCAGGGCGCTTTCGGGCAGGCCAAAATCAAGCTCGGGGGTTGCGCGCATTTTCATCAGACTCCTCAATCCTGCGGGCAGTCTATGGGAAAGCGCGGCTTCGGAAAAATTGAATTTTATCGGCACCTGCTATAGAAAAAACCTATGCTGAATCGCCGCCACCTCCGCCAGTTCCTCGCGCTCGTCGATACCGGATCGTTCACCGCGGCGGCAAACCAGCTACACGTCGCACAGCCCACGCTGTCTGCCGGGATTGCCGAGCTGGAGCGCACGCTGGGCACGCCGATCATCCTGCGCGAGCGGCGCGCCCTGCGGCTGACCGAGGCGGGCAATCGCCTCCTCGTCCACGCCCGCGCGATCGAGCGCGAGTTCGGCCTGGCCGAGCGCTGGGTGCAGGGCACGCCGCCCCCGGCCCCGCCGCTGCGGCTCGGCGTGCTCGCCTCGATCGCCACGCGAACCACAGCTGCCATCGCCGCGCACTTTGCAGGACAGGCCGCGGCGCTGCTCACGCTTACCGATGCCCCAGACGCGGATTTGCGCCGCCGCCTCGCCGAACACCGCCTCGATGCGATCCTCACCACGCTGCGCACCGCAGAGGAGGGAGAGCTTCTGCTCGAGGAAGGCTACGCGATGATCCTGCCGGCCGCGCACCGCCTCGCGGCCCAGCCGCTGCTCCAGCCCGAGGAACTCGCGGGCGAAACCATGATCGCGCGCCGCAGCTGCGAGATTCTTGCCGAGACCAGCCGCTTTTTCACCGCGCGCGGCGTGCGCCCGCACTTCGCGTTCCGCTCGGCCAACGAGGACCGCTGCCTCGCGCTCGTGGCGGCGGGCGCAGGCGTCACCACCGCGCCCGTCTCGCTCGTCGGGCCCGGAACTGGCACTGTCGCCGTGCCGCTCAGGGACTATGCCTACCGGCGCCGCATCGGCCTGATCGTCGCGGCAGGACAGGAGGACCTGATCGCGGCGAGCGGCCTGCGCACAATTCTGCGCGAGGTGTTCTAAATGAGCAGCGGCAGGTCTGCCCCGCCGCCGATCTGCAGGTTGAACGCATCCTCGGTGATCAGCACGATATCGCTCGCCGCCAGATCGGTGCCCGGCGTCAACGTCGCCACCAGCACTTTGGCCCCTGCGCCATTGCCGTCGAAGTCGACATAGAGATTGCCGAGGGCCTTGTTGTAGATCACGAAATCGTCGGCGTCCTGCGCGCTCGTGCCGAAAACCAGCCCGCCCGCCAGCAGAGCGCCCGAGAGCGAGGGATTGATTAGCAGCAGCGTGTCGGTGCCCGAAGCGAAACCGGTGATCCTGTCGACCCCGGGCGACCCCGGACCACCGCCCGAACCACCAATCGCGAACTGATCGCTGCCCATGCCGCCGGTCAAAGTGTCGTTGCCGGCGCCGCCGAACAGCAGGTCATCGCCCGCCCCGCCGCGCAGCGTGTCCGCGCCGCCCAGGCCAAGCAGCTGGTTGGCACCAGCGTTGCCGGCCAGCAGGTTGGCGGCGCCATTGCCGGTGCCGTTGACGGCGTTGGGGCCGGTGAGGATGAGGTTTTCGATCTGGTCCGCCAGCGTGGTCGTCAGGCCCGTTCGCACCGTATCGGTGCCGCCGTTCTTCTGTTCGATGATGGTATCGAGCGCATCCTCGACAACATAGGTGTCGTTCCCGATGCCGCCAACCAGACGGTCCGTTCCGTCCCCGCCTTTGAGCGTGTCGTTGCCCGCGCCGCCTCTCAGGGTATCGTCGCCGCCGCCGCCGATCAGCGTGTCGTCCTGCGAGCCGCCGGAAAGGGTATCGGCAAACTCCGATCCGGCCACCGTTTCAACGCTCAGCAGTTCGGTCACGCCGCCAATGAACCCGCCGCCATACGTTTCGATGATCTGGACATGCACCCCGGCCTTCGCCGCAGCGAAGCTCGCCGTGTCGGTCCCTTCGCCGCCATCGAACACGCCGCCCTGCGCGCTCGCCACCAGCCGATCGTTGCCCTCACCGCCGAGCAGCAGCACATCCTGCCCCTGGCTCATAAACAGGTCCGCGCCGCCGCCGCCGTCGATCACCTTGGGCTGGGAGCTTCCGGCCACCGTGACCTTGTCGGCAAACCCGCCGAGCACGAGCGAATCGATGATTTCCACATTGCGGATCGTCCCGCCGGCAAATGTGCCGGTGTTCGAGAAGAGGTTGGCGGTCGAGACCGTCTGCCCCGCTGCCGCGCCGGCGAGCGACAGCGTCAGGTGGTCGGTCCCGGCTCCGCCATCCACGTTGTCGCCGATGCCCGCTGATATCCGGTCATCGCCTCCGCCGGCCTTGACGATATCACGTTCGCGCCCGTTGTCGCTGCGGTCGGTGCCGCTGGTCGAACCGGCCGTCACCAGATCGTCTGCTTCGGACCCGCCGATCAGACGGTCCGCGCCGCTGCCGCCGACCAGAAAGACCGCGTTGTTGCCGCCGCTCTTGAGCGTATCGGTCCCGGCCTCGCCATAGGCCGAAGCCCCGTAATAGCCGAACTGGACCGTGATCGTATCGTTGCCGGTGCCGCCCCAGGCGTTGCTCGAGGTCACGATCTTGTCGTTGCCCTCGTCGCCGTAGGTATAGGCGCCGTTGTTGATCACGGCGTTGATCGTGTCGTTGCCCTTCCCGCCGTGAATCTGCGGGGTGTAGATCGCCGAACCGATGTTGATCGTGTCATCACCGTCGCCGCCGTCCATTGAGATGGTGTAGTAGCCGCCGGTGATCTGGTCGTTACCGCCCATGCCGCGGATCGTGGTGAAATCGGTGTAACCGCCGCTCAAATCGGCACCGCTCAGCACGTCGTCGAAATTGCTACCCTCAATCAGCGAGAGGTTCTCGAAGCCGGTGATCGTGCCGCCGCCGATGGTCTGCGTGCCCTTCGACAGGTCGAAGCTGATCCCTTTCGGCGCGCCCAGGAAGCTTATGAACAGATAGTCGCCGTAGCTACCCCCATCGCCGCCGTCCGCGCTGTCGCCATAGCCGATCGAAATCCGGTCGGACCCCGCGCCGCCATTGATCACATCGCGTTCGATGCCGCTATCGAGGCCCAAAAAATCGCCCGAGGCGATCCGGTCATCGCCGTCGCCTCCCATGATCGTATCGCTGCCGGCGCCGCCCGTGATCGTATCGTTGCCGCCGCCGCCCTTCAGCGTGTCCTTGCCGCCATTGCCGTCGATCGTGTCATCACCATCGCTGCCGGTGAATGTGTCAGCAGCCTTTGATCCGGTATACGTCGTCATGCGCCACTCCCCCACGGCAATGCAGGCCGCCAGAACCGCGCAACATCGGGCCCGATCAGCAAGCTCGGCCGCATTGATGGCGACCCCCGCACGATAGCGCAAGGCGATTTGCCGCCGATCCGGTTCTCACGCTGGTAAACCCCCGCGCGCGCCTCGCCATGCCCCTTCCGCGTCATTGCGCATTCACGCCGCGCGCGCCAAAACGCCGCCTGATGATTCTGTCCCGCCGATCAAACCCCCTCGCCCGCCTGTTCCTCACGCTCCTGCTCGCGGTTTGCGCGGTCAGCCCGGGGCCGCTGGCGGCGGCATCGAAGCCTGACTGGTCCTTCCAGCGCAGCGACCTTCCGCTCGATCCCGCCTTCCGTTTCGGCAAGCTCGCCAACGGCATGCGCTATATCGTCCGCCACAACGCCACGCCCAAAGGCACCGCGCAAGTGCGCCTGCAGGTCGAGGCCGGCTCGCTCGACGAGGGCGAGAGCGAGCGCGGCTTTGCCCACTATGTCGAGCACATGGCCTTCAACGGCTCGGCCCATGTGCGCGAGGGCGAGATGGTCAAGCTGCTCGAACGCGACGGCCTTGCCTTCGGCGCGGATACCAACGCGCAGACCTCGTTCGAGCAGACACTCTACATGCTCGACCTGCCGCGAAATGACCCGAAGCTGCTCGACACCGCGCTGATGCTGATGCGCGAGACGGCGAGCGAGCTGACGTTCGATCCCGCCGCCGTCGTGCGCGAACGCGGCGTCGTGCTCTCCGAATTGCGCGACGGCGAAGGCTATTCGCTCGATAACACCAAAGACAACATGGCGTTCCTCTATCCCGCCGCCCGGTATCCGCAGCGCCTGCCGATCGGCACTCTGGCCTCGCTCAATGCCGCCAGCGCCGAAACGCTCAGGGCCTTCTGGGCGCGCCACTACGTGCCGTCCAGAACCACGCTCATCATCATCGGCGATTTCGATGCCGACGCAGTGGAGGCCGCGATCCGCGCGCACTTCGATAGCTGGGCGGCCGCCCCCGCCGTCCCCCGCACCGATCAGGGCCGCGTCCTCCCGAAGCAGAAGGGCGATACGCGCATCCACCTCGATCCCGCGCTGTCCGAGCGGATCACGGTCTCCCGTCACGGCCGCTGGCGCGACGAGCCCGATACGATGGAAAGCCGCCGCCGCAACCTGCTGCGCCAGATCGGCTACGGCATCATCAACCGCCGCCTGCTGCGCCTCAGCCGCACCGTGCCGCCGCCGTTTCGCGGGGCCGGGCTAGGAACCAGCCCGGTGTTCAAGATAGGGCGCACCACCAACCTCGTTGTCGATACTGCCGACAAGGGCTGGCGCGCCGGGCTGATCGCCTCAGCACGGACCTACTTCGACGCGCTGCGCGAGGGCTTCACCCAGGCCGAGGTCGAAGAGCAGCTTGCCAACGTGCGCACCGCCATCGAAAACGCCGCTGCCTCCGCCGATACGCGCAGCAACGGCGCACTGGTCGGCATCGCGCTTTCGCTGCTGCGCGAGGACAAGGTGCCGACGACGCCGGCCAGCGTGCTCGAACGCTTCAATCGCAACGCCCCGTCGATGACGCCCGCCGCGATCATCGCCGCGCTGCGCGAGGATGTGATCCCGCTCGCCGAACCGCTGATCCGGTTCCAGGGCCGCACTGCGCCGGACGGCGGACCAGAGGCGATCCGCACGGCGTGGGACGAGGCCGCCAGCGGCAAGCGCGGCGTTTCGGTGCGCGCCGCCACCGGCCGCTTCGCCTACCCCGATTTCGGCCCGCCGGGCACAGTGACGGCAGACAGCACGGCGGGCGATCTCGGCGTGCGCACGGTGCGCTTTGCCAACGGCGTGCGGCTCAATCTGAAGCGCACCGAGCTGGAGAAGGACCGCGTGCTGGTGCGCCTCCTGATCGATGGCGGCGAACTGATCGAGACCAAGGAGCGCCCGCTCAAGACCGAAATGGTCTCGATGATCCCTTCCGGCGGCCTGACCAGGCACAGCCAGGACGATCTCCAGACGCTGCTCGCCGGCCGTTCGGTATCCAACAGCATCGCCGCCACGGGCGATGCCTTCGTCGCCGGTGCGGCCACCACGCGGCGCGATCTCGAAACCGAACTCCAGCTGCTCGCGGCCACGATCACCGATTCCGCCTTCCGCGCTTCCGCCGATATCCTGTTCCACCAGAACATGACCAACTTCTTCGCGCGCCGGAATGCCACCCCCGCATCTGCCTTGGCCAAGACCCTGCCGGGATTGATCGCAGACGGCGATCCCCGCTTCTCGCTGCAGCCGCCGGAGGATTACCAGCACCTGACCATGGCGCAGCTGAAGCAGGATATCGGCGACCGGCTGGCGCACGGCGCGATCGAGCTGTCTCTCGTGGGCGACATAGATCCCGATGCCGCCATCGCGCTGGTCGCCCGCACCTTGGGCGCGCTCCCGCCGCGCGAGCCCGAATTTCTGCCCCACGAAGCCGCCCGCCAGCGCAGCTTCACCGCCGCGCGCGGGCTCAAGGTGATCCGCCACAAGGGCGAGGCCAATCAGGCGATCGTGCGCTATGTCTGGCCCACCACCGACGACAGCGACCCGGTCACCGCGATCACGCTCGAGCTGCTGGAGCAGGTCACCGGCATCGAAGTGCTCGATACGGTGCGCGAGGCGCTGGGCAAGAGTTACTCGCCCGGGGCGTCGTCCACGCTCAGCCGGGTCTGGCGCGGCTGGGGCACCTTCTCGGTCAGCGCCTCGGTCGATCTGGCCGACGTTGCAGCCACACGCACCTCGATCGAGAGCACGGTCGCGGGCCTAGCCGCCCGCCCCGTCGATCCCGATGTGCTGGACCGGGCCCGCGCCCCGATGCGCGAACGGCTGGACAACCTGCTCAAAACCAACGGCGGCTGGCTTGCGCTCATCGAACGCGCGCAGTCGCAGCCCGACCGGGTGGACCGTTACCTGAAGGCCAGGGCCCGGCTCGACGCGCTCACGGGCGAGGACTTGCAGGTCATGGCCAAGCGCTTCCTCGCGCTCGACAAGGCCGTCATCGCGCTCGCTCTGCCTGAAGCTGCACCGGCAGAGGCCGGTCCGAGCTCTCTCGGAGCGGCAGACCGCCCGAAGGAAGATGAAGCGCCAATCCCCCCTCTCCTCCTGCAAACCCCAAACCCAGGGACCACCCCATGAACCGCCTGACCCGCTCGCTTGTCGTCCTCACCGCGCTCGCGCTTCCTACAGCCGCCTTGGCCGGCCACAGCGATCTGCAAGTCCCGCCGGCCGACACCTTCCTCCTCGGCGGCGATCAGAGCGCGGCGATGGCCGTGAGCGGCAAGAACATCGGCCTGACCGGCGTGGTGATCCTCGCGCGCAGCGCCGCGAGCGATACCACCATCGCCGCCGTCGTCCCCGGCGGCAGCTTCGCGCACACGTTCGCAGTGGGCGAGACCGCGCTCATCCGCAACCAGTCCCCCACCCAAACCGCCCGCCTCAGCGTCGATTTCACCGGCAGCCCCGAAAGCCTCTCAATGGGTTACGCGCTGCCGCAGAAGAAATAACAGCACTTTGCTCAAGCAGGCTGGACAGACATGCGCGCACCACTGGCGCACACTTCTACGGCTCGTTCACCTGTTCTGGGACTAATTCGTGAAGGCCTTTGGCCCTCGGCATCGCCGTGCCGCATAATTCAGGTCAGTCTGTTGCATAGAAGAGGCCCGCGTAGAGTCGCGGCTTTCGCGGCGCGGCCGAACCGGCAGCCCGATTGCGCGGCGCACATTCCGCCCCATCCTTCACGAGCAACACCGCAAACTTGCCAGCGGGTGTGTTGCAGAGCGTTGCCGCCAAACGCGATTCGGTTCACTTAAGCTTTCTCACGGGGCACGGATTCGATTCGCGCGCCCCTGCCGCGCAGGCAGTTGGGCAGCGCTACAAGGATACCAGGCCATGACCACCCGCGTAATCTCCGCCGATGTGATCGCATCGACCAATGCCGTCGACCTTGAGGCCTCTGAACGGCTTTTGCTTGGCAAGACCTTCTCGCTAATCTCCACGGCGGGCAATGGCGTAGGCGGGTTCGGGGGCGGGCACAGCATCGGCATCTTCGGTATGGTGGATGCCGCATTTGATGGCATCGGCCTCACCGGGAGCACTGCTGCCACTATCCAGGTCGGCCGCTCTGGATCGATCGCGGCGCAGGAGCGCGGGATTGCGGTGAACGGCGATGGCACACGCGTGATCAATTTTGGCGACATCGCATCGCTCGACGGTTCGGCTATCGAGCTCTCCCTGACCATCTTTCCCACCGACCACGCTCCAGACGATTTCACGATCAAGAACTTCGGCACGATCAGCGGCGATATCGGGATCAGCATTTCCGATCTCGGCGCGACCATCACCAACAGAGGCACAATCGTTGGCACCGGATTCAGGGCAATTGCCGGCGGAGTCGGAGATGATGTGCTGACGAACTTCGGCAGCATTCTCGGCGCGGTGGACCTCGGCGAGGGCGGCAATTACCTGCTCAATCGCGGCATGATCGATGGCACGGTGAACACGGGATCAGGGCAGGATTTTGTCGACAACCGCGGAGGCAGCATCGCGGGCTCCATCAATCTCGGCGGCGGAGACGACACCTTCACTCCCGGTGCATCAACCGATGTGGCAACTGGCGGCGGCGGCAATGATACGCTCAATCTGCTGTATGGCGGCGCATTCGTCCTCGCGCTCGATAGCAGCCTGGAAAGCGGCGGAGCGATCGAGGGTGACGCGTTTTACACATTCGAGAATGTGCTGGGCTCGAAAGGCAACGACACCATCGTGGGTAACGGCACCGAAAACAACCTTTCCGGCTTCAATGGCAACGACACGCTGAGCGGCGAAAGCGGAAACGATTATCTGGACGGCGGTAATGGCAACGACAAGCTGACCGGCGGCTTCGGCAATGACAATCTGGTCGCCGGTGATGGCAACGACAAGCTCTCCGGCGATGCGGGCGACGACAATCTGAACGGCGGTGCCGGCAACGATGTGCTCGCGGGGGGGCTGGCGTGGATACACTGGTCGGCGGGCTCGGCGCGGACACGTTCGTGTTCGACAAAACCAGCCTTGGCACCGGTCCAGCCCTCGCCGATACGGTTCTTGATCTGGGCGTCGGCGACAAAATCGACCTTTCGGCAATCGACGCCAGCACGGTTGCTGCACAAAACAATGCCTTCACCTACATCGGCGTGGCTGATTTCCACAAGATCGCGGGCGAACTGCGCTTCGTGCTGCTCGCCACCAACAAGTACGAAGTTCAAGGCGATACCAACGGTGACGGCATCGCCGATCTCACCATTCATCTCACCACCACCAAACCCTTGCCGGACTTTTTCATTCTTTAGCGTGCGGTCCTGTGGATCGCGGCGAGCGAGGTTCGGCGGCCGCATGTCAACTTGCCCTCCGCCCCGCGCCAAGGCATAGGCTCGGCCAAGTCCCCCAGCCTCGCCCGAAAGGTCGCCCATGAAAGGCCCTTCATGAAAGTCCGCGTTCACGTCAGCCTCAAAAACGGGGTGCTCGATCCGCAGGGCCGCGCCATCCACCACGCGCTCGAAGGGCTGGGCTTTGCCGGGGTCAACGATGTGCGCGCCGGGCGGCTGAT
>JBJXEK010000018.1:0-20860 GCA_046155055.1 Novosphingobium sp. | reverse complement strand
CAAAATTCTGTTGAAGTTGGCGCATTTGTCGCGATCTCGCATTCCCTTTCTGAAAGAGATCGCATCCGAATCGCGATCAATGGCGTTCAGGATGTCAGCGGGGTACACAAGGGGTGGCTAAGTTCTGCCAGTGCAGGCTTTGAATCGTCTGTCAGCCCCAAACTTAGCTTCGCCGGTAATCTGAATGTGACTTATGCTAGTGCCGAATACGCCAGCACATACTTCACAGTCACGCCCGCAGGAGCCATGTCCAGCGGCCTCTCATCGTTCAAAGCCAAAAGCGGCATCAAAGATATCGGTGCCTCGGTGAACATCGCCTATGCCATCGACCAGCGATGGTCACTGTTTGGCATCGGGGCATACAAGCAGCTTGTGGGAAGTGCTGCCGAAAGCCCGATCGTCAAAGATGCCGGAAGTGCAGGCCAATTCGTTGGCGGCATCGGCATTGGCTGGTCATTCTAGCCCCATTTCGCCAGACCTCACACCTCAGACCTCACACCTCAGGCCCCGGACGGGCCAAGATCCCTTGCTACCGGCGTTAGCGGCGCACCCTGATGTATGGCCGTCCTCGATGGTTCTATGGCCAGCACCCGCTGTTCGGCAGACGGCCCAGTACCCGTCGCCTAAGGCGGTGAACGGACGGCAAGTTTTGATGAAGCCTCAATGATCTGGAAATGACCGGAATGTAAGCGGGAACATCTACTTTGACTTCGCACGGTTGTTTGTAACGACATCGGCGACTGGACGTGTCACATCGCTGGGCAGGAGAGAGGGATCGATGACCTGGCAAGCCGAAATCGATGAACTGCGCCGCCGCGAGGCCCTGGCTGAAAAGATGGGCGGCGCCGAAAAGGTCGCGCGCCAGCACGGGCGCGGCAAGCTCGATGCGCGGGCGCGGATCGCCGGGTTGGTCGATCCCGGATCGTTCCGCGAGATCGGGAAGATCGCTGGCAAGGGGCATTACGATGCCGCGGGCGAGCTTACCGACCTCAGCGCCTCGAACCTGATCTTCGGCCGCGCTGATATCGAAGGCCGCGCGGTCGTCGCCTCGGCCGATGATTTCACCGTGCGGGGCGGGGCGGCCGATGCGGCAATCCACCGCAAGTTCACGCAGTGCGAGAAGATGGCGCACACGCTTGGCATTCCGCTGATCCGCATGATCGACGGGACTGGCGGCGGCGGTTCTGTGCGCACGCTGGAGGACATCGGCGCGACCTATGTTCCCGCAGTGCCGGGCTGGTCCGACGTGATCCGCAATCTCGACAGCGTGCCCGTGGTTGCGCTGGCGCTCGGGCCTACAGCGGGGCTGGGCGCGGCAAGGGTTGTGGCGAGCCACTACTCGATCATGGTCAAGGGCCTCTCGCAGCTTTTCGCCGCCGGCCCTGCGGTGGTTGAGGCGCTTGGAGAGGCGAGCGACAAGGAGAGCCTTGGCGGCAGCGCGATCCACACCCGCAACGGCGTGGTTGACGAGGAAGTGGCCAGCGAGGCCGAGGCGTTCCAGCGTGCGCGCCGCTTCCTGTCCTACCTGCCGAGCCGCGTCGGCCAGAGCGCTCCCCGCACAAAACCCCGCGACCCCACCGACCGCCGCGAAGAGTTCCTGCTCTCCGCCGTGCCCCGCGACCCCAAGCAGGTCTATTCGATGCGCAAGGTGGCCGAAGCGGTGGCCGACAAGGACAGCGTGTTCGAGATGGGCCGCCAGTGGGGCCGGGCCGCAATCACCGCCTTTGCCCGGTTCGACGGCTGGCCGGTGGCTGTGCTCGCCAGCGATCCCACGTTCCTCGGCGGATCGTGGGAGGCACGCACCTCCGAAAAGGTGGAGCGCTTCGTCAAGCTTGCCGATCAGTTCCGGCTGCCGATCGTCCACCTGGTGGACAATCCGGGCTTCATGATCGGCCTTGCCGCCGAGACTAGCGGCACGATCCGCTACGGCGTCCAGGCCATGAACGCGATCTACCGCGCGACGGTCCCGCTCGCTTCGGTCATCGTGCGGCGTGCCTATGGCATCGCTGGCAGCGCGATGAGCAACGCCGACGAATTCCAGTACCGCTTCGCGTGGCCTTCGGGCGACTGGGGCAGCCTGCCGATCGAGGGCGGGATCGAAGTGGCCTACAAGGCCGAACTCGAACAGGCGGCAGACCCAGCCGCACATCTCGCCACGATCCGTGAGCGGTTGAACAAGGTCCGCTCCCCCTTCCGCACCGCCGAACGTTACGCTGTGGAAGATATCATCGACCCTCGCGACACCCGCCCGCTGTTGTGCGAATTCGCTGAGTTGGCATGGGGGAAGGTGGGCGCTTCTTGAGGACTCTCAAACGCTTCGCCAAATCTGCAGAAATCAGCTCGTCGCAAATCGAGAGCTTGCCATCGAAAAGGTTTTTAATGGTGGCCCTATTGGAAGTGACCGGGAGTATCGGTGTCTTAAATATCGTAAAATCAATACGTGAAAAGGTTTTGTGGGTCTCCCCTCCGTTACCATTCGGACGCATTTGGCTGGCTGATCTAGATCACCCGTAGACGCGCTTCGCCTTAAGGCGAACAGCTGCGGATGTTCGAGGCCAGCCATGTGTTTGCGCCTATCACGAGAGGCTGGCTGCCCACCGATGGGATTTGCAAGCCAGGCTCAAGTGCGCTTCGCCAATGTCGATGCAGAGGGGATCGTGTTTTATCCGGGCTTTTTCGAAACGGTAAACGCCGCGCTGGAGGGCTGGTTCGAGAGCGCCAACCGCACCGGATTTGCCGAACTGCATCTGTACCGCAACCACCGTGTTGCGCAGCGTTCCGATGCGCTGCATCCCGCCGATACTCTCTTCGCGGTAGGCATCGTTCTGCGGCCAGGCCATAGTCGACGTCCTTCGACATCAAACTTATAAACCTGAAAAACATCACGTCTGGTGCCAATCAGTCCGTCTCGACCATCGTCCCAAGGAGATACCGCCATGCCGCATCACAAAGTCGCCGTCGTGCAAGCTGGTTCGGTGCCGTTCGATCCTATGGCCTGCGGCGAAAAGGCCGCTGCGCTGATCCGCGAAGCGGCGGCGCACGGAGCTGAACTGGCGGTGTTTCCCGAAGCCTTTCTGGGCCTTTATCCCAAGGGCGCAGATTTCGGCACTGTCGTCGGGCAGCGCACCGCGCCTGGCCGGGACGCGTTTGCCCGCTATGCCGAAGCCGCGATCGCGCTTGATGGGCCGGAACTGGCCGTTGTGCTCGAGGCGGCTGCGGCGACCGGGCAGTTCGTGGTGATGGGCTGCATCGAGCGGGGCGGCAGTACGCTCTATTGCACCGCGCTCCTGATCGACGGTGCGCGAGGCCTTGTGGGTACGCATCGCAAACTGATGCCCACCGCCGGCGAACGGCTGATCTGGGGCTTTGGTGACGGCTCTACCCTGCCGGTGATCGAAACGGCGCTGGGGAGGATTGGCGCGGTGATCTGCTGGGAAAACTACATGCCGATGCTGCGCATGGCGATGTATGATCAGGGCATCACGATCTATTGCGCGCCTACGGCCGACGACCGCGACACCTGGCTGCCCACGATGCGCCACATCGCGCTGGAGGGCCGCTGCTTCGTGCTTTCGGCCTGCCAGCATATCACGCGCGGGGCCTATCCCGCCGACTATGCCTGCGCGCTGGGCGACGAACCCGAAACCGTGCTCATGCGCGGCGGCAGTTGCATCATCGATCCGCTCGGCGAAGTCCTGGCCGGGCCCGATTTCAGCGGTGAGACCATCCTTTACGCAGATCTCGACACCGATCAGATCGCGCGCGGCAAGTTCGATTTCGATGTGGTGGGACACTACGCTCGCCCGGATGTGTTCAGCCTGACGGTCAACAAGGCCCGCCAGTCGGCGGTGCGGAGCGAGCCCTGATGCACTTCGATATGCGCGCGCTGGCACCGGCGGACCGCTACAAGATCCTCGCGAGCACGATTGTGCCGCGCCCGATCGCCTGGATCACCAGCCAATCCGCGGCTGGTGCGCGCAATGCCGCACCTTATAGCTTCTTCAACGCGATGGGGCCCGATCCAGCCACGATCGTGCTGGGCATGCTCGCGCGGAGCGACGGAACGCTCAAGGATTCGGACCGCAACATCCTCGAGACCGGCGAATTCGTGGTCAATCTCGTCAGCGAGGCCGACGCGCCCGCGATGAATCAGACCTGCATCGACGCCCCGCCGGACGTGGACGAGATCGATTTCGCCGGGATCGCGGTGATCCCTTCCACCGTGGTCACCCCGCCGCGCATCGCCAGCGCGCCCGTGGCGTTCGAATGCCGCCTGACGCAGCGCGTGGTGCTGGGGCCGGGCCAGACGCTTGTCATCGGCGAAGTGCTCGCCGCGCATGTCCAGGACCGCTTCGTGATCGACCCTGTGCGCTGCCACATCGACACACCTGCGATGGACCTTATTGGCCGCGTCCACGGTGCGGGCTGGTATACCCGCACCAAGGATGTGTTCCAGCTTGCCCGCCCGAGCTGGCCGAAGGAGTAGCAACGACCGCAGGCACGATCTCGGCGTTCCCCTCAGCTCCTGATCCGGCTGCGTAGCGCGAGGAATTCCTCGCAGTGCTACAAATCGCTGATGAGGCTGTCCTTGCGGCGGTCACGCTGAACGTCGCGATCCGCTGACAGGGAGTGGGCCGGGCGGCAGCTGCTCCCTGCCGCTCAGCGTCCCTGCCACTCGGGCGCACGGCCCTCGGCGAAAGCGCGCGGGCCTTCTAGTGCATCCTCGGAATCCAGCATCACGCGATAAGATGGGATCGCCCCGCTGCGCATCGCCCGGTAGCCCTGCTCGACTTCCAGCCCCTCCGTCGCGCGCAGGATGTCGCGTGCGGCGGCAATCGCTAGCGGGGCCGAGCGAGCGATGCCGGCGGCAAGCTCCAGCGCGCTGTCCAGCAACGCTTCGGGTTCCACAACCCGGCTGACGAGGCCGAGAGTCAGCGCCTCATCGGCTTCCAGCCGCCGCCCGGTCAGGATCATTTCGCGCGCGAGCCGCTCGGGGATGGCCTTTGGCAGGCGCAGCAACCCGCCTGAATCGGGCAGGATGCCCAGTTGCGCCTCGGGCAGCCAGAAACGCGCGGCGGTGCTGGCGACGATAAGGTCGGCCGCCAGCGCCAGCTCGAACCCGCCGCCCACCGCCAGCCCGTTCACCGCTGCGATTACCGGCTTGGTCAGGCTGAAGTATTCGGTGAGCCCGGCAAATCCGCCGGGTCCATGATCGGCATCGACCGCTTCGCCATCGGCCGCCGCGCCAAGATCCCAGCCTGCCGAGAAAAACCGCCCGGTGCCGGTGACGATGCCTGCGCGCAGCGCCGGATCGTCGTTCAGCGACTTGAACGCGGCATAGAGTTCGAGGCTGGTCGCCACGTTTATGGCATTGGCCTTGGGCCGGTCCAGCGTGATGATCAGGATCCCGGCGCGGGTTTCAAGCGTGACGGCACTCATGGTCAGGGCTCCCTCATCCGGATCAGCGCATCCACCGCCACTGCGCCCTGGTGCAGGGCCAGCAGCGGATTGACGTCGAGTTCTTCCAGCCGGTCGCAGTGCGCCATCGTGAAAGCGGCAACCGCTGCAATGGCATTGATCAGCGCCGGCATATCGCAGCCAGCGCGGCCCCGGTATCCTGACAGCACGCTGTGCAGCGTAAGCCGCGCCAGCGCGGCCTCGATCTCGGCGCGGCTGGCAGGCAGCAGCACTTGCTCGGTCTGGCGCAGCAGTTCGACGAAAATGCCGCCCGCGCCCAGCGTCATGAACAGGCCGAACTGCGGATCGCGGCCGATCCCTACGATCAGCTCGGCCACGGTGCCGCCGACCATTTCCTCGATGAGAAAGGTACCACCAAGCCCCGCCATGCGCCGCGCCGCAGAGAGAAGTTCGTCGCGGCTGGAAAGGCCGAGTGCCACGCCGCCCAGTTCGGTCTTGTGGGCAAGATCGGCGGCTACCGCCTTGAGTACCAGCGGGAATGGCGCGGGCAGGGGCTCTGCTTCATCGCTGCACAGCGCCTCTAGTTCGGCCAGCGTCAGCAGGCGTCCGCGCGGCACCGGAACGCCGCTTGCCGCCAGCGCGGCCTTGCTGCGTACCTCGTCCCAGGTGATGATCTTGCCCGGCCGAGCGGGCTGCGCTTGGGGCAGGGCTGGGGGCGCAGGGCGGGCCCAGGCCTCCCCGATCCGCGCAGCAGCCGCCACCGCCTGCAGCGCCTCGGCAAGACCATTTGCGGGCACAATGCCCTGCGCTATCAGTTGCACAGCCACCGGTTCGGGCATGTTCTCGGCCAGCGCGCTCGCCACAATCCGCACCGTGCCTTGCGCCGCCGGGCAGGCCTGCACCGCTGCAAGGAAGGCCGCGATGGTCACATCCCAGTCCGCGCCAGTGCAACGGTCTGCACGGGGGAAATCGAGGATGAGCAGCGAGGCTTCGAAGTCCGCCCGCAACATCCCCGCAAAGCACGCCGTCTGCGCCGCCTCGTCACCCCAGATATAGGTGTGGTAATCGAGCGGATTGGCGACATTGACCCGGGGTCCGAGCACTGCCTCCAAATCGGCCTGAACGCCTTTGGGAAAGTCCGGCGTATCGAGGCCCGCGCGCTCCGCCAGATCGGCGGTGAGCGATGCTTCGCCGCCCGAACAGCTCGCGCTGGTGATCCGCCGCCCGCGCAAGGGCCCGCTCACATGGAGCAGCTTCAAGGTCTCGAGGAAGCTCGCCGGATCGTGCGCCCGCGCCACGCCGTAGCGTGCGAATAATGCATCGCAGAGCGCATCGGCGCCAGCGAGCGAACTGGTGTGCGATAGCGTCAGCGCCGCGCCCTTGGTCGAAGCGCCCGTCTTCAGCGCCACCAGCGGCACCCCCGCTGCGCGCGCGGCAAGGCAGGCCTGCGAGAACCGCGCAACCGATCCCAGTCCTTCCAGATGCAGCCCGATGGCGCTGATGCGCTGGTCCTGAATCAGCGCCTCGATCAGGTCCGCCGGGGTGACATCGGCGCAATTCCCGACCGAGATGACATAGCCAATCGGCAGTCCGCGCGTCTGCATCGTGAAGTTGAGCGCGAGGTTGCCGCTTTGGCTGATGATTGCGACGCCCCGAGCGCCTTTGGGCCCGGAATCGATTGGCAGGCAGCCATGCTGATCGGGCCACAGTGCGACCCGGTCGAACAGGTTGAGCATGCCGTAGCAGTTGGGCCCCACCAGCGGCACGCCTCCGGCAGCGGCGAGCAGCGCCTCCTGGCGCTCGCTACCTTCGTCTCCGTTTTCGGCAAAGTCCGCCGCATAGCAGATCGCGCCGCCGGCCCCGGCCAGTTCGCTTGCCAGTGCGATGGTGGCCGGGGCAGGGGCGGCAATAAACACCGCGTCCGGCACAGCGGGCAGCGCTGCCATATCGGGAAAGCAGGGCAGGCCGCCCATCTCCGAGCGCTTAGGGTTCACCGGCCAGATCGGGCCGGCAAAGCCCAGCGCGCGGCACTGGCGCACGGCCTCTTCAGCCGCCTTGCCGCCCACGATCGCCAGACTGCGCGGGCGCAGCAAGCGCGCTAATCGCGTGCCGCTCATGCCTCCAGCGGACGCAGCAGCGCGCGGCTGATGATGTGGCGCTGGATCTCGCTGGTGCCGTCCCAGATCCGCTCGACTCGCGCATCGCGCCAGAAACGCTCGATCGGAAGGCCGTCCATCAGCCCCATCCCTCCGAAAATCTGCAGCGCGTTGTCGGCCACGCGCGCCAGCGCTTCGGAAGCATAGAGCTTGGCCATTGCCGCGTCGGTATCGGTCATCGTGCCCTGATCGTCCTTCCACGCCGCGCGGAACGTCAGCAGTTCGGCGGCTTCGAGCTCGGTCTTCATGTCGGCCAGCTTGAAGCCGGTGCCCTGAAACTTGCCGATGGTCTGGCCAAACTGTTTGCGCGTTGCGGCCCACTGCGTCGCCATTTCCAGCACTCGCTGCCCGCGCCCGACCGAGGTGGTGGCGACCTGCAACCGGGTCGAGCCCAGCCATTGCCCCATCAGTTCAAAGCCCTTGTCGAGATCGCCCAGCAGGCTGGAGGCAGGAACCCGGCAGTCCTCGAAAAACAGTTCGCACTGGTGATAGCCGCGGTGCGAAACACAGTTCGGTCCGCGCCGGCGGGTGAGGCCGGGGGTATCGAAATCGACAAGGAAGCAGCTGATCGTCTTTTTGCTGCCCGCCTCGCCGGTCGCAGCGCAGAGGATCACGAAATCGGCGACATCGGCATGGCTGATGAAATGCTTGCTGCCGTTTATCACGAAATCGTCTCCGTCCCGGCGCGCAAAGGTGCGCATCGAGCGTACGTCGGACCCGGCGTCGGGCTCGGTCATCGCGAGGCAATCATGCCGTTCGCCCCGGATCGTCGGGAGCAGATAGTCCTCGATCTGGCTGCCGGTGCACCCGCGCAGGATATTGCTCGGCCGTGCGATCATCATCTGGAGGCCATAGCTGGCACGGCCGAGTTCGCGTTCCATCAGCGTGGTGTCGAACGTGCCGAGCCCGCCGCCGCCCAGTTCTGCCGGCATGTTTACGGCATAGAGCCCGAGCGCCTGCGATTTGGCGCGGATTTCGGCGGCCAGCTCGTCCGGCACGTTGTCGGTCTCCTCGACCATTTTCTCATGCGGATAGAGCTCGGCCTCAACAAAGCGGCGCACGGTATCGACCAGCATCTGCTGCTCGGAGGACAGTTCGAAATGCATCAGCTCACATCCCCTTCGATTTTCCGTTTGATGGCAATATGGCACCCGGCCTGAGCGGGGCGCGCAAGGTTGGCATGGGCGGCGAGCACGGCTTGCACGCGGGCATGGAGATCTGGCGGCATCGGAATGCTGCGCCCAGCCGCCATATCGACATGCACCAGCATCTGCTCGCCGGTGGCCAGCAGCACACCGGTTTCGGTATTGTGCATGGCGTGGAAGATGTGCAGCCGCTTTTCGTCGGCATCGAGCAGTTGGAGCGAAAGGTCGAGCCGGTCGCCGAGATGCGCTTCGGCGAGATTGAAGATCATGGTCTGCACGGTGAACAGCGAATGTCCGCCAGCGCGGTAGGCCTCGTCGATCCCGATGAAGCGGAACAAGGCGTCGGACTGGTCGCCGAACACCAGCAGGTAGCAGGATTCGCTCATGTGCCCGTTGTAATCGACCCAATCGCGCGGCACGGTTGGGCTGATCAGGCGCAGCGGTGCCGCAATCGGCTCACCTGTAGCCCAAGCTTTCGCGGCAATGCCTTCCAGCGGCGTGCGCAACCCGTGCCCAGCTTGTTCCAGGGGACTCTCCGTCTTCATATCCAATCCTTGCTGATGGTATTCGGGCAAGCCTGCACCTTGGCAAGCAGGTCCGCCAAGGCCATCCTGAGTTCTAATGCCTTGCGTCATGGCTGTTTAGCCAGGCACAGACGCCGAGCGTCTGCCCCGCAGCAAGCCGTGCCGGTTCGACGAGGCTCGCCACCAGCCGCGCGCGACCCTGCTCGCAAACGAGCGTTTGCGCGCCATAGCCGGCAACATCGAGCAGCAACTGGTCCCAATGACGATACTGCACATCGTGGCCCTCGCCGGGATAGCGGCGGAAGGTGACTTTGCCCGCGACCTTGCTGGCCCAGAACGCGCCTTGGCTTGGGGGCACGAGCGGGTCGGCCTCGCCGTAATAGAAGAAGGTTGGTGCCGGGAACCCTGAGACCGGTGCGGGCGCATCGCAGAACCGCTTGTATTCGCGCGCCACACCGCGCGCATCGCCGCGCTGTCCGGCGATGAAGAAGGCGCGCGCGCCCTCATCCGCCGTGCGGTCGGTAAAGCCGGGAACTTTGGCCGCGACACCGTCTGCGGGCATGGCCCAGAACACTCGCGGCGCTCCGACCTGCTTTGCCAGACCAGCCTCGATCGCGGCCTGATCTGCGACGCAGGGCGCGCTATCAGCCGGGGCCGAGGCAATCGCGGCGAGCATGTGCCAAGAGGCCACGCGCTCTGGCATAGCGGCAGCAATATGGCCGGCATAGGCCCCGCCGCCCGAGATCGCGACAAGCGCGAATTTCCCGATGCCCAGGTGTCCGAGAACCTGCTGCACTTCGCCGGTGTAATCGGCGAACGTCCATGCCGGATCATAGGTGGTATCGCCCAAGCCGTTGCGTTCGACTGCGATGATCCGGACCTTGAGGCGGCGGCGCAAGGTATCGAGGAAGGCGACCAGTTCGGGCGCGCGGCCGCTGGTGCCGACACCGCCGATGAAGAGCATGGGGCGCCAGCCCGCCTCGCCAGTATCGGTATAGTGCACCGTCCGCCCCTCGCGCGTCTTGAAGCTGGAAACCGGGGTGCCGATCGGATCGAAATGAGTGGGAAAGGCGATGGGCTTGGCGCATGCGGGTGCTGCAAACAGGGTAAGAGCCAGTGTCGGGGCCAATGCCACAAGCCGCAGGGTCATCGCACCGGCTCCGTTTCCAGATTCCGGTCGAGCACGGCAATCGCCGCCCGCTCTGCCGAAAGGTCGAGATCGCGGCACAGCCAGAGGTAGATCGCCGCCGAAACCGGCAGGCCAATCAGCATCGAGATATCTGCCCGTCCCAGCATCTCGGCGACCGGGCCGACATAGAGGCTGGTCTTGAAAAAGGGGATCATGGCGATGAAGCCGACCGCGTAAGAGACGAGACCGCGCCAGTTCCACTTGCCATAGAGTCCGTCCGCCATGAACATCGCCCGGATCGAATAGTGGCCTTTGCGCACAACGAAGAAGTCCGCGAGGTTGATCGCGGTCCACGGCGTGAAGAGGTAGACTAGGACGCCGAGGAAGGCCTCGAACCCGTGCAGCACATTTCCGCCCACGGCGAGTGACAGCGACAGCGAAGCCGCAAAGCATACCGCAAGCGACACCAGCCGCGATCGCGCTCCGAGAGTGACCGGCGTCAGACTGTCGACCACGCTCAGCAGGGTGAGCGACGCACCGTAGAAATTGAGCACGGTGATCATGATCATCCCGCAGAAGCTGGTGACCAGCATGATCGCCCCGAACCCGGCGAACATCGCATCCGCGCTGTGCCTGACCGCAACAACGATGTCCGTGTCCGCGAAAGCCGCAGCCGCGAATGCGCCAACCAGCATCATCCAGGTGCCGCCGATGAACGCGCCCAAAAACGTCCAGATAAACGCGGACCGGATCCCCACCTCCCGCGGCAGGTAGCGCGAATAATCGGACACATAAATCGACCAGCTAAGCTGATAGGTCGCCGCCCCGAAGAACTGGATCAGGAACAGTGTGGGCTTGAACGGGCCGGGCCGCAGCAGGACGCCGAAATCGACAATGGTGAAGGCACCGGCGGTATAGACCACGAGCGCGGCCAGCGTGACATAGGCGACCAGCCGCTGCGCCTTGTGGATAAGATCATAGCCGATCGCCGCCACGGCGGCGGCCACGACCGCGAAAACCACGATGGTCGGCCCGCCTGGAAGGCCGGTTAGTTCCTTGACCGTGCTCGCCGCGAGCGATTGGTTGAGCGCATTGAAGCCGATGTAGGTGACAAGCGCGACGATCCAGACCAGCAAGGCCCCGAGATAGCCGAACTGGGGGCGCGACTGGATCATCTGCGGCAGCCCGAGGTGCGGGCCTTGCGTGCAATGTAGCGCCATCAGCACGGTGCCGAGCACGCAGCCACCGACGATCGCGAGGCTCGACCAGAACAGATCTAGCCCGGCCGCCACGCTGATCGCGCCGGTGGCCAGCGTCGCCAGATGCGCGTCACCTGTGAACCAGATCGGCCAGAGATCCCGCACCCCGCCGCGCCGCTCGGCCAGCGGCACATAATCGATCGAGCGCGATTCCACCAAGGCCATGCCTGCTCATTCCCCCCCGCGTCAGCGGACTTCAATCCTGCCCGGGCATCCGGATCTTCCGGCCCATTCCCTCCGGCAGCGGCAGATGCCCCTGTCCGGCAACCAGGGCCTGTGCCTTGTCCTGCATGGCTTGCGGGGCCGCTGCCGACTTTTCGGCCATGGCATCGACATGAACCAACATGTGCTCGGATGTGGCGATCACCGCATCTTGTTTCAGGCTGACCATTTCGTGGAAGAGATGCAAGCGCTTCGCGTCTGCCCCCAGCACCCGTGTGCGCATTTCGATGGGTTCGCCCAGCCGCGCCTGGCCGAGGTGGCGAATATGCGTCTCGACCGTGTACCACGAATGGCCCGCCGCGACGTACTCCGCGCCTGCGCCGATCTTCGCGAGCACCGCATCGGTCGCATCGCCGAACAGCTTGAGATAGGCCCATTCGGTGAGGTGTTCGTTGTAGTCGATCCACTCGGGCTGGACAGCCGTCGAGATTGTCAGCAGCCGTCCGTCTGCCAGCGCCGAACCGATCGCAGGGGCCTTTGTCAGACTTGGCCCGCCCAGCCGTTGGCGGTGCGCGCGCGCCACCGCGCCCGCGGCGAAATCGTTGCGCTCGAGCGCGTGGGTCAGGTCGACCAGGCAATCGTCGCGCAGCTTTTCATACGTGCGCAGATCGATGCCGCCCGCCTGCTCGTCGGATTGCCGTGTGATCGTCTCGATCAGCTCATCCGTCAGCTTGGGGCCGATCAGCTTGGTCCAGGGCCATTCCATCGAGGGGCCGAACTGGTGGAGGAAATGGCGCATGCCATCCTCGCCGCCCGCCAGCCGGTAGACGAGGAAGGTGCCCATGAACGACCAACGCATCCCCGCGCCAAAGCGGATCGCGTCGTCGATTTCGGATGCAGTCGCGATTCCGTCGTTGATCAGCCAGAGCGCCTCGCGCCACACGGCTTCGAGCAGGCGGTCGGCGATGAACCCGTCGATCTCCTTGCGCACGTGCAGCACTTTCATGCCGATGCGCTGGTAAACGGCGGCGGCAATGTCCTTCGTTGCCTGGCTGGTCAGAACGCCGCCGCAGACTTCGACCAGCGGCAGAAGGTAGACCGGATTGAACGGATGGCCGACCACCAAACGGTCGGGCCGCGCCATGCCTGCCTGCAGCTTGGTTGGCAGCAGGCCCGATGTGGACGAGCCGATCACCGCATGATCGGGCATTGCCGCATCCATCTCGGCAAGCAGCCGCACTTTCAGGTCCTCGCGTTCGGGCAGGCTTTCCTGGATGAAATCGGCCTCGCGCACTGCTTCAGCAATGCTGGCCGCAAAGTTCACCGTGCCTTCGGCGGGCAGCGCCTGGCCAAACAGCCGGGTCATCGCGCGGCGCGCATTGGCGATCACCGCCGTGGTCTTTCGTTCGATCTCCGGGTCCGGATCGTAAATCGCCACGTCAATACCGTTGAGCACGAAGCGCGCCGCCCAGCCTGCGCCGATCACGCCGCCTCCAACAATGCCGACCTTGCGGATTTCCTGTGTCATCGGTTTCTGTCTCTCAGCGCTTTGTTAGCTTGAGCCGGGTTCGCACTTCCGCAGGCCCGAGAATGCGCGCACCCATCCCGGTCAGGATCTGCACCGCGCGCTCCACCAACTGGCCATTGCTCGCAAATTCGCCGCGCCCGAGGTAGAGGTTGTCCTCCAGTCCCACGCGCACATTGCCGCCCGCCAGCGCCGCCATGGCGACAAACGGCAGCTGGTTCCGCCCGATCGAAAAGCCGCTGAACACCGCGCCCAGCGGTAGCTGATGGACCATGGCCATCGTCGTCAACGGATCGTCCGGTGCGCCATAGGGGATGCCCATGCAGAGCTGGATCATCACCGGATCGTCGAGCAGTCCGTCGCGGATCAGCTCTTTCACGAACACGAGATGCCCGGTGTCGAAGACTTCGAGTTCGGGCCGCACGCCGAGCCGCTGCACTTCGGCTGCCATGGTGCGCAGCATGCCGGGCGTGTTGGTCATCACATAGTCGGCTTCGGCGAAGTTCATTGTGCCGCAATCGAGCGTGCAAATCTCGGGCAGCAGCGCCTGCACATGCAGCAGCCGCTCCATCGGCCCGACCATGTCGGTACCCGCCGGATCGAGCGGCAGCGGATGCTCTCCCGCGCCGAACACGATATCGCCGCCCATCCCGGCGGTGAGATTGATCACGACGTCGGTGTCGCTCGCGCGCACCCGCTCGACCACCTCGCGGTAGAGCGCCACATCGCGGCTGCCCTTGCCGGTTTCAGGATCGCGCACGTGGATATGAGCAATCGCTGCCCCGGCCCGCGCCGCTTCGATCGCGGCATCGGCAATCTGCTCGGGCGTGACAGGGAGGGCGGGGTGCTTGTCCGCCGTGGCACCCGAACCGGTGACGGCGCAGGTAATGAAGGTCTCGAAATTCATGGCGTGTCCTCTTGGCCTGCCCGGCAGCTTAGATTGGGAATGGCGGAAAAGAACACAAAATGCGCAGCGGTCATGGCGTCTTGCCAAAAACGCCTAAGGGTCGCTGACTATCCATATCGAGCGACAGGCTCTCTGTGTGGCCGTCGATCGCGAGCGCCTGCCCCGAAATCCGCTGCCCGGCAGGCGAGGTCAGAAACCGCACCATGTCCACGATGTCTTCGTTGGTGGCGAAAGTCCTGAGCGAGGACTGGCGCTTGTATTGGGCCTCCACCTCGCCCACCGAAAGCCCGCGCGCCGCGGCATCAGCGGCGATCACCCGGTCGATGCGCGGCCCCTCGACACTAGCGGGGCACAGCGCGTTGGCGCGGATGCCTTCGGGCCCTAGCTCCATCGCCAGGGTCTTGGTCAGGCCGATCAAGGCCCACTTGCTGGCGACATAAGGCCCGCGCAGCGGGCAGCCCAGGAGCCCGGCATTGGAGCTCATGGTGATGATCGACGAGCCGGGGGCTCTCAGGCGGAGCAGCGATATGGCGCGGCGGCTCATCAGGAACATGCCGTTGATGTTGACGTCGATGGTCCGGCGCCAGTCCTCCACGGGCTGCTCTTCCAGCCGCGCGGTGGGGCCAGAAATGCCGGCGTTGTTGACCAGAAGGTCGATGCCGGAAAGCCCCGCGCGCGCCAGATCCGCCTCGACCGCGCGGAAAAATGCGTCGACCGCCGCGGCATCACTTACGTCGCACGGAAAGGCCACCAGTCCTGGATCGGTCAGCGCCAACGCGGCCAGCGCTGGCTGATCCTGATCGCACACATAGACCTGCCAACCATCGGCGCTCAGCCCGCGCGCGATCGCAAGGCCGATACCGCTGGCGGCGGCCGAAATGATGACGGTCTGCACGGGCAATTGCGGCCTCAAGCGGTTCGATGTCGGCGCAAGGGATCGCACCAGCCAGCGCTTTGCGCAACCGGCCCAGACCGACTTGATTGTGAACAACCCGCAAGTAATGTCTGAACCCATGGGCCGCAGGATGACAGCGCGAGGACACGGAATGGCCGCCGCATTTTGGAATGCATGGCGAGGGGCAGCGTGCCTGCTCGCTGTCGCGGCGTGGCCGGCGCTGCTCGGCGCGGCCACTGCCGCTCCGATCGTTCGGCTGGGCCAGCATGCGCTGGTCGGCGTGCGGGAGGACAACGGCGTCGCGGCGTTCCGCGGCATTGCTTATGCTCGCCCGCCGGTCGGTGATTTGCGCTGGAAGGCGCCGCAGCCCGTGCCAACCCGCCGCGGCCGCGTCGATGCTTCGCGCTTCGGCCCGGCCTGCCCGCAGAGCGACGGCAACACCCGCTGGTATCGCAATGTTGCGAAGGCGATGGGCCGTCCGCCCGAGACGATCACAGGCCCCCAACGCATCGATGAAGACTGCCTCTATCTCAACATCTGGACTGCCGATGCCCGGCCAATGCCGCCGGGTCAGCGCCGTCCAGTCATGGTGTGGATTCACGGCGGTTCGAACGAGAATGGCTATGGTCATGAGCCGAACTATCGCGGCACGCAGCTTGCGCGGCAGGGCGTGGTGGTGGTCTCGCTCAATTACCGGCTCGGCCTGCTGGGCTTTTTCGCGCACCCTGCGCTGGGCAAGGACGCCAGCGGCCGGCAAGGCTTGCTCGATCAGGTGGCAGCGCTGCGCTGGATCAAGGCCCATATCAGCCGGTTCGGCGGCGATCCCGCACGGATTACGCTGTTCGGCGAATCTGCCGGCGGCACCGATATTGCCGCGCTGGCCTTGATGCCCGAAGCCCGTGGCCTGTTTGCCCGGCTGATCGTCGAGAGCGGCTATCTCGCCTCGGACGGCGTGATGCGCGCGGACGAAGCCGCCCGCTTCGCCCTTGGCCTCGCTGCTGAAGACGAGACGGCGGCCAGCCTGCGTGCCATGCCGTGGCAGTCCATCATCGCCCTGCAGCAGGCCAAGCTCGCCGGGCATTTCTATGCGCCCGTGGCCGCGTGGCCGCCCCGCCTGGCGGTTCCGACCCTCATCGGCAGCAATGCCGACGAGTATCTTATGTACCTGCCCAAGGACCAGGCCGGCCAAGCGTCTGAACTGAAAGCCGAACTGGCAGGGTTCGCACCGGAGCATTCGGCGCAGATCGCGTCGCTCCTCGACCGGACACCGGGAAGTTTGGCCCGTCAGTTGGAGACGGTGAGCGCAGCCAAGGCGTTTCACTGCCCTTCAGCGCGTGCTGCCGATGCCGCCGCAGCGTCTGGCCAGCGCGTCTTCGTCTACCGGTTCGCACGGGTAAGACCGGGCCAGCACGGACTTGGCGCCTATCACGGCGCCGAGATACCGTACGTTTTCGATACGGCGGACAGCTGGTTGCCCGGTGACGCGATTGATCGCAGGCTGGCGCAGGCGATGCAGGCCTATTGGATCAATTTCGCCCGAACCGGAGATCCCAATGTCCCCGGGCTTCCGGTCTGGCCGCAATGGCGGCAAGCGTCTGCAACTGTCCTCACGCTGGGCGACGTGATTGCCGCCAAGCCGAGGCCGCAAGCCGAACTGTGCAGGCTCCTGATCGCGAACCCTTGAAGACGTTTATTGCGCGGCCTTCCAGTCGCGCCGCAGCTTCTTGGCGAGGCTCCACTTGTGGACCTCGGTCGGGCCGTCATAGATGCGGAACGCGCGAACTTCGCGGAACATCATCTCGACGATGGTCTTGTCGGTCACGCCCGTGCCGCCCATCACCTGCACGCACTTGTCTGCCACGCGCATCAGCGCCTCGGACACCGCGACCTTGGTCATCGAGCTTTCGACCGTACCGAGCGAGCCGGTGTCGAGCACGCCTGCGCACCAGTCGATCATCAGCTCGCACTGCTTCAGGTCGATCATGTTTTCCGCAAGCATGAAGCCCACGCCTTCGTGGTCGATCAGCGTCTTGCCGAAGGCCATGCGGCGGTTGGCATAGTCGGTCGCGATTTCCTGCGCGCGCATGCACCCGCCCAGCCAGCGCATGCAGTGCGAAAGCCGCGCGGGGCTCAGCCGGATCTGCGCATATTTGAAGCCTTCGCCCGCATCGCCGAGCATCTGGTCAGCGGGCACGCGCAAGTTGTCGATGGTGATCTCGGCGTGGCTCCCGGGCATCGAGCTGTCGATGGTGTTGGGCACACCGGTGATCTGGATTGCGGGGTCGGGCAGGTCGACAAGGAACATGCACGCGCCGCCCTTGCTGTCCGGATCTTCTGACTTCGCCATCACGATGCCGACTTTCGCGCCCTCGGCCCCGGTGATGAAGCACTTCTTGCCGTTCACCACCCAGTGGTTGCCGTCTTTGCGGCAGGTGGTGAGCATCATCGACGGGTCCGCGCCCGCGCCGTTGAGCTCGGCGGGTTCGGTCATGAGGAAGGCCGAACGCGATCGGCCTTCCACGAGCTGCTTGAGGAAGCGCTCCTTGAGGTCCGGGCTGCCGACATGGCCGATGAGGTACATGTTACCCTCGTCCGGCGCCTGCGTGTTGCAGGCGAGCATGCCGAGCGGGGTGAGGCCTGACTTGATCAGGATCACGGCGGTCTCGCGCTGGGTGTAGTGGCTGCCATCGGGCCGGATGTGCGGGGTCAGCACGCCTGCTACGCGCGCCAGTTCGCGCATTTCCATGACGAGTTCGTCGGTTGGCGCGCCGTGGTGGTCGCGGCGCGGGTCCTGTTCGTAGGCGAAAATCGTGCCGCGCACGAAGGCCTCGACCTTTGCCGCCATTTCGAGCGCTTCGCTGCTGATCGTCATGCCAAATACCTTCCTGAGAACAGCGTCGCGCTTACTTCGGCGCCATCCGGATCGCGCCGTCGAGGCGGATGACTTCGGCATTGACCATGGGGTTTATCACGATGGCCTCGACCATCTTGGCATACTCCACCGGTTTGCCGAGGCGGCTGGGGAAGGGGACCTGCCGGCCCAGCGAATCCTGTGCTTCCTGCGGCAGCGAGCCGAGCAGCGGGGTCCAGAAGATGCCCGGTGCGATGGTGTTCACGCGGATGCCGTAGCGGGCGAACTCGCGCGCGATGGGCAGCGCCATGCCGACAATACCGCCTTTGGAAGCCGCATAAGCAGGCTGGCCGATCTGACCTTCGAACGCCGCGACGCTGGCGGTGTTGATGATCACGCCGCGCTCGCCGTCCTCGTTCAGCGGATCGGCATCATGGATGCGCGCGGCGAACTTGGAGAGCACGTTGAACGTACCGATTAGGTTGATGTTCACGATCTTGGCAAAGTCGGCCAGAGGCAGCGGACTGCCATCGCGGTTCAGCACTTTGGCCGGCGGGCCGATCCCGGCGCAGTTGATTAGAATGCGTGCCTTGCCATTCACCGCCTCGGCTTCGGCAATGGCGTTCGTCACCGCGTCCTCGTCGGTCACGTTCACCGCCGCAAAGCGCCCGCCGATCTCCGCCGCCTTGGCCTCGCCCAGCTCGGCGTTCAGATCGAACAGCGTGACCTTCGCCCCGCGCGCCGCCAGCAGTTCGGCGGTCGCCGCGCCCAGCCCCGATGCGCCGCCGGTAACGATGGCGGCCAGTCCTGCAATGTCCATGATGTCCGATCTCCTGCTGCAATGGCGCAGCGAATCGCGCCCCGTCTCCGCAATGTTTTTTACGCAGGAGTAGATTGCATGCCCGCCGGTTTTCCGTCAACTCTGCCGGCAGGATGGAAGCCCCTTTGGACCCGAACCCGTCTCCCTTTCCCTCGGCGGAGGTGAGGCGCTCCGCGCGCGAGGCGAAGCGTGCTGCCGTGCTGCGCGCCGCGGTGCAGATGTTCAACGAGCGAGGCTTCCACCAGACCTCGCTCGATGATGTGGCGGCGCGGCTCGGTATCTCGAAGCCCACGATCTATCACTATCTCGGCAACAAGGATCAGGTCCTGCTCGAATGCGTCTCGATTGGCCTCGGCCAGCTGATCGATGCGGCCGAACAGTCCCGCCAGAGCGCGGGCACCGGTGCAGACCGGCTGATTGCCTTCCTGGTGCGCTACGCCGAGGTGAACATGGATGATTTCGGGCGCTGCGTGATCCGCACGGCTGACGAGGCGCTGGTGCCCGAGAGCCGCGCACGGTTCCGTGCGCTCAAGCGCCAGATCGACAGTGACTTGCGCGGCCTTCTCGCGGCGGCGATGGCAGATGGCTCGATCCTGCCGTGCGATGTCAAGCTTACCGCTTTCACGCTTGCCGGCGCGCTCAACTGGCCGGCCCGCTGGCACGAGCCCGGCGGCGCGCTTTCGGGCGAGGCCATTGCCCGCCAGATGGTCGCCATCCTCGCGCAGGGCTTTCTGCCCCGTTGAACACGCCGCACCGCCCGCATTCCCGTCTTGCGTGTGCGGAGGCTGCGTCTAACAGTCGGAACGGAACCCAAGGAGCCCCCAATGTCCATCGCGATGCCCTTGCCCGATGCCGAGACGCTCGCCAAGCGCGCGGCGATCATCGCGGCCATGCGCGCGATTGTGCCGGGTGAGGGCGTGATTGTGGAGCCAGATGCGCTGCGCCCCTGGGAATCCGACGCGCTCACCGCCTATCGGCAGCCGCCGATGCTGGTCGTGCTGCCGGAAACAGTCGCGCAGGTTTCAGCCATCCTCAAGTGGTGCCACGCCGAAAACGTCAAGGTTGTGCCGCGCGGCTCGGGCACCTCGCTTTCGGGCGGGGCGCTGCCGCTGGCGGACGCTGTGCTGCTCGGCATGGGCAAGTTCAAGCGCGTGATCGAAGTGGACTACGAGGACCGCGTTGCGGTGGTGCAGCCCGGCGTCACCAATCTCGCGATCACGCAGGCGGTGGAGGGCAGGGGCTTCTATTACGCGCCCGATCCCTCCAGCCAGATCGCGTGCTCGATCGGCGGCAATGTCGCGGAGAATTCGGGCGGGGTGCATTGCCTGAAATATGGCCTCACCACCAACAATGTGCTGGGCATCGAACTCGTCCTCATGGACGGCGAGATCGTGCGCCTCGGCGGGCGGCACCTTGATCCTTGCGGGCTGGACCTCCTTGGCGTGATCGTTGGCTCTGAAGGCCTGCTGGGCGTCGTCACCGAAGTTACCGTGCGCATCCTGCCCAAGCCCGAAACCGCGCGCGCGGTGCTCGTCGGCTTTCCGGGTGCCGAACAGGCCGGGGCCTGCGTCGCGCAAGTGATCGCCGAAGGGATCATCCCCGCCGGCATGGAAATGATGGACCGCCCCGCGATCCACGCTGCCGAGGCGTTCGTGCAAGTCGGTTATCCGCTTGACGTTGGCGCGCTGCTCATCGTCGAGGTCGATGGCCCTGCCGCCGAATGCGAGCACTTGATCGCCGAAATAGCGCGCATCGCCAACGAGAACGGCGCAGTCACCTCGCGCGTTTCCACCGATGAGGCCGAGCGCATGGCCTTCTGGGCGGGCCGCAAGGCGGCGTTCCCTGCGGTCGGGCGCATCTCGCCCGATTACCTGTGCATGGACGGCACGATTCCCCGCCGCCGCTTGCCCGAAGTCCTGCGCCGCATGGAAGAGCTCTCCGCCCACCACGGCCTCGGTGTCGCCAACGTGTTCCATGCGGGCGACGGCAATCTGCACCCGCTGATCCTCTACGATGCCAACATCCCCGGCCAGCTCGACGCAGCGGAGGCGTTCGGCAGCGACATCCTG
>JBJXEK010000017.1:0-46320 GCA_046155055.1 Novosphingobium sp. | reverse complement strand
TTGTAGCGAGCGTCCGGGGCGCAGCCATGCGGGCGTTCCCGGCTCGGTCCTGTGGGTTGCGGAAAGAGGCTTGGCGCTGCCGGACCGGGATTCGCGGGCGGCTGGGCAGTGCCTTTGCGGCTGACTGCGCCGCACCATATCCTCATCCCGCGGTGGGTGCGGCTTGCCTGGGCCAGGTCTTTGAGCGTTACCGCCCCGATCCTTCAACAAGCCTGGAAGCCAAGCTTGAACCCTGCGAGCCCGCACCGGCCGCGTCCGGGGCGTGAACCCCGAATGGAGCGAAGCGAGGCCGGCCTAGCCACACTCCCGATCCGTTGCGGCATTTAGCCTATATGGTTCGTGATGTCAAGAAAATTGACGATATAGGCACTTGATGCTGTGTGTGATCGGGCTTGGAGTGGCGATAAACAGGGACTGTCCCCGTTTATCGCCACTCGCTCATTGAGCGGCGGCAGCGGCCTTGTACTCGTCGCGCAGAAGGCGCTTGAACAGCTTGCCAGTGGGTTCGCGCGGCAGTTCTTCGCGGAAGTCGATCTGGCGCGGGTGCTTGACCCGGCTGAGCTGCGGGGCGAGCCAGGCGGTCAGCTCCTCGGCCAAGGCAGGGCCGGCCTCGGCGAAATCCGCAGGCTGGATCACGGCGACCACGCGTTCGCCCATGTCCGGATCGGGCGCGCCGATGACCGCCACATCGGCCACTTTCGGATGTGTTATCAATAGGTTCTCGATCTCTTGCGGGTAGATGTTGACCCCCCCGGAGATGATCATGAAGCTCTTGCGATCGGTGAGGAACAGGTAACCCTCCTCATCCTCCACGCCGACATCGCCAAGGCTGGTCCAGCCGTGGCGATTGGTTGCATCGCGGGTCTTGTCGGGATCGTTGTGGTAGCTGAACGGGTTGCCGCCCTCGAAGAATACCTGGCCCTCGGTGCCGCGCGGCACCTCGTCGCCAGCCTCGTCGCAGATGCGGATCGTGCCGAGCAGGGCGCGGCCAACCGAACCGGGACGGGCCAGCCATTCGGCGCTCGAAATGAAGGTGAAGCCGTTGCCTTCGGTGCCGGCGTAATACTCGTTGAGGACAGGCCCCCACCATTCGATCATCGCGCGCTTCACCGGAACCGGGCAAGGCGCAGCGGCATGGATCGCGCCGCGCAGCGAGGAGAGGTCGTAGCGCGTCCGCACGTCTTCGGGCAGCTTGAGCATCCGCACAAAATGGGTGGGCACCCACTGGCTGTCAGTCACGCGGTAGTGCTCGATTGCCTGCAGCGCCTTTTCGGCATCGAACTTTTCCATGCAGACGACGGTGCCGCCAAGCCGGTGGACGGTCATCGACCAGCGCAGCGGCGCGGCATGGTAAAGCGGCGCGGGCGAGAGGTAGACTGCATCGCCGCGAATGCCGAAGGGGCCGCTGGCGAGCGCGATCAGCGAATTGGCGCCGCCGATCGCGGGATCTTCCGGCAGCGGTACGCGCACGCCCTTGGGCTTGCCGGTCGTACCCGACGAATAGAGCATGTCGCAGCCTGCGCGCTCGTCGGCGACCGGCTCATCAGGCATGGACGCCAGCGCGGCGGCGAGATCATGGACGCCCCCATCTTCGCCGCCCAGGCGCAGTTGCGGGACTTCGGGTGCTTCTGAGGCGACGGCATCGAGCACGCGTGCGAGGGAGGCGAGCCCGACCAGCAACTTCGCGCCGCTGTCACGCGCGATATAGGCGACTTCCGGCGCGGTGAGACGCGAGGAAATCGCAACATAGACGATGCCGGCGCGCTGGGCACCCCAGCACAGCGAATAGAAGGCGGGGTGGTTTTCGAAGCACAGCGCGATGGTATCGCCGATGCCGATCCCGCGTGCGCGCAGCAGCCGGGCGAAGCGGTTGCTCTGGCTTTCGAGCTCACCGTAGGTGACCATCTCGCCGCTGCCGGTCATGATCACCGCGGGCTTGTCCGGGTGGGTCCGTGCGTGGAAACTGGGGTGATAGTGCATGCGCATCCTCTCAGAGCAGGCGGATCGAGCGGCCCGCGTTTCCCAAGAGTTTAACCGTTCGATTAAGGCGCGCAACGGGATTCGTCGTTTCCCGGCTTCCGCAGCACAAAAGAAAAAGGCGGCGTTGCCGCCGCCTTTTTCCCATCCTCTCCAAGATGACTCGATAGCTGTAAGGGGGTTAGCGCGCAGCTGTGTCGTTGCTGGCCAGCACCGCGTCGGTAGCGATACCGGGAGCGACCGTCTGCATATAGGGAATCGGGTTTACCGCTTCTCCGCCAATGCGCACTTCATAGTGCAGGTGCGAGCCGGTGGAGCGGCCGGTTGAGCCGACATAGCCGATCACATCGCCTTTGCGGACGCGCTGACCTTCAGCCACCGCGATGCGCGACATATGGCCGTAGCGGGTTTCCATACCGGCGCCATGCTCAAGCTCGACGAACAGGCCGTAGCCACCGAACCAATCGGCCTTTCCGACAACACCATCAGCCGAAGCGTGGATCGGCGTGCCGGTAGTGGCGGGAAGGTCGATGCCCTTGTGCGCGCGCAGGCCGCCCAGAACCGGGTGGACGCGCATGCCGAAGCCGCTGCTCATGGAACGGTTCGAGGTGACGGGGATCAGCGAGGGAATAGAGACCGTGCCGCTGGTGCGGGCAGGCGATGAGAAAGCCGGGGTGGCGTTCTCAAGCGACTTCCAGCTGGCGAAGAGCTGGTGGAATTCGTCGTCGGCCGTGCTTGCGGCGATCCCGGATTTCGCGGCTTCCGCAGCACGAAGCGGGGCGGCGATGTCGGCCGAGGCAGCGCTGTTTGCATAAGCCGGTGCCGAGACAAGGCATGCGACCGTGAAAATCGGGCCAAACATGCGTTTCAGAAGTGAGCTTTGGAACATTACGACCTGATGACCCTTTATGATCCTGACTGACCGGGACTTGAGCTCGTCCCCATTCGTATCAGTGCAAGATCGACCCAGCCCACCAGCTTGCCGACCGGGTGAAACCCGCGGCCGGACTGGTGGTTTTTTGGAGATTATGCGAAAAACCCTCCCGCTGCTCCGTTGCTGCGGGGTTAGGGGGAAGTGTCTTAACTAGACAACCCCTGTCATCAATTCGCACGATAAACCGGCTGAACGACGCGCCGAGTCGTTGAACGGCGGCTTAACAGCCCCGCGGAAATGGCGCGCGACAAGGGTTTTCCACAGCGCGGGTGGCGATTCATCCCGTTCCTCACAGACTTTGAGAAAGTGTGTTGTGCCGAAGCGCACATGCCGGATCTCGTCGTCAAGGATTCGTTCAAGGATGCGAGCAGAGCGCAAATCGCCCGCTGCAGTGAAGCGCGTGATCGTCATCGGCGTCACGTCAAGTCCGCGCGCTTCGAGCACCATCGGGACGACGGCGAGGCGAGCGGCAATGTCGTGCGCGGTCTCGCGCGCGGCATCCCATAGCCCGTCATGGGCGGGAAGGGCCCCGTAATCGGATCCTAGCGTGCGGAGCCGGCGCGCCAGCAGCGCAAAGTGCATCGCTTCGTCCGCGGCGACATCGAGCCAGTCGCTGACGAAATCCGGGCCGCGCTCCGCGCCGAAGCGTCCTGCTGCGTCGAGCGCGAGGTCGATCGCCACGAATTCGATGTGCGCGAGCGCGTGGAGCAGCGCGAGGCGCCCGCGCTCCGAGCCGCCGCGCCCACGCTTGGGCATGGCATTGGGCGGCAGGAGCTCTGGCCGGGCGGGCCTGGCAGGCTCGTCCGGCATGGCCTCATCGAACACGAAGGCCAGTCGGCCCGCCGTCCATGCGCGCCGCACCTCGCGCGTCGCCATAGCCTTGGCTGCGGGGTCGGCGGTCAGCATGGCCCCCCGGATAGCCGCAGCCACCGTGGGCATGTTCAAAGGGCCCGGGCGGCGGCGAGCACCTCCTCGGCATGGCCCTTCACTTTGACCTTCGACCAGACCTGCGCGATCCTGCCATCCGGCCCGATGAGATAGGTCGTGCGCTCCATGCCCATATAGGTGCGGCCGTACATGGATTTTTCCGTCCAGATGCCGAGTGCGTCCGACAGGCCGCTTTCTTCGGCATCGCTGGCAAGCGGCGCGGCGAGGGCATGCTTTTCGATGAACTTGAGGTGCTTTTTCGGCGGGTCCTTGCTGATCCCGAGGAGCGCGGTGCCGGCGGCGGCGAAGTCTGCGACCATGGCCGAGAAATCCTTGTTCTCGGTCGTGCAGCCGGGTGTGTCGTCCTTGGGATAGAAGAACAGGACGAGCTTGCGGCCCGCAAAATCGGAAGGCCTGACCGCGGTGCCATCGGTACTGGTCAGGGCAATGTCGGGCAACATGCTTCCGGCGGCAAAGGCTTCGCTCATTCCTCGATCTCCAGTTTCTGGTCCAAAACGGTGTTCCAGCTTGCCGCGATGGCGCGGCGCGCGCCTAGAACGGCGGCAAGCAGCTGGGGCCAATCGGCATTGCCGCAGGCCTTGGCAACGATAGCGCGGCTCGCCTCGGGCGGGAAGCGGCCGTCGGGGGCAACCAGGCGCACCACCACGAGCAGCCGGGCCAGCAGATCATGCGCCGTGCGCAAGGCCGCCGGGAGCAGCTCGGCATCGCTCAGGCCGCTCAGCGCGCGGCCAAGATCGGGATCGAGCGCGGTTCCTCCGCACAAGTTCGGGCCTTCCCGCAGCTGCAGATAATGCACGAGGAACTCCAGATCGACGAGCCCGCCGCGTGCGAGCTTGATATCGAGCGGGCCGCTGGGCGGCTTGTGGAGCGCCATTTCGGCGCGCATCGCGAGCACATCATCGCGCAACTTTTCGGATCCGCGCGGGCGGTGCAGGACCTCGGCGATGGTCGCACTCAGGGCTGCGCGGTCTTGCGGCGCTCCGAACAAGGGCCGGGCGCGGCAGAGCGCCATGTGCTCCCACGTCCAGGCATCCTCGCGCTGGTAGCGGGCGAAACTGTCGAGGCTGACCGCAATGGGGCCCTGCGCGCCACTGGGGCGGAGCCGCACATCGACTTCGTAGAGCGCACCGGCGGCCGTCGGTGCCGAGAGCGCCGCGATCACCCGCTGGGTCAGGCGGTTGAAATAGAGCGTGGTGCCAAGGACCCGGTCGCCATCGGATTCGCCGGTGTGATCGCCGCTGAACAGGAACACAAGATCGAGATCCGAGGCATGAGTCAGCGCTGCTCCGCCGAGGCGGCCGAGCCCAAGGATAACCAGTCTACGGCCCGGGACATGGCCGTGCGCCCGTGCAAACTCTGCCTCGGCTGCGCTCGCCAGCACCAGGATTGCGGCTTCGGCAACGCGCGAGAGAGCAGCGGCGATCTCCAGCGGGTCGCGCCACGTTTCGTCGATCTGCCCCTCGATCAGCTGGACCCCCAGCGTAAAGCGCCATTCGCCAACCTTGCGGCGCACCGCATCGAGCAGGCACTGGTAGTCATCGCCCGCCTCGCCGCAGCGGAACTCCGCCGCCAGACTTGCGGCGCTGCCGGGCAGGTCGAATGCGGTGCGATCAATCAGGGTGTCGAGCAGGTCCGAGCGGCGCGCGAGTTCGTCGGCCAGAGTGGGGGCATGAGCCAGAACGCGCATGACCACAGCCAGCAGCCCGGGGCGCGCTTCAAGCAGGCGGAACACATTGATCGCGGAGGACAGTCCGGCGAGCAGGCCTTCCCAGCGCAGAAGCGCGCGGTCCGGATCGGGGGCGGCGGCCAGCGCGGCGAGCAGCGTGGTGCGCAAACGGGCGAAGGCGGCGCGCGCCTCGGCGCCGCGCAGCGCGCGGTACTGGCCGTTTTCCCAGGCCTCGATCCGCACGGCGAGCGCGGCGGGGTCGGCAAAGCCGAGCACGGCTAGCTCCAGTTCCAGCGGCCGTGCGGCGACGGGGACCGCCCCGGTGGGGGTGTAGGCGGTGATCAGCGAATCAAACCGGCGGCCGACCGTGTCCGAAATCGCGGCCAGTTCCTCGATCAGCGCCTGACCGCCGGTCAGCCCGTCCAGCCGCGCGACCGCGCCGAGCAGGGCGGGATCGACGGGCAGGCTGTGCGTCTGCTGGTCGGAAACCATTTGCAGGCGATGTTCGAGGATGCGCAGCCGGTCGTAGCTGGTGCCGAGGGCGTGCGCATCCTCGGCGGCGATGATGCCGGCACCGGCCAGCGCGTCGAGCGCCGCGCGGGTGCCCCGCTGGCGCAGCGCAGGATTGCGGCCGCCGTGGATCAACTGGTGGGTCTGCGCAAAGAACTCGACTTCGCGAATACCGCCGCGACCGCGCTTGAGGTCATAGCCCGGGCCGACCGCCTGCCCGCCGGCATAGTGATCGCGGATCCGCGTGGTGAGCCGGCCGATCTCCGCAATCGCCCCGAAATCGAGGCTGCGGCGCCAGACAAACGGGCGGATCGCATCGAGAAAGGCCTGACCTGCCGGGATGTCTCCGGCGGCAGCGCGCGCGCGGATGAAAGCGGCGCGCTCCCAGGCGAGAGCGCTCGATTCGTAGTGCGTGATGGCGGCCGCGAACGGCAGCGCCAGCGGGGTCACTTCAGCGGCCGGGCGCAGGCGCAGATCGACGCGGAACACGTAGCCTTCTGCGGTAACGGCCCCAAGCAGTTCGACCACGCCGCGCGCGATGCGCTGCGCGGCTTCGGCGGGATCATCGCGGTCGCGGCGCGGGAGTGTAGCGGGGTCGTAAAGCAGGATCGGGTCGATGTCCGACGAGTAGTTGAGTTCGCCCGCGCCGTGCTTGCCGAGCGCAATGCCGGCGAAACCGCGCGGCTCGGCATCAGGCACGCGGCGGCGCATGGCGGCGGTGATGGCGCTGCCCAGCGCGCGGTCGGCGAAGGCGGAGAGTTCGCCCATGATGCGCGCCAGCGGCAGCGCGCCCGCCAGATCGCCGATCGCCAGCGCGAGCGACAGCGCGAGGCGTTCCCGGCGCAGGGCTATGCCGACGTCTTCGCAGCCCTTGCCCGCGTGGAACGCCTGGGACAGGGCCTCCTCGATCCGGCCCGTCTCCAACAGGCCCGCCAGCTCGGGGAGGCGATCGAGAGTGCGGCACAGGAACGGGGCTTCGGCGCGGGCGCGGTGGATGGCGTGGGGCCAGTCGGCCAGAAGGAGGGCGCCGCTCATGGACCTGCGATGCCCGCTCCAGGCGGTTCAGGCAAGCGCGCCGGTAAGTAAGGTTGTCCCGCTTGCCAGCGGGCGGGGTGTCTGCCACCTCTGGCGGTCTGGATTGAAGGTGAGGAATCTATGTTGGAATTTCGCAAGTCCGTGCGCGGCAAGCTCTTGGCCAGGGCCGCATTTGGGCTGATGCTGGTGCTGCCGGTTTCAGCGAGCCTTGCGGCGCCAGTGGTGCCCCCGGTCGATGAGGCGCTGATGCGCGAAGTG
This sequence comes from Novosphingobium sp., assembly GCA_046155055.1. GTDB lineage: Bacteria > Pseudomonadota > Alphaproteobacteria > Sphingomonadales > Sphingomonadaceae > Novosphingobium. The sequence goes on along the minus strand of JBJXEK010000017.1, from coordinate 38,992 downwards.
ATCCGCACGCTTTCGTCCGACGCCTTTGAGGGGCGCGAACCGGGCACCGCGGCCGAGCCGAAGACGCTCGATGCGATCATTGCGCGGTTCAAGGCGGCGGGGCTCCAGCCGGGCAACAAGGGGCCGGACAACAAACCAACGTGGCTGCAGGATGTGCCGACGGTTTCGATCACGCAGGGCAATCCCAGTCCGTTGGTCGTGACCGGCGGCGCGCAGGCATTGAGCTTCAAGCCATCGAGCGAGTTCGTCGTGGGCAGCTACCGGATCACGCCGCATACCCAGGTGAAGGACAGCGAGCTGGTGTTCGTCGGCTACGGCATCAATGCGCCCGAGCTCGGCTGGAACGACTACGCCGGGCTCGACATGAAGGGGAAGACCGCGGTCATCCTCGTCAACGATCCCGATTATGCGACGGCGAACGAGGACGGCCTGTTCCGCGGGCGGCGCATGACCTATTATGGCCGCTGGACCTACAAGTTCGAGGAAGCCGCCCGGCAAGGCGCGGCAGCCGCGCTGATCGTGCACGATACGTTCCCGGCGGCCTATGGCTGGCAGGTGGTCGAATCGAGCGGGTCAGGCGCGCAGCATTTCGTGCAGACCGCCAATGACGGCGCGGATCAGACCGCGGCCAACGGCTGGGTGCAGAAGGCGGTCGCGGATGCGGTTCTGAAGGCGGCGGGCAAGGATCTGGCGGCGCTGACCGCTGCGGCCGGACAAAAGGGGTTCAAGCCGGTGCCGCTGGGTCTCAAGGCCAGCCTGTCGTTCGACAACACGATCGAGCGGGCGATCTCGCACAACGTGGTGGGCATCCTGCCGGGCAAGACGCGGCCGGACGAGTATGTTCTCTACAGCGCGCACTGGGACCACCTTGGTCGCTGCAAGGCCGATGCGAGCGGCGACGATATCTGCAACGGCGCCATCGACAACGCGACCGGCATTGCCGCGCTGGCGGCGCTGGCCAAGATGAACCACGCGGCGGGCCCTGCCGCTCGCAGCCAGGTGTTTCTGGCCTTGACGCTGGAAGAATCGGGCCTGCTCGGCTCCGAATACTACGCGCAGAATCCGGTGTTCCCGCTGGCGAAGACCGTGGGCGGCGTGAACATGGATGCGCTTTACACCGGCGGCCCTGCGAAGGATGTGACCGTGACGGGCGGCGACAAGTCGGAGCTGACGCCGATCCTGCGCAAGGTGGAGCAAGAGATGGGGCTCACCGAAGGGCCCGAGGAAGGTCCCGAGAAGGGGTTCTACTACCGGTCCGACCACTTCAGCTTCGCCAAGCGCGGCGTGCCGATGTTCGATCTCAAGCGCGGCACCGATCTGGTTGTGGGCGGGAAGGCAGCCGGCAAGGCGATCACGGATGATTATGAGAGCCTGCACTACCACCAGCCGAGCGACCAGTATCAGGAGAGCTGGGACATGTCCGGCATGAAGCAGGACGTGACCCTGTTCTACCGGATTGGCCGCAAGCTTGCCAATGGCACAACCTGGCCCAACTGGCACCCCGGTGACGAGTTCCGTGCAGCGCGCGACAAGAGCCGCGCTGAAGCTGCCGGCAAGTAAGGGGCTTAGGCCATGACCGATATCCCAATGCGGATGCCGCCCGAGTGGCATCCGCAAGAGTGGCTGTGGATCGGCTTTCCGCATCTGGCGCAGGAGTGGTCCGGCGTGATCGATCGTGCGCAGGAGCAGATCGCCGCGTTTGCCAGCGCGGTGGCGGATAGCGGGCAAGAGGTGCGGTTGATCGTGCGCGACGGGGCCAATGAAATGCGCGCGCGGGCGCTGGTTTCGGGCGCGGTTACGCTCGAGCGGCGGGTCTACGGCGACGTGTGGCTTCGCGATACCGGGCCGCTTGTGGTGCGCGGCGACGAGGGGAGGCGCGCGCGGCTGTTCGGTTTCAACGGCTGGGGCGGCAAGTATCTGATGGAAGGGGATCAGGCGATCGGGGCCGATCTGGCGCAGAGCGCAGCGCTTGCGGCCGATCGCTGCGACTGGATTCTGGAAGGCGGCGCGCTCGACGGTGATGGCACGGGCCTCGTCGCCACAACCGAACAGTGCCTGCTGAACCCGAATCGCAATCCCGCCTTGCCACGCGCTGATCTGAACGCGCGGCTGGCGCGCGATCTCGGCTCCGACCGCGTGCTGTGGCTGGGTGATGGCCTGATCAACGACCATACCGACGGGCATGTCGACAACCTTGCGCGGTTTGTCGCGCCGAACCGGCTCGCGGTGCCGCGCGCAACAGGGCCGGGCGATCCCAATGCTGCGATCTATGCCGATGCGGCGGCGCGCGCGCGAGACTTCGGGGTAGAGGTGGTGGACGTGCCCTCGCCGGGGCTCGTCGAATTGGGCGGCATGGTCCAGCCCGCGAGCTACATGAACTTCGTGATCGCGAACGCTGTGGTGATCGTTCCGGTGTTCGGGACGCAGCACGATGACGACGGTGTGGCGGCGATTGCCGAGCTGTTTCCCGGGCATGCGGTGATCGGGCTCATGGCCGATGCGGTGCTGGCGGGCGGGGGCGGGTTCCACTGTTCGAGCCAGCAGATGCCGGCTGCGTAATGGTGGCGGCGGCATCTGCCAGGGCGAACGGCTGAGCCAGTCTGACACACCGGACCAGATGCTGCACCTTATCAACCGGCTCCGGCGCGCGTAGGCTGCACCGCAGTGCAAGGGGATATGCGTGCGGAATATGGCTGTGATGATCGGACGCCCGGCAATGCCGCTGGCCTTGCTCTGCATGATCGGATGCAGCGGGCTGGGCGGCGAATCGAATGCCCAGGCGAGCGAGCGCAACGCCGGGCCTGCTGGCGCAGCTTCCGCCGCACCGCCCTTGCAGCCTGTAGCTTATCCCGAGCCGGCACCGCCGCAAATGCCTGCCGAGTTTGCGGCGCACGACCAGACTTATCCGTTCTATATGCCGATGGCGGGACTGCGCCGCCCGGCCGTCCGGCTGTTCATCAAATGCGATGCTTCGCGCGCGGCGGGGCGCGAAGTCTACAAGGGGCAGGACGCGGCTTCGCTCTACGGGCGAGTCGAGGGCGGCTACGAGTTCGTTTACGAGGCGCGGGACGGTGCCGGGCAGCCGTGTGTCTATCCGTTTGCGCCGTGGCAGCCGGATGTTACCGGCAATCTGCAGGGCACCCAGTACATCTTCCGCTCGTCGATCCCGGGTGAGCGCGTCACGTTCCGCACCGGCAACGAATGGGCCTCGATCAAAATGCGGGCGCTGGAGATGGGGCAAAACCGCATCCATTTCGAGCTGCGCGATATTGCGCTGGATTTTCCCGGCGCGATCCAGCCGATCGGCGCGCTGCATCTGGAAACCTATGGCGGCGGGAAGCCCGGCCTGTTTAGCGTGGTGGTGCGCCGGTCGAGCATTTTCGGCGGCAAGAACGCGATCTTCGCGCCGAGCGGCGAGACCATGCTCTATATCGAGGACAGCGAGATCACCGGCAATGTCGGCACCAATGCCGATCAGGAGCACGGCACCTATATCAACGGCACGCTGGTCTCGCATTTCCGCAATGTCAGCTGGCATGGCCAGCATGGCTGGAGCAATGTGGCGAGCGGGCACCAGCTCAAGGACAAGGCCTATTTACGGGTCTACGAAAACGTCACCGTCTCGAACGAGCCGAATGGCGCGCCGCCATCGGCGATGCCGCTGATCGATGCTTCGGCCTTCGGCTTTACCTGGGCCAACGGTCTGCAGATGCGGCGGGTGGCTTCGCCGCAGGTGCCGCGCGATGGGCTGGTCGATCTGCGCAGCGAGATCCTCTACGGCAATCCGGAGCACTATCCCTGGCCGGTGATCGCCGCCGCCGATTGGCGCATGCCCGCCGCCCCGCTTGGTGCCCTGGATCAGGTCTATCTTTCGGTGTTCTTCAACACCTCGGTCGCCAGCTTCCGGACCGAGCCGTTTGCCTTCGCGCTGCGCCCGTGGGGGCGCGGATACGAGCCGGGGACCGCGACCGTGGTGGGGGAGGGCCTGACCACCCGCGCCGAACAGCGCGCGGTTTCGCTCGCGTTCAATACCCGCGGCCCGCTGGCGAAAGTCTATTCGGGCGAGGGGTGGACCTATGTGAACCCGCGGCTGCCCGAAAGCGCGCTATGGGTGACCGACCGCGATGCGTTCATCCGGCATGCGCTGGGGCTGATCGGGCACTGACGCCGCAACGGCATCACGCCCCGCCCGCCAGCGCGCACGGATCGTATCCGAGCTGTCGCGGCTGCCGTCGTGGCTCCAGCCCGGCTCACGCACAAGGTATGCCAGCTTGTAGCGCCAGGGAGCGGCGGCTAAATCCTGCAGCATGCCTTTCCATTCGTGGAAAACCGAATGGAGCACGCTGAATGTGCCGAGCTGGCGGACTACGCCGTAGCGCGCCGGTTCGCTGTCCAGCTCGGGCTGAAAGGTGCCGAACAGTCGGTCCCAGGCCATGAACACGCCGGCAAAGTTGCGGTCGAGGTAAAGCGGGTTGGTGGCGTGGTGGACGCGGTGGTGCGAGGGGGTGTTGAACAGCCATTCGAACCAGGCCGGCATCCGGCGCACGGCTTCGGTATGGATCCAGAACTGGCCGACAGTGTTGATCGCGCCCACGGTCAGGATCATCTCAGGCGGAAAGCCGACAAAGGCCGGCCAGATGCGGAACACGAACGAGAGCGCGAAAAACCCGGTCCAGGTCTGCCTCAGCGCGGTGCTGAGGTTGTAGTGCTGGCTGGTGTGGTGGTTGACATGCGCCGCCCAGAACCAGCGGACCCGGTGACCGGTGCGATGCGCCCAATAGTAATTGAAATCATCCAGCAGAAACAATGCGGCCCACGACCACCAGGCATAAGGCACACTCGCCACGCGGTGGGCATGGAGCCAGAGCGCTGCGCCGTAGATCGCACTCGCCACCAGAGCGCCAGCGATCGTGCTGCCGAGGCCGAGCAGAAGCGAGGTGCGCATGTCGCTCGCTTCGTAGGCCTGCGGTGCGTGGCGGCGGGCCCAGGCAATCTCGATCAGGATGAGCGCAATGAACGCGGGCACGGCAAAGGCGATCACATCGATCGGCGCGGTGATCGGCGCGCTGAACGCCCGCCCGAGGGCGGCCATGACATCGTTCACGCGGACTCTCCCAGCCGGCGGAGGCTGGCCGCCCAGACTTGCGCGCGTGCGCCCAGATCGAGCGTGACGCTGCCGAAATGGGGATCTTCGGTCGATAGCGTCAGGAAGCCCTGATCGAGCCGCACGCCGGCGTGCGATGTCAGCAGCCTTGCTGCAAAGCGCGCGCCGTGGCGGCGGATAAGCATGACTTCGCCTGCGCCATTGCGGAGCAACGCGCCGATCCGCGCCCGATCGAGCGCGACCTCGACCGGAGCGAACCCGCAGCGCGCGGCCTCGGCCAGTGCGCGGGCCTCGGCCTCGTCGGCGATGCGCACATCCTCGCCCAGCCTCAGCGCGCGGACGACGCCATAGACGAGCAGGATCGCGAGCAACGAGCCGAGAGCCTGAAGCGCCAAGGCTGCGAACCCGATCATCGCGCTTGGGCGGCCAGGAAATCGAGCTCGGGCCCGATGGGGCTGACATCGTAGCCCGCCGCGGCGGCGCTGGAAGCGATGGTCGTAAGGTCGGTGCCCATGCGCGCCTGCGCGAGGGCCCACAGCAGGGTCGAGCGGGTGCCCGAACGGCAATAAGCGAGGACCGGCTTGTCGCCCGCGGCGGCGAGTGCGGCTTGCATCGCTTCGACTTGCGGCATCGAGAAGCCGGCATGCGTGACGGGTATCGCGACATAGGCCATGCCAGCCGCCACCGCAGCGGCTTCGATCACGTCGCCGGGGGTCTGGTCGTCGGATTCGTCTTCGGGCCGATTGTTGACGATCATGCCGATGCCCATTTCACGGGCTTCGGCGATATCGGCCAGGCGGATCTGCGGGCTGGCAAAGGTCTTGTCGTCGATCTTGCGGAACATGGCTGTGCTTTCAAGCGGCGTTGTTGCGGCTGGCGCGGCGATTGCGGCCGACGATGTTGAGCCCCTCGACAAACACCGAGAAGCCCATGGCGGCGTAGATATAGCCCTTCGGGACGTGCACCCCGAAGCCGTCTGCCAGCAAGACAAGCCCGATCATGATCAGGAACGCGAGCGCGAGCATCACCAGGGTCGGGTTCTTTTCAATGAAGCGGGCGAGCGGATCGGCCGCGAGCATCATCAGGCCAACGGTGATGATCACGGCGCAGACCATGATTGCGATCTCGTCGGTCATGCCGACGGCAGTGAGAATCGAATCGATCGAAAAAACGAGATCGAGCGCGATGATCTGGGCAATCGTTGCGCCGAAATTGGCGGCAACGGTGGCGGTGTGCCCCTTGTGATCGAGCATGTCGCCGCTCGGTTCGGGATCGATCGTGTGGTGAATTTCCTTGGTCGCCTTCCACAGCAGGAACAGCCCGCCCGCAATCAGGATGAGATCACGGCCGGAAAAGACTGTCTCGAACAGGGTCTCGCCATGTTCACCTGTGCCACCGGATAGGCCAAGATCGATCAGCGGCGCGGTCAGCGTCACGATCCAGCCGATCAGCGTCAGCAAGCCGAGTCTGAGGCCGAGAGCCAGCAAAAGCCCGATCCGGCGCGCCTTGGCCTGCTGATGCGCAGGCAGTTTGTTCGAGAGGATCGCGATGAAAACGAGGTTGTCGATGCCCAGCACGATCTCGAGCAGCACGAGCGTGAGAAGAGCCGCCCAAGCGGAAGGATCAGACAAAAGCGACAGAAAGTGCATGATGGCAGCTTTGCCCAAACCACTGCGGAAGGGCAAGGGGCACCACAAAATGGCAGAAAGGCCACACCAATTCAGCGGGAAGTCCCCGGAAACGTCGAATCCGTTCGCGCTTGGGCCATTTGTTGGCTATAGTCTTTGATGCAGAGGACAGTCAGGCAGAGCTTGGCGTATTTCCCTTGCTGTGCCGTCGGCAACCGCGTCCGGCTTGCGGCACGCAGGAAAGCAGGGGCGGAACGAAGGTCTATTGGTTTTTATGGGTTTTGACAGAGGGCGGCGGGGTCGCGGACGCGACAAGCGCGATGGTTTCGGTGACGAAGGCGGATTCGATCCCTACGGCGGTGGCGGCGGCGGCGGTGGTTTCGGCGGCGGATTTGATCGCGGTGGTTTTGGCGGCGGCGGCGGCGGCGGTCGTGGGGGCTTCGGCGGCGGTGATCGCGGCGGCTTCAGCGGCGGCGGTGATCGCGGCGGCTTTGGTGGCGGTGATCGCGGCGGCTTCGGCGGCGGTGGCGGTGCTCCGCGCGGCGGCGGTGGCGGCTTCGGCGGCCCCCGTGGTCCGGGCGGCGGCGGTGGCGGAGGCGGCATGCCTGCTCAGGTCGTTGGTACTGGCAAGGGCGTCGTAAAGTTCTTCAACGCGCAAAAAGGCTTCGGCTTCATCCAGCGTGAAGACGGCGGGGAGGACGTGTTCGTTCACATCAGCGCCGTCGAGCGCGCGGGCCTCGAAGCCCTCGCCGAGGGCCAGCAGCTTGAGTTCAATCTGGTTGATCGCGGCGGCAAGGTTTCGGCAGCTGATCTGCAGGTTGTCGGCGATGTGATCGCGGTCGCGGCCAAGCCCGCCGCGCCCCAGCGCCAGCTGACGGGTGAGAAGGCGACTGGTACGGTCAAGTTCTTCAACGCGATGAAGGGCTTCGGCTTCATCACGCGTGACGACGGCCAGCCAGATGCGTTTGTGCACATCAGTGCGGTCGAGCGTTCGGGCATGCGGGAACTCAACGAAGGCGACAAGCTCGAGTTCGACCTTGAGGTCGATCGCCGCGGCAAGTATTCGGCGGTCAATCTGACGCCGCGACAAGACTGATACGGGTGCGAGGTCGCCGGTAGATCACCGGTAAACTGTGCCCTTCAACAGATGCAGGTGGCGGCCCTTCGGGGTCGCCATTTGTCGTTTACGATATTGCTCCCGGCCCATCTCGGGTGCGCAAGCGAGAAGGAACTCTGTCATGTCGATCACTCCGCTTATGCCCGTATACCCCCGGTGCGGCGTGCGTCCGGTGCGCGGCGAGCATTGCCACCTGATCACCGAGGACGGCACCCGCTATCTCGATTTCGCCAGCGGCATCGCGGTCAATCTGCTGGGCCACAGCAACGAGCACCTGATCGGCGCCATCCAGCGCCAGGCCGCAACGCTGATGCACGTGTCCAATCTCTATGGCAGCCCGCAAGGTGAGCATCTGGCCCAGCGGCTGGTCGATCTGACCTTTGCCGATACGGTGTTCTTCACCAATTCTGGTGCGGAAGCAGTGGAATGCGCGATCAAAACCGCACGCTCCTATCACCAGCACGGCGGCAATACTGATCGCTATGAACTGATCACGTTCAAGAACGCATTCCATGGCCGTACGATGGCCACGATCAGCGCTTCCAACCAGGAGAAGATGCACAAGGGTTTCATGCCTTTGCTGCAGGGCTTCAGCTATGTCGATTTCGATGATCTTGAGGGCGCGCGTGCGGCCATCGGGCCTCAGACCGCCGGCTTCCTTGTTGAGCCGATTCAGGGCGAAGGCGGCATCCGCGATGCCTCGGTCGAATTCCTGCAGGGGCTGCGTGATCTGGCCGATGAGCATGATCTGATGCTGGTGTTCGATGAAGTGCAGTGCGGCGTTGCGCGCACAGGAAACCTCTACGCCTACGAGCAGTACGGAGTCGTGCCCGATATCATGGCGACCGCGAAGGGCATCGGCGGCGGGTTCCCGCTTGGTGCGTGCCTTGCAACCGAGAGCGCGGCGCGCGGCATGGGCCTTGGCACGCATGGCAGCACCTATGGCGGCAACCCGCTCGCCATGGCAGCAGCTGAAGCGGTGCTCGATGTCGTGGCCGAGCCGGCCTTTCTTGAGGAGGTCAAGGCCAAGGGTGAACGCCTGCGCGGGCGGCTCGAACAGTTCATCGGCAACTATCCCGATCTGTTCGAACTTGTGCGTGGACGGGGGCTGATGCTCGGCGTGAAGATGAAGGTCGAACCGCGGCCGTTTGTGGTGCACATGCGCGACAACCATCATCTGCTGACGGTTGCGGCCGGTGACATGACCTTCCGCGTGCTGCCGCCGTTGGTGATCGACGACGCCCACATCGACGAGTTCATGGAAAAGCTCTCGGCCGCGACAGCCAGCTATGCGGCTGAAGCCGTGCCGGCATGACCCGGCATTTCCTCGCGTTGGGTGATGCGGGCGGAGATGCGCTTGCAGCCATGCTCGGCGATGCGATGGACCGAAAGGCGGCGCGGCAACGCTCGCCAATGGGACTGCCAAAGGGCTTGCCCGATGCCGATGCTCCGCTGGCGGGACGGGTGCTGGCGATGGTATTCGAGAAGAGCTCGACCCGTACCCGTGCGTCGTTCGATATCGCGATCCGCCAGCTCGGTGGCAGCGCGCTCGTGCTCGAGGCTGGCAACACCCAGCTCGGGCGCGGGGAAACCGTGGCCGACACTGCGCGCGTGCTTAGCCGCATGGCCGACGCCATTATGCTGCGCACCGATGATCACGCCAAGGTCGAGGAACTGGCGCACCACGCCACGGTCCCGGTGATCAACGGCCTGACTGATCTGTCGCACCCTTGCCAGATCGTTGCCGATTTGCAGACCCTGCTAGAACGCGGCAAAGCGCTTCCGGGCCTTGAGATCGCCTGGCTGGGCGATGGTAATAACGTGCTCAATTCACTGGTGGAAGCCGCCGGGTTGATGAAGTTCAATGTGCGGATCGGTGTGCCCGAGGGCTACGACAGCGATGCACGCTTCATTACGCAAGCGCGTGCCGGTGGGGCCCGGATCGATATCCACCGCAATGCCCAGAGCGCGGCGCACGGTGCGGATGTGGTCGTGACCGACACGTGGATCTCGATGGGCCAGGCGCACGCGGAGGCCAAGCTTGCCGCTATGGCTCCGTTTCAGGTGAACGAGGCGCTGATGGCCCTGGCCAAGCCGGATGCGGTGTTCCTGCATTGTCTGCCGGCGCATCGCGGCGAGGAAGTGACCGATGCGGTGATCGACGGGCCGCAGTCTGCGATCTGGGATGAGGCCGAGAACCGCATCCATGCGCAAAAGGCGATCCTGCGCTGGGCCTTCGGGCAGATCTGATCATGGCCGGGGGCGCAGGGCCAGACGACTTGACCGGGGGGGCGACTGGGTTCGATCGGACGCTTGCGTTCACTGTGGCAGCACGCAATGCGCGCGGCCGGGTGGTCCGGCTCGGGCCAGTGCTCGACGAGATCATTGCGGCGCATGCCTATCCCGCGCCGATCCGCCATCTGCTGGCCGAAGCACTTGTCCTTGCGACGCTGCTCGGCTCGCTGCTCAAGGATGCGGACGGCCAGCTGACAATGCAGGCGCAGACACAGGACGGCGTTGTCGATCTTCTGGTGTGCGATTATCGCGGAGGGGAACTGCGCGGTTATGCCCGCTTCGACCGTGCCCGGCTTGATGATCTTGGGCCGAGTCCGAGCCTCCATGCGCTGTTCGGGGACGGTTATCTCGCTGTCACCTTTGACCTGGCGACGAGCGGTCAACGCTATCAGGGAATTGTCCCGCTGGAAGGCGATACGCTGGCCGAAGCGTGCGAGAGCTACTTCGTTCAATCGGAGCAGATCCCGACCCTGATCCGTTTGGATATGCGCAGCGATTTCACCGGCTGCGTCGCGGGCGGAATGCTGATCCAGCATCTTCCGGACGGCGAGGAGGGCCGCGAGCGCATCCATGTGCAGCTCGATCATCCCGAGTGGGAGCACATCCAGATCCTGGGCAGCAGTGTCGCGCATGCTGAGCTGGTCGATCCGGCGCTGGATCTAGAAAGCCTAGTCTGGCGTCTCTTTCATGAGGAGCCTGAAATCCGGGTCGAGCACGGCCCACGAGTCATCAAGGGATGTCGCTGCTCCGGCGAATACTACCGGTCTGTTCTCGCGCGATTCGGGCCCGAGGAGCGGAAAGACATGCGCAATGATGAAGGACTTATCCTGGTCGATTGCGCGTTTTGTTCGCGCATTTTCGAGATCGATCTCGATTGATCGCGCGCCGGCGGCTGGTCGCACGCAGAGAACACTTTAACGCAGTGAAAAGTTTCGTTATAATGGCCGCCGTGATCATCGGCACAGTGCCGAGGATGCCATCAATGCATGAGCCTTCCCGATGGACAGCCCAATGCGCCACTCGACCCGGTCAACCTTGCTGACCATGCGCCATCTAGCCATCGGCGGGGCGGTTATGGCTGCTGCATTTTCCGGTCCTGCGGTGACAGCAGAAAAACCCGCGCTGGCGATGCTGGATCTGCTTCAGCCCGGACAATGGGAAGTGCGCGATCGCGACTTGTCGAGCGGACGGAGCCGCGTGTGTCTCGAAAACGGCCGGAGTCTGATCCAGATCCGCCACATGCGCGAAACATGCCGCAGCCTCACCGTGGAAGACACCGCCAAGGCCGTGACCGTTCACTATACCTGCCCGGGTAACGGCTATGGCCAGACGTCTGTCCGGTTTGAAAGCGCCCAGTTGGTGCAACTCGAGACGCAGGGTATTGCGCAGGGCTTGCCGTTCAACGTCCGTGCCGAGGCCCGCCGCGTCGGTTCCTGCACATCCTGATTGCACGGTGAGGATTGCCACCTGCCGCAGGCGCGATTAGCTGTGGTGAGTGATGCAAAATGTCGCTTCCGGGGATGCACCCCTTGCCGTTGTCCTGCTCTCGGGTGGCCTTGATTCGATGGTCTGCGCGGGATTGGCCCGTGAGCAGGGTTTTCGCCTTCTCGCGCTGACGATCGATTACAACCAGCGTCACCGGATCGAGATTGAGTCCGCCCGGCGCATCGCGCAGACGCTGCAGGCCCAGCGACACGTTGTTCTTCCCCTCGATCTGCGGCAGTTCGGCGGCTCGGCGCTGACAGCTGAAATCGATGTGCCCAAGGACGGCGTCGGGACAGACATACCCGTTACCTATGTCCCTGCGCGCAATCTGGTTTTCCTGTCACTCGCGCTCGCCTGGGCCGAGGCAGCCGGCTCGGGCGATCTGTTCATCGGTGTCAATGCGCTCGATTATTCGGGCTATCCCGATTGCCGACCTGAGTTCATTGGCGGGTTTCAGGACCTGGCCCGCATCGCGACCAAGATCGGCAATGATGGCGGCGCCGTGCAGGTCCACGCGCCGCTACAGCACCTTAAAAAAAGTGAAATCGCGCAAGAAGCAGCCCGACTCGGGCTCGATCCGGGCGCCAGTTGGTCGTGCTACGATCCGCTGGTCGATGGGCGGGCTTGCGGCGTCTGTGACAGCTGCCGTCTGCGGCGCGCGGGATTCGATGCAGCCGGGATAGAGGATGGCACGATTTATGGAGATGGCGGATAAGGCGCCGGCTAACGCGGCGGCGAAGCAGTGGCTCGGCGTGGATCGGTACAGTTGGTACGCGTTGTTCGTGCTGGTCGTCGTCTACGTAATCAATTTCGTGGACCGTCAGCTACTCACGATCCTGGCAGTCGACATCAAGCATGATCTCGGCATTTCCGACGCACAGTTCGGCTTCCTCTATGGCACCGCGTTCGGCGTGTTCTATGCGCTGTTCGGGATCCCGCTGGGCAAGCTGGCCGACCGCGCTCCTCGCACTTGGCTGCTCGCTACCGGACTGGCCCTGTGGTCGATAATGACCGCCCTGTCCGGCCTGTCGCGCAGTTTCTGGCAACTGGGCGCAGCCCGGATCGGCGTCGGAGTCGGTGAGGCGACCGCCGGTCCGTGCTCCTACTCGCTCCTGTCAGACTACTTTCCAGCCAATCGCCGGGCCACGGCCATCGCCATTTTCTCCTCCGGGATCTACATGGGCGGTGGTCTGTCGCTCTATATCGGCACTACGATCGCTGGTGGCTGGAACGCCAGCTTTCCCGAGGGAGCCCGTCCATTTGGACTGGCGGGCTGGCAAGCGGCATTTCTTGCGGTGGGCCTGCCGGGACTGCTGATAGCGTTCTGGGTTCGCAGCCTGCGCGAACCGGTGCGAGGCCGGTATGAAGCTTACGCAGTTACGGCAGCGCCCGTGGAGCCTCGCCAGCCAGCAACCTGGTCGGCATTTGCGCGCGATCTGGGGGCCATCGTCCCGCCCTTCACGTTGCTGGCAGCCGCGCGCCGGGGAGGTCGGGCCATGCTCGGCAATCTGCTCATCATAGCGGGACTGGCGCTTCTCGCCCTCGCGCTGACGGCGTGGTTGGGCGACCCGGCGCAGTGGATTGCGCTTGGTATCGGTTTCTATGCCATCGCGTCCTGGGCGATTGCCCTTCGGCATGACGATCCGGAGGCTTTCCGCGTGATTTGGGGTACGCGCTCGGTGGTCGGGGTCAGTCTGGGCAATGGGCTCACGTGCGTGATCACGTATGCGGCAGCGGCCTTTGGGCCGCTTTATGCCATGCGAACTTTCGGTGCCGCACCCGGCACCGTAGCGCTGATTGTCGGTGGCTCAGCTGCTGCAGGAGGCGCGCTCGGCGTGATTGCCGGCGGTGCGCTCGGAGACCGCTTTGCTGGCGAGACGCACCATTCACGCCGCATCGTGGTGGTCATCTTTGCGCTGCTGCTTGCGCAGATACCCTATAGTCTGATGCTGATCACGGATTCATTCACGATTTATTCCGCCTGTGTCTTCCCGATGTGGTTTCTTGCAAGCGCGGCAATTGGCGGATCATCCGGTACGATCGTCAACATCGTGCCCGCATCCACGCGGGCCACCGCCACCGCCTCGTTCCTCCTCTTTGCCACGATCCTCGGCCTTGCATTGGGGCCATATGCAGCTGGCCGGATATCGAGCAGCTTTGGCAGCCTGCGGGTTGGCCTTGCTGGCATACTCGTTGTCGTCCCATTTGCACTTGCGGCGCTCGAGATGGCCCGCCGCGATCTCGCAGGCCGAGAGGCCTGACTGGTCCATCTGCACGGACACGGCGGCGTTTTGCTGCCGGAGTTGCTTGGACGCTTCGCGCCTGCCAAGCTGTGAAGCCCAAGCGCGCCTTGCGCTCCGCGAGAAGCCAGCCCCGCTCGCGTGCAGCGCCGCGAGAGAGCCTGTCCGGGCCGACAAACCCCCGCCAGACCAGCAAGTTGCGGCAGAGGCCTGTAACCCCCACAGGACCAGATAGTCGAAATCCGATGAGGGATTTGTTTATGAAAAAGGGGGCTGGATCGCTCCAGCCCCCCATCATTTCCGGCGAATTGCCGTAGCTTACATGCCCGAGCCCGGACCGTAGGTGATTTCCACCCGGCGGTTCTGCAGTTCGCGAACGCCATCGGCGGTCGGAACGCGCGGGTTGCTCTCACCGAATGCCTGATTTGTGATCGAACCGTCCGGAATGCCGTGAGCAGTCAGGTAGGTGCGAACCGAGGCGTTGCGGCGCTCGGACAGGCCCTGATTGTACTTCGGGGTACCCGAACGGTCGGTGTAACCGGCAAGCATAATCGGCACGCTGGCGCAGTTGCCATAGGCCGTGACGGCGTTGTCGAGAATGGTCGCCGCTTCAGGCGTGATGTTCGACTTATCCCAGTCGAAGAACACGATGTAAGGGCCCTTGTTGCAGACCGGTGCCGGGGGCGGCGGCGGCGGCGGGGGCGGCGGCGGGGGCGGGGGCGGCGGGGGAGCGGCCGGTTCCGGCATCGGCGCAGGCGCATCCTCACCGAAGTTGTAGGCAAGGGTACCCATCAACGAGTGCGAGTGCCAGCGGCTGCGAACGTCGCCAGCCAGACCGCCTTCGCCGACCATTTCGAACTTGTTGACCCGGAAGTAGCGGTACTTCAAGCCAACGTCCCAATGCTTCGACAGCGGAGCCCGCACGCCAGCCAGCGCCTGCCATGCAAACTTGGTGTCCGAGTCCTTGAGGCGGCCGTTTCCGGGGGCAGTGACCGTGTACTTTACGTTGCCGACGCCGACGCCACCGCCGATAAAGCCCTGCAGCCCGTCATCAGGACCGAAATCAAGCAGGCCGTTGAGCATGTAGCTGAGCACGCGCTCGTTGCCGCGGAGCGAACCGTTGTCGCGCTCGAAAACCTGCGGGGGGGTAGTATTGACAGTCAGACTCTTGGCGCGCGCACGCCGATAGCTGACTTCACTCTCAAGGCGGAACGGACCGAAGTCATACCCGACGATGCCGCCGACGTCATAACCGGTCTCGGTCTTGGATGTCGCGAAATCGCGCACTCCGGCCACTTTGACGTTCGCTTGTTCGACGATCATGGCGCCGGCATCGACCTCGACGTACCAGGCGTCATTCTTGGCGAGCGCTGGCGTAGCGAGCGCCGTAGACGCCAGGGCCAAGCCCAGAAGCAGTTTCCGCATTTTCGTTTCCCCTTTTTTCGAAGTCAAACTTCGGGTGCCCCAGCCATTAGCGGGTCTCGTTTTTTCATGCAAGCCGACGTAAGGTCGTCGTGTTGCCAAATTGCAACTAAAATCACTCGCCTAAGCAACAACCCCAAGGGCCCAACCGTAATTGTGACAGTTTGTAAACGGGACGGCCAAGGCGGTAACCATCGATGTCAAGATATGATCCCGGCGTTTCTCAGCGCGGCGATAATTGCCGCAATGGCCGTGCGCGCCTGACTGTCAATCACGGTTCCGCCCGATGGCGCGGGTGGCGCCGCAGCAAGGCGCCACTCTCCCCCCGCATAGATACGGTGCGCACTCGCCGAGATATCGTAGGCGCGCAAACCATCGCGCGGGGCAAGGAACCGCCAGCCGCCCTCGCTCCAGGCGGCAATCCGGTCGGTCTGGCCCGCGAAGACCCCGGTGCCGCCGCTGCCAACGATCCAGCACTGGCCGGCGGACGGCGCGGCAGGCACTGTCGCGGCCAAGCCTTCCACCGCCGGGTGCAGCAGGGTGTCCGCGCACAGCACGGCTTCATTGACAGTGATTTCCTTCTGGCTCTGGCCCGCGAAGAGCAGCGGAAGGCCAAAACGCGGAGACGTCGCAGAGAAGCTTATCGGGTCGGTCATGGTCGGCTCCTGTTGATGGCGTCAGGCCGGGAAATCGATTCGCAACGCGAATGACGACGCGCTCCTGCCGATCTGGCGGACTGCGAAATAAGTCGGCGCTCCCGGTGGCAGCGCGCCGAGCTGCGTTGCGGAAACCGTCAGGGCCGCGGTCGTCGTTTGCCAGCGCAAGGCGGGCGCTGACGGATCGCCAACGGTTATGTCCCAGCGTTCCATCTCTTCGCTGAGCGGCGCATCGACTCCATCCTGCCACAGCCAGGCGCCTCGTGCGCGCCGCACCCATGTCAGTGCGATCGTTCCATCGGTCTGGCGCATTGCGGTGCCGTGAATCGGAGCGAGCGGGCGCTGGGTTGCACCAGGATCGGCGATCGGCACACTGACGGCCACCGCATCCCCAAGGCCGGCCGCCACGATGCGGGTCGTCGCAGCGTCACCGATCTGGGCTGCATCGAGACGTACCAGCGCATCGTCGATGAGAACGAAGGCTTCGTCCACCTTGTGGGTGCTGATGGCCCACTCGGTACCACCCCGCCCGCGTAGCCACTGTGACAGCCGCCAGGCACCTCCGCCCAGCGGCACTGCGGTTGCGAACTGGACGATCTCGTTTCCGATTCTGGCCCGGTTCGCGCCTTGCAACAGCTGTTGCAGGCTGGCATCGACAAGCGTCTGATCCGTCCCGTCCAGCATCAGGTCCAGGGTTGATCGGCGGTCGATCACCAACGGCGATGCCGAGGCCAGGGTAGTTTGGGTTCGACCCATCCGGGCCCGCACTCGGCCAGTCGAACCCAGCGAGGTCAATGCGCCCCCGTCTCCGGCTAGGTCGGCCAGAAGCGCAGCGCCGGTCCAGCCTGCGCTGGCCCCCGAAGCTGCAACAAAGAGGGCTGGGGTCGCGCTGCTGCCGGTTCCATCCCAGGGCAGGGCGAACGCCTCCAGCAGCGTCGGAGTCCGAACCAGGTCGGCAGCCGGGTTGAACCGTCCAGGATCGGTGGGCAATGCCGCTGCAGACGAGCCGGTCACCCCGGCAAGCGGGCATGCGGCCAATGACAACAAAACGCCGTCCTGCTGCCATTCCCATTGCGCGATCCGCCAAAGGCCCGCGGCAACTGGAAGGTGCACGAACGCGCCTGGACCGATAGCTGGATCAACCTCGGTCACGCGGTAACTGATCGTATCCGCCGGGCGCGCAACGCGGCGGCTGGCATTGCCGGCAAAGGTTTGTGCCGTGGCGGCTGAAAGCGCGGCGGGAAGCTCGATCATCTGCAGATCACCCTGCTCGCTCCGGCCGATTCCACGCTGCAGGCCAGGCTGATAATCGCGCGCCAGATCGTAATAGCGCACCCCGCACTGCCGAACGCGCGGCAGGGGTTCCCGCTTGCGCGACCAGCCGCTGGTCTTGGCGTCTGCACTTTGCGAATCCTTGATCGCAGCGGCCGGACCGGGCAGCAACGGGGCTGTCACATCGGTGCCCGGTTCACCGTCAAGGATCCTGAGGTCGCCGCCCACGACAGCGCAGGCAATCGGCACGGCATCCGCAATGACGGCAAGCGCATCTCCGGCCGATCCCTGGTCGATGCTGAAACCGGCGAACGCCTCGCCAAGGCCACTTACTGTCGCCTCCGGCACGATCGCCCGCGCGATTGCCGCAATCGAGGTGTCTGCAGGATCCGCCAGAATCTCGAACGTGAGCGAAGGGATGCGGTTGCCATAGTCGGCCAGTTCCAGATCCTCGAACACCACATAAGCGAGGCCGCGATAGGCCGGGCAGCGGGTCGTGCCCTCGGCCTGTGCCATGAGCGGATCTACCGCCTGGTCGCCATGCCCGTTGTGGATCCGCATCGTTCCGCCGACTTTGAGATCGCCGCCCGCGCCGCGCAGCAGATTGCCATCCGCCCAGATGCGTCCGACCCCCGAGATGGGGCGGCTGGACAATGCCACCGCGAACGAGGCGCTGTAGGTGTAGCTGGTGACGGTTGGGCGGCCCTTGCCGCTGCTCGCGGTGTCCTTGTGTTCGACCAACTCGGTCGACCAGATCACACTTCCGGCCGCTCGCATCCGCCCGAAATGCAGCGGCAGCGCCGAACCGTAGCTCGATGTCTGGACAGTGAGGTCCTTGAGCCGAGGCCCCTCGACCTTTCGGCCCCCGACGATTGCGGTGTCGACCTGCCGGCCGATCAGCGCGCCGATCGCCCCGCCTAGCGGGCCGCCGAACACAGTGCCTACAGCGGTTAGAAGCAAGGTTGCCATGGTTCTCAGTTTCCCAATGAGGGCATGATGATGGGGACGCGCCATGCGCCCGCGACAGGCCAGGGCAGGTCACCGGGCAGAAAGGTCACACGCCCAAGCCCGGAATGGGCATGGATAAAGCCGCCTTCGGCGGTCACCAGCAGATGGGGTTGCACGGGGTTGACCATGGCGAGCACGACATCCCCCTGCTCCAGCCTCACGACAGCCTCGAAGCCGTTGGCCTCCGCAAAAGGTAGCATGGCGTCCACGGTCATCGCCCGCCGGCGGTATCCTGCGGGCGCGACCGGAACCGCACCGCAACGGTGCAAGGCTTCGGTCACCAGCCCGATGCAGTCGAGCCCTGTCTCCGGATCGCGGCCGTGGAGGCGGAAGGCTGTACCGACCAGCGTTGCCGCAGCTGCGGCCAGTGACGGGTTCACCGCTGTGCCGCCGGATAGCGCGTCAGCAAGTCGTTGCCCGGCAGGAAGGGCTCTCCTTGAAAATTGAGCGCGTTGCCAAAGCGCTGGGCGCAGGTCTCCAGCGTATGGTCACACCCCTCGCGCAGTTCGATTCGTGTGCCCACCGGAATGGTGGTCGCACTGGTTCGATCGAGCATTAGCCAGTTGCTATCGATCGCCTCGATCCGGCGAGAGAGCCCAGCCTCAGGGCCGTCGATCCAGCGCAGGGTGCCGAAGGCGAGCAGGGCAGATACGGGTCCGCCAGTCACCCGGATAGCGCCCGCATCGCTCGAGATCTCCGCCAGCTGCGCCAGATGAGTGAACGCATTGGCGGAAAGCGCGCAGCCCTCGCGGCAGAATTCGGCGCGGCAGGTCGGTGCCGTACGTGGCACAATCTGCCGCGCGAGGATGTCTTTCACCGATCGCAGTTCGGCCGAAAAGCCCGCGCCCTCGTGGCCGACAGTGCCGATCGTCCCGGCATAGAGCGTCACGCGCTCCAGCGTTTCCCAGTCGGCCAGTCCCATCGCGATCGAGCCGCCGTCGAAACGCCCTGCGGCAAGGTCTTCTTCGCGGATCGAATCATGGCTGAGTGCGCCGGCCACTTCGGCGCTGTCCGCCTCGAAATCAGCGGTGCGCCGGATAGCGGAAGGGACCATGCCCGGGGCGGTGCGGTGCACAAGCCCGTCGAAGGCGAGATCGCGGTCGTGGCTGGTGAAGCCCAGTGTAACCCCGTCGCGCCGCTCAAGCCGCCACCAGATCGCAACCGTTTCCAGCGGCTGGCTGAACCAGACGCGCGTGCTTTCGGGCATATCAGGAATCCTCGCGGAGTTCGATCAGCGGCACGCTCGGCGCCTCGCCCGCGGCAAAGGCCGCACCCGAGATGTCGAGCCGATCCTCGGCAAAGCGGACCGGCACATCGAACAGGAAGCCCGCGCGCACGATCTTGCCAACAGCAGGGGCGTCGGCAAACACGATCTCGCCCAGCGCATCCAGCGTCCAATCGCTGGCGATGGTTCCATCCACGCTGATCGTCACGGTGCCTGTGCGGGGCCGGGTGATCCGCCGCTGCTGGGCATCACTGCCGGACCCATAGGCCTTGAGCAGCGGGAACCGCGCCTTTGCACCGTCGCCCACGCCGATCATCTGATCAACGATCGTGGGTGCCCCGATCATCCCGTTCGAGCTGTAATCTGATGGATCGCGCAACCGGAACCCGCGTGCCTGGCCGCGCCGAGCACGAAAGAACGCAATGAGTGCGCCCAGTTCCGCTTCCGAGCGGACCCCTGGTCCCACATCAAAGCGCAGCCTGGCATCTGCCCACAGGCTGTTGCGCCGCTCGTAGCCGGAAGCCGTTATCGTTACATTGGTCGAAAACTCGGGCGTCACGGTGGCAGACCGCCCGATCGCGATCGGGAAGAGCACGTCGTCGAAAGGCTGCATAATGTCGTCCTCGCTTGCCGCACCCGCGGCGGAATCGGGCAGGCGGGTAAAGCCGTCGCGCGCCACTTGCGGCAGTGCCCAGATAAAGGTCTCGGCCACGCCGAGGTCACGAGCCTCGCTTGCCGCCGCATCAATCAGCGGCCACATGGCTTGCGCGTCTGCGGCGTTCAGCACGAAGCCCGATAGGTAGTGCTGGCGCGTGCGTGCATAGCCCAGCCGCGCCTCTGCCGCGGCCCGGCCGCGCTTGCGGCGCGCCTCGAACCCGGCGGTGAGCCAGTCGTAGTCCTCAAGCTGCAGCACATCGAACGCGGGATAGGCCCAGCCGGTTGGCAGGTTCGCCCGCTGTGCTTCGGGAAAAGCCGGATCGAGCACGGTCGGCAGGAAGGCCAGCAGCAGCGTCTCGCACGGCGTGCCGCCCGCTGCCGTGCGCACGGCTGCCGTCAGGCTCGCGGTCGATGTGGCGAGCAGCGCTCCGGCTGCATCGAGCAGCGCCTTCTGTGCAGTGGTCAGCGTCGCGCCAAGATCGGCAATCACCGCGGGGCTGCCGCCCAGCGCAGCCTTGGCGGCATCGTCATAGATGCAGATCCTGCGGTCGGATGTTACCCACCACCATGGCTCGCCTACCTGATACCGCACCGGCAGGCCGGCCGTGATCAGCATCCCCGCAAGCCGCGTCGCCACCTTCCGCAACCAGCCCACTGCCGCCGTGTTCGCGGGTGAAAGCAGCGCCGATGGCGGCAACCACCCGGTGCGCGCCGGCGAGCCATCCGAAGTACGCTGCTGCCAGGCGGTCGGGCAATGCTGCGCCAGCAGCTCGTACGATTGCGACAGGATCACGGTGTAGCCCATCACCGCCGCGCCGGAAAGGAACCCGGCGTGCCACCGCTCGGCGGCCACGTTCATGGCCGGGAGCCCCGGATCCACCACAAAGCCCCCGGCTCCGTCCGTTGCCAGCGGGAAGAAATGACTCATCCCGATATAGTGGTTGATACTGCCGCGATAGCCGAGGCCTCGGATCGTCCGCAAAAGCCGCGCCGGCGTCTGGTTGTAGCCGTCGTCATAACCGGTCGCCATGCCGATCCCGTGCGGCGGCACCATCACATCGCCGATGGTCAGCATCGGCTTGTGCCCGCTGCACCGGATCGCGGTCAGCTCGGCCCAGCCGGTCGCGGCGGACGTGAAAGCCGTCGTACTCGAAGGGGAAAACGTCGGTGCCACCAGCGAGATGAACATCCGGTCGATGTCCGAGGGATAGACCGGGTCCGCCTCGCCGGGCAGCAGGAACCCGCCTTTCAGCGCCGAAAACGGCAGTGTTACCAGAGCATCAGTCGGTGTCCCGCTGGCATAGTTCCACAACCGCACATACCAGGCCCGCGCATTTCCGGCAGCATCGCGCCCCTCGATCGTCAGCGTGGGGCCGTTCACCGCATCAAGCGGCAATACACCGCTCGAACGCCAGCGAAACGACAGCGTCAGCCGGGCGTAATCTCGGTCCGTGTCATAAGCGAGCAACGGGTGATCCCAGCGATCGGCGCTTTCCCAGATCAGCCCGATCAGGTCGTTGGCTTTCTGGAACACCGCGTCGACGCGCAAGGCATCGGGCGCGGTTGTCACCACCGATGCCATCGCCGGCCGCGGAAAATCGACGGTCCAGAAGCGCGGATCGAAGCGCTGAATTGTATCGGTCGCCTGCACCGTGCGCTGCTTGGCTAGCCAAAAGCTCATGCCCCAGTTCCTTCAGTTGCGTTTCCTTCAGTATTCGGTGAGGGCGCGGCGCACGGCCTGCGCTACCTGGCGGCTCGATCGGCGTAGGCTCTCCGGGCTGCTGCTGCCTTCGGGCGCCACCACGCGGATCGAGACATTCACTGCCCGCGCGCCGCCGCTGCCTCTCCCCGTTTCGACCTGCCCCGCCGAAGTCGGCACGAACAGCTCTGGTCCCCGCTCACCAACCAGATACGGGCGGCCCGGCGCAACCGGCCCCCCCGTGGCCCTGCCGGGCAGACCAAAGATCGAACCGATCAGGCTGCCAAGGCCAAGAGTTCCGCCACCCAGACTGCCGCCGTTACCGGCACCGCCAATACCGATTGAGGCCAAGCCGCCACGCAGCGCCTGCGCAGCGATATCGTCGATCACCCTCAGACCCGTGCGCCTGAGGTCCTCGAAACCCAGGCTGCCCCGGCGGATCGCGCCCAGCAGGCCGCGCTCCAGCACATCGCCGCCCTTGCTGAACCCGTCGACCAGGATCGAATCGAAGCTGCTGCGCATCTGGCCAATGTCGGCGGCAAACCCGTCGGTGCTGGCACGCACATCCACGACCAGTGAGCTGAGATTATCCATGTGCGTCGCGCTCCATCATCGTGGTGATTGTCTTGCGATCCATGCCATCTGCCGGTGCAGGCGCCGCAGCGGTCACGATCACGGCCAGTTCCTCGGGCGTCGCCGCCCAGAACGTGTCAGGTGTCCATCCGATCAGCAGCGCCGCCTGGCCCGAAAGCCGCGCCGCTGCTTCGCCGAAGCGCTGGCTCATCCGCCGCCCTTCAGCACTTGCACCAGCAGCGCTCGCAGCGCCGGCGCGCAGGCGGCAAGCCCCGCTCGCGTCACGGCTTCGGCAAAGGCCTCACGGTTCTGGTCGCCGGGGTGTGCCAGGCAATGCCAGAACAGCGCCACCATCTCGCCCAGCTTTAGCTCGCCGCCGCTGGCGCGCTCGACCAGCGCGAACAGCGGGCCCAACTCCTCCTCCGCCGCGACCAGCGCGGCAAAGGTCGGGCGTAGCATGTGTCCGATCCCGTCCAGCAAAAGTCCCACTTCGCCGCGATGTGGGTTTGCCAAAGATGTAGCGCTCATACTTGCGCCACCGCGCCCGAGCTTTCGAGCGTCATGGTGTAGTTGCGTTCGCCGTTGAAATCCCCGGAATAGTCGAGCCGCTGGACCAGGAACTTGCCGCGCATCTTCTCACCTCCCTCGAACGAAAGCTCATAGTCCGCGATCGTGCCCGCCAGCGCATTGCCCCGCACTTGGCCTTCGGCACCACTGCCGAGGAATATCCCTGCCGCGCTCACACTTACGAACCGGGTTCCTGCGCCCGAAAGCAGCTCGCGCCAGCCGCCCGAATCCTTGCTCGTCACCACCACGAGCTCGCCGTTGATCGACATCTGCGTGGTGCGCAGGCCGGCTACGGTGTTGTAGGTTGGCGTGGCGGTGCCATCGCTGATCTTGAGCAGAAACGCGCTTCCCTTTTGGGCAGCCATCTTGGTTCTCCTGATTGAGAGGAAACGGGAACGTCACAAAGTGTGCGGCAAAGGCTGGTGCCTCAGACCGCGAGCACCCGCGCCCGGTATTCGAGCACCAGCGCGCGCAGTGCCTCGCCGCGTTGCTCGGCGCGCGCCTTCACAAACGTCAGGCTGGCGATCTGGAAGCCCGCCGCGCTCTGATTGGCGGGCAGGCTTTCCATCCGCGCCTCGATTGCGGCGATAAGTCCGGCTTCGGCCAGCTGTTCATAGCCGCGATAATTGAGCTCGAGCGCCACGCGGATCTCGCGGCCCCGGCCGCTCTTGTTGCTCCAGTCGGTGCTCGCGCTTGCCGTCAGCGCCAGCCACGGCAACGCCGCGCGCAGCGGCGCTTCCTCGACAATGGCGTTGAGCCCGGCAGACAGCGTGCTGTCGGCGGCAAGCCAATCCAGCAGCGCGGCGCGAAAAGCCAGTTCCATTGCTTACTCCTGTCCTATCGTTGACCCCGGCTTTGGCCCCGGATTTGGCCCCGGATTTGGCCCCAGATCTGGCCAAAGCCAGCCCGCCGAACGCCAGTTGGCCGTGTTGTCCGGTGCGGGTCGCCGCAACGCGCGGGCCTCGGCCAGCTTGCGCGCGGCCTCCAGAAGCCGCAGCTGAAGCTCGGCGAAATTGCTGTTTGCGCCAATCATGTCAGCCGCATCCGCCGCCACGGTCGCCACAGCGCGGCCACCGATGCTGGCGGGCCTGCCGTAGCCTTGTCACCATCGCGGGCGCGGTGCTGATAGGCGGCCCAGCGCACCAACCCTTGCTGGATTGCGTCGGGCAGGGTGTCCCAGCTTTCGGTCAGCCCGGCGGTGAACCGCACGGCTACGCGCGTGTGGTCCAGCGGCGTTGTCAAACGTACGCTGCCGGCGCCGTCTGCATCGATGTCGATGTCATAGCCCGACAGCGCCAGCGCGGTCCGCGCGCCGTTGGCTGCGATCGCTGAAACGCTCGTGATGGCCGAGACCGGCCGGGTGGCCAGCATCTGCCAGTCGCCTCGGACAGGGAGCACTTCTTCACAGCCCGATGCCAGCGGCATCACGCCAATAAAGCCTTCACACAGCTCAAGCGCAGTCCTGATCAGGCCCGTCAGCGCAGCGTCATCTCGCGATGTGCTGATGCCGAGCCAGGCCTTGAGCTCGGCCAGCGCGGTCGGTGCCAGCGTCGGCGGCGCGATAATTGCCCGCTTCATGGCAATCTCCGGTGTTCTTGGGATGGGAAATGGTCAGCCGAATAGTGGCGCCCGCGGCTGGAGGGGAACCGCCGCGGGCGCGCAGGCGAGCGCGTCAGGGAAAACGCGCCCGCCTGATCCGCATCAAGTCGAGATCTTGAGCAGTTTGATCGCGTCGCTGTCGAGCACCTGCCCGCCCACCCGACGCGTCGCGTAGAACTGCACGTAGGGTTTGTTGGTATAGGGATCGCGCAAGATCGTCGTCGCGGTGCGTTCCGCAATCAGGTATCCGGCCTTGAAGTTGCCGAATGCGATCGGGAAGTTGCCCGCGCCGACATCCGGCATGTCCTCGGCCTCGATCACCGGATAGCCCAGCAGTCGGCTCGGCTGGCCATCGATGATGCCGGCCTGCCACAGGAACGAACCGTCGGCCGACTTGAACTTGCGCACCGCGGCAAGCGTGGCCGAGTTCATCATCCACACCGCGCCCTGACGCAGCGCGGCTTTCATCGCGAACACCAGGTCGATCAGCTTGGATTCGGGTGCCGTGTCGAACGCGGTGGCATTGCCCGAAGCGATGAACTGGAGCGTACCAAACGCGCGCGTCGCATCATTCGTGGTCGCCGTCGGGCCAGTCAGGAAGCCCTTTGGCTGGTTGGTGCCGGTGCCGTTGATGAAGGCAGCGCCCTCGGCACGGGCAAACTCGGTCGCAATCTCGCTCGCCAGCCAGGTGCCGACGTCGAACGCTGCATCGTCCAGCATCTGCTGTGTGGCCGAGGGGCTGGCATAGAGCTCACCCAGCGGCGGCACGATTTCCGCCAGCTTCGGGCTCGCCGTTTCGGTGCGGGCGCCGGTTTCGCTGGCCCAGCCCGAAGCGGTCCCACCGATCGAGATCAGGCGGCGGAATCCGCTTGTGCTGGTCTGCACGATATTGGCAACACTGCGGACCGGACTGATCTTGACGAGACGGCGCGCGATCTCGGTATCGATCGGGCGCGGTACGGCAAACCCGCCATCGGCCGAAGAGCCGATCGAAAGCGACTTGAGTTCGGTCTCCCGGCCAAGGCGCAGGTACCCATCGACAAAGCCCTTCATCTCGGGCGAAACGTCAGCCTCGGCGCCGGTCATGCCGCCGATCATCGGGCGCAGCGCTGCGCGATTCGCCTTGTCGATCCGGCCCTTCACTTCGGCCAGATCGCCGCGCAGTGCCTCGATGGCAGAAGCGGTTTCGTTCTGGCGGGTCACGATGTCGAACGACGCGTCGAACGCGTCGGCCTTTGTCTCGATGGTGTTCTCGATGGTATTTTCGGTGGCGCTCTGGTTGACGCCTGCGGGGGTGTTCATATTCATGGAACCGAACGTCCTTTCAAAGTTAGGGCAGCCGGTCCGGGCGGCCCTTTCTGGTGTGCTCAAAACGGGGAGATTCACGCCGGCGCCAATCGGCCGCCATTGCTGTCGACATAGTGGACCCGTGCCAGCGGCTGCATGGGGCGGGTCACCAGGCTGACTTCGATCAGGTCAAGCGCGCGCAGTTCGCGCCCGCCGCCTTGCGGTGCGGCTTCGCGCACCCGGTATCCAAATGAGAGGCCGTTGACCGCGCCATCGGCCAGCGCCTTGGCAGCTGGCCCTGCGCTCGGGGAGACGGTGGCAATCACCCGCAAGCCGTGCCGGTCTTCCTCGGCCACTTCGACCCAGCCAATGCGCTGGCCCGCACGGTGTTGCCACAGCAGCGGCAGCCGCACGCCCGCCTGTTTGCGCGTTGAAAGCGTCTCGGCAAAGGCGCCGGGCACGATAACGTCGCCACCGCTGTCGCGCTTGCCGAACACGGCAGCATACCCGGCAAAACGGAGCCCGACCGGTGCTGGGTTCACTGCCTCGCTCACTTGACGAGGTTCCCTGAACCGAACCGCACCGCGAGCGCAAACAGCAGCAGCGCGAGCAGCCCGCGCATGGCCCAGCCGACCACGGCCTTCCAGGCGCTCGCCTTGGCGTCGCGCCAGGCCCGCAGTAGCTCGCGCAGCTCGGCCAGGTCCTGATGGGCGCCGTCATCGGCAAGTCCCATCTGCTCCAGCGCCCGCGCCGCGCCCAGTTCGCTCGCTTCTTCGACCACGGCGCGCAGTGTGATCAGTTCGGAGCCTTCGCTTCCCGCTTGCGCCAGAAGACGGGCCAGCATGTCCTCGCGTTTCATGCGCAGATCTCCGATTTTGTCTCCGCGATGCCCAGCATCTGCCGCTTCTCGGCGGGCGACAGGAAATCCGCGCCAGAGACCTGGCTCCACAGCATCTGGCGGTCCTCGGCGAGCGCCGGTACCCGGTCGAGATCGACAGTGAGCCCCGCATCGGGGAACCAGGGCGCGAGGCCCTCGGCCAGCGCCGCGAGCAGCTTGCCAGTCAACGGCAGCAGAGTCAGCCGCCACAGGGCGCGGCTGGCCTCGCGGTAGTTGGCATAGGTATTGTCACCAGGCAGCCCGAGCAGCATTGGCGGCACCCCGAAAGCAAGCGCAATGTCGCGCGCCGCTGCCGCTTTCAGCGTCGCAAAATCCATATCCGCCGGGCTCAGCGCCAGAGTCTGCCACTTGAGCCCGCCTTCCAGCAGCATGGGCCGCCCGGCATTGGCCTCGCCGGAGAAAGCCGCCGCCAGCTCAGTCTTGATCCGGTCAAACTGGTCGGAACTCAGCGCCGCGCCTGGCTCCCCTGGATCATAGACCAGCGCCCCTGAAGGCCGTGCCGCGTTCTCCAGCAGAGCCCGGTTCCATCGCGCCGCGGCATTGTGGATCGCCACAGCCTCGTCTGCCGCTTCCAGGCAGCCTGCGCCGTAATGGTCGTCAGCGGGGTGAAACGCGCGGATATGAATCAGATTGGGGCGGCCGAACTCATCCAGCGCATCGATCTGCAGGGTGGTGTCGCCCAGTGTATATGCGAAGGCCGCGGGCCAGCCATTGCCATCAGGCACAATCCTCACCCGCTCGGGGCGCAGCGCAAAGAGCTCGGCCACTTGCCCATCGGCGTCGCGCAGCACCTGCACATAGCTGTTGCCATGCAGCAGCATCTGGCTCGCCAGCGTTTCCAGCAGCGCCTGCCCCGCGCTTGTTGCGTTCACCAGCCGCGCCAGTTCCGGATCGGCAATCGTCAGCGGCGCGTTGCCCACCCCTTCGGCCACCAGTCGTACTGCGCGCTGCGCCACCGGGTTTTTGAGATAGGCCTCGCGGATCGCCGCCGGATAATTGAACGGCCCGCGAGCCTCACCCCCTATCCCGCTACCGGCGCGCCAGTCGAAGGCTTCGGCCCAGGGGGAGATAAACCCGCGCGCCAGCGGCGCACGTTCAGAGACCGCCGCGCCCTTGAAGGCCGCAGCCAGACTTTGCAAAATCGACATGTCCTGCCTTTCCAAACGCTTAAAGCTGTTTAGCGATTGCTCACCCCCCCCTTCCGCTTGCGGAAGGGTGGGGGTGAGCCCCTCAATTCATCCAGATGCGCGGCTCCCCTGCGCGGCCCAGCATCAGCTCGGTCAGTGCCCAGACGCAGGCGTCGGCCCGATCCGGCGATCGTCCCGGCCCCTGATAGGCGCCGCCCGGAAGCAAGCCGCAAAGCTCGTCCTCCAGCCGGGCAAACAGCCCGGCATGGCGCACTCGCCCCGCCTCATAGAGCGCCGCGACCGGTTCGGCCCGCGCCGCCTTGCCGCGTGTGGCGTGCACCAGCCGCACTGGCAGCGTGGCGTTGGCGGCGCGCAGCACTGCTTCCACCATTGCTCCGCCCTGGTTGGACTCGGCCACCACTCGGTCGGCAGACCACGCCCGCGCCGCCTCGGCCACCGCGCGCGCCCATCGCTCGGGGCTTGCCTTTTCGACCGTGGCGTCAGCCAACACCCGCGCCACGCCGTCCGTCCCGGTTCCGCAGACCACGATCCCGCAGGCGTCGCCCTCTGCGCTCGCGGGTGGATCAACCCCGACAACGATCCGCGTCATGGCAATGCCATCGGCCGCCGCGCGGCACCGCTCGATCAACCCGCGCGTCCACAGCGCTCCGGGCAGATCGTCGATCAGTTCCCCGCCCAGCTCCTGCCGGCCGAGCAAGGTGCCGCCGAATTCGCGCTCGACGTCGGCCAGAAACCGGCCGGGCAGATTGGCCTGGTTCTCCAGAGTTGAGCCCCGTGTCAGCACCACGTCCTTGTCCGCGCCAACCTGCACCATCAGGCGGCGCACCAGCGGCACCGCCTTGGGAGTCGTTGTCGCCGCGATCTGGGGCGTTTCACCCAGTCTGAGGCCCAGCAGCAGATTGTCCCAGCAACGCCGCGCCTGCCCTTGGTTGTCGTCCCATTTGGCAATTTCGTCGCACCAAGCATGGCTGTGCTGCGGTCCGCGCAGGGCCTCGGGTTCGCCCGCCGAATACAGCAACGCCTGCGCTCCGTTGGGCCACACGATCCGCCTGAGCGAGGGCTCATAGCGTGGCCGCAGGTGCGGCGGGCTTACCGCCATCAACCCGCTTTCGCCTTCCACCATCACGCTGCGCGCCTCGTGCAGCGAAGCCGCAACAAGCGCTATTCGTGCTGATGGGTTGCTCTCGGCGATCATGCGGACCCACTCCGATCCGGCACGTGTCTTGCCGAACCCGCGCCCTGCCATGATCATCCAGATCCGCCATTCACCGGGCGGCGGCAATTGCGCGGCCCGCGCCCACAGCGGCCAATTCCACGGGACCTCGTCCCTTTCGCGCTGGCTCAGCCTTTCTGGCAATGTCTGGCACAGCCCGTTCTCATCGAACTGCAGGAATTCGAGGCGGTCGGTGTTCATTCGGCATTGTCCAATTGCGCTGGCTGGGCGCTGAGCGCCGGAAGATCGGGTGCGGTGGTAGCGGCTGTGGCCGCATCGCGCTCAGCCTTGGCATCCATGACCCGCTTGCGCAGTTCTTCCACTTTTCGGTCGATCGCTGCGCGAATATCGGCCGCGCTGACATGGGCTCGCACCGCCCGTTCGCGCACTGCGCTTTCGCGATGCGCGCCAAGCAGGCGCAGCGCTGTTGCATTGTCAAAACTGCGGGTGGCCCGCTTCGCACCTGCAGCGGCTTTGAGCTCGCCGGTCCGCAAGCGGTGCAGCAGGTCCATTTCCAGATTGTCATAACCTTCGCACAGCGCGATCTGCCATTGCCGGTAGAAGTCCTGGTCATTGCGCCGCCTGAGATAGGCGGTTGAAACATCGATCCCGGCGTGCCGCGCCGCAGCCGCTACATTGGAGCTGTCAGCCAGTGCGGCGAGGAAAGCCTTGGTCCACCGCGCTGTCGCAACAGGGCCCCGCTTTGAAGGTGAGGTTGAAGTCGTTGTCGTTGTTTTGGCACTGCGCTGGGCGCGCTTCGCCGAGGGTCGCTCTGCCATGGGCTGTCCGTCACAGGGGGGATGGGAAAGGTGGCCGCCCGTTCCAAGCCGCTAAGGCGGCGACTCGGTCTATCGCGATGTTCTTGTTATGTACCCAAGGAGCGTCACGCTGTCAAGAAAAAAGTACCCATATGGTTAAAGCGGCGGGGGTCTGGCGCTTTATGTGCTGCTCGCTTAGGGTTTGTTCTCATTGCACGGCTATGGAAGTGTCGCGGGATCAGCCGTCGGCGCCTGCGCACCCGAGACCACCAGACGAGTACCCCTTCCGATGCTCCGCCGCCTCTACAACTGGACTATGGCCAAGGCCACGCACCCTCTGGCCGAAGTCTGGCTTGCTCTCTTCGCAGCGATGGAGGCCAGTTTCTTCCCGGTCCCACCGCATCCTCTGCTTGGCCTGATGTGTCTGGCGGAGCCCAAAAAGGCCGTGCGCTTTTCTGCCGTCGCCACCGCCGGATCGGTAATCGGCGGGCTGCTCGGCTATGCGATCGGATACTTTCTCTTCGCGAGCGTTGGAAAGCAGCTGCTTGAGATCTTGCACCTTGCCGAAAGCTTCCCACGCGCGGCGTGCTATTTGCGCGAATACGGTGTGGAGATCATCGTCATCAAGGGTGCCACGCCGATCCCGTTCAAGCTGCTCACGATTACGGCTGGTTTCATTGCGATGCCGATCGTGCCGTTCCTGCTTGCCAGCATTGTCAGCCGTTCGATCAGCTTCATGATCGTTGGCGGCCTGTTCCGCCTGTTCGGTGCCCCGATTAAGCGGGTGATCGACAAATACCTCGGCCTGGTCACCATCGGCTTCGTGGTGTTCATCGTTGCCGGATTCTATCTCGCCAGCGTGCTTAGCGGTGCGGGTGGCGGCAGCGCCGAAGTCTCGGCCAAATGCGCCAAGGCTACTATCGCCAGTCTCTGATCGTTGCTTAGAGCCTGATGGCGTTACATTGACCCACCGGGGCGAAGCTGATTCTGGCTCAAAGCAAGGCGCGAGAAGGGAGCGATGCGGAGCATCGTGACTCCAAAGTGGGTCGGCTTGCAACGCAGCTCCGGCCCAAAATCGGCCCGCCCCTCAGGGTTTGCCCTTGGAAGCCCTTCGGCCTACGTGGCGCCGTTTGGACAGGCTGCCAGCCTGGGGCACCGCTCCTTGCCAAAGGGCTTTCAAGGGCAATCCCGGCGGATCAATGTAACGTCTTCAGGCTCTAAAGCAGAGTCCGATCCGATTGGATCAGCTCGGCTGTCCTAGGAGTCTGTTTGGCCGCGTTTTCCGAATCAGCAGGGATTCCACCTGCTTCGAAAACGCTCTAGTGCCCGGGGAAGTCCATCAGGGCTTCCACAGTCACACCTGCGGCGCGCAGCCGCTCGGCTCCCTGCAGATCGGGCAAGTCGATCACGAACAGGGCATGGTCGATCCGGGCGCCCGCCCCGCGCAGAAGCTCGGTTGCGGCGAGCGCGGTTCCGCCTGTCGCAATCAGATCGTCCACAATCACCATGCGCGCGCCGGAGCGGATCGCGCCGGGATCGATCTCCAGCCGGTCACGGCCATATTCCAGCGCATAGTCGATGCCCACGGTGCGCACTGGCAGCTTGCCGGGCTTGCGTACAGGCACGAAGCCCAGCCGCATATGCGCCGCCACCGCCGCGCCGAAGATGAAGCCGCGCGCTTCCATTCCCGCAATTACGTCTGCGCCCGCCGCCTCGGCCATGCGCGCAAGGTGCGCGATGCAAGCCGCAAAGCCTTCGCCGTGGCTGATCAACGTCGTGACATCGCGAAACAGGATCCCGGTTGCGGGAAAATCCGGCACCGTGCGCACAAGCGTTTTTATCTCGTCTTGGGTCATGACGCGCCTTCCATACCGCCCCAAACGAAAAAGGCCACCGCTGCCGGTGGCCTTCATCAGTTGGTTCAGACCTGAAAAATCAGTGTTGATCGGCCCAGATATTGCGCTTGGCGAGATACGCAAGCGCCGTCGCAAAGATCAGGAAGCCCAGAACCGGCCAGCCCGTCTGCTTGCGCTTGTCGAGCTTGGGCTCGGCTGTCCAGGTCAGGAACGCCGAAACATCGCGCGACATCTGGTCCACGGTGGCTGTCTTGCCATCGCTGTAGGTCACCTGTCCATCGCTCACCAGCGGGGCCGGCATCGCAAGGTTCAGGTTGGCGAAGTAGGGGTTGAAATACAGCCCATCGGGCGTTTTCGCGTCGGGGAACTTCTTGAGCAGTTCCTCGCCCTTTTCGTTTTTGTAACCCGCCTGCTCGGCATAGCCGGTCAACAGCGAATAAATGTACTGGCCACCGCCGTGGCGCGCCTTGGTAATCAGCGAAAGATCTGGCGGGACACCCTGTCCGGCATAGTACACCGGCGGGAAGTGGTCGGAAGGCAGGTTCGGCCGGTCACCGCGATCGCCGGTCTTGGGGTCGAAGGTTTGTGCCTTGTTGCCCCACTGCTTGGCGATCGCCTTGATCTCGGCTTCCTTGTAACCCAGCGCGGCAAGATCGCGGAACGCCACCTGCTTCATGCTGTGGCAGTTCGAGCAGACTTCCTGATATATCTTGAAGCCGCGCTGCAGTTGTGCCCGGTCGAACGTGCCGAGCGCCCCGTCGAACGAGAAAGAGATCTCCTTCGGATGCATGTGGAACTCCGCTTCCACCGTGGCCGGAGTTGGCTGGGTGATCGCGTTGTACGCACCGTTACCGAACGACCAGAACAGCGCTACGGCGAAGAAGAGGCCGACGAGCGGGCCAAATAGACGGACCATGAGGTTTCCCTTGGAATAGCCGGGTTGGCGCGTTCAGGCGACAGCAGGTTGGGTGGGGGCAAGCACCGCGCGCTCATCCTTGCCCAACACAGCTTCGGTGATCGAGAACGGCAGCGGCTGCGGCGTCTCGATCGAGGAAACGATCGGCAGGATCACGAGGAAGTGCAGGAAGTAGTACATCGAGGCGATCTGCGAAATCATCACGTAGGGTTCGGCTGCCGGCGCTCCGCCGCAATAGCCCAGCACCAGCACGTCGACGACGAGCAGATAGAAGAACTTGCGGAACAGCGGACGGTAGTGGCCCGAACGCACCGGACCCGTGTCGAGCCAAGGGAGGAAGAACCACACCAGGATCGCGCTGAACATGGCGAGCACGCCCATCAGCTTGGCCGGAATGAACATGAAGTCCGAGGTGAACGCGCGCAGGATCGCGTAGAACGGCCAGAAATACCACTCAGGCACGATGTGCGCCGGGGTCGAAAGCGGGTTGGCCGGAATGTAGTTGTCCGGATGGCCCAGCAGGTTGGGCGCGAAGAACACCAGCGCGCAGTAAAGGATCAGGAACAGGCCGAGCCCGAATCCATCCTTGGCGGTGTAATAGGGGTGAAACGGCACGGTGTCCGATTCCTGCTTCACTTCCACGCCCGTAGGGTTTGACGAACCTGGGATGTGCAGCGCCCAGACGTGCAGGATGATTACACCCAGGATCACGAACGGCAGCAGGAAGTGCAACGAGAAGAAGCGGTTGAGTGCAGCATTGTCCGGCGCGAAACCGCCCAGCAGCCACTCCTGAAGCGGGGTGCCGACCACCGGAATGGCCGAAAACAGGCCGGTGATGACCTTGGCGCCCCAGAAGCTCATTTGGCCCCACGGCAGCACATAGCCCATGAAGGCGGTTGCCATCATCAGCAGGAAGATCGTGACGCCCAGCAGCCAGATCATCTCGCGCGGCGCTTTGTACGAGCTGTAGAAGAAACCGCGGAAAATGTGGGTGTAGACCACGATGAAGAACATGCTCGCGCCGTTGGCGTGGGCATAACGGAGCATCCAGCCCCAGTTCACGTCGCGCATGATGTGTTCGACGCTGTCGAACGCTACGCGATCATTGGCCGCATAATGCATCGCCAGCACGACGCCGGTTACGATCTGAAGCATTAGTGCCACGCCGGCAAGAATGCCGAAGTTCCACATGTAGTTCAGATTGCGCGGCACGGGATACCCGCCACCGACGGCGTTGTAGACAAAGCGCGGCAGGGGCAGCCGCTGGTCAACCCACTGCATCAGCGGTGAGTTTGGCTTGTACTCGTTCGCCCAGGGAAAGCTCATTGTGTCAGTCCTCAGCCGATCTTCACGATAGTGTCGGAAGAAAATTCGTGGGGGGGCACCTCAAGGTTCTTGGGGGCCGGGCCTTTGCGGATGCGCGCCGCGGTATCGTAGACCGAACCGTGGCAAGGGCAGAAATAGCCGCCGAACTCGCCTTTGACTTCGCCTTCGCCGGCACCGAGTGGAACGCAGCCGAGATGGGTGCAAACACCCATCGTGATCAGCCAGTTGGTCTTGCCGGCCGTGGTCCGCTGCTCCAGCGTCTGCGGATCGCGCAGGGTTGTGACGTCGACCTTGTCCGCGGCCTTGATCTCTTCGGGCGTCAGGTTGCGGATGAAGACGGGCTGCTTGCGCCACACTGCCTTGATCGCCATGCCCGTGGCAATTGCCGAGATATCGATCTCGGTCGAGCTTTCCGCGAGCACGTCAGCCGAAGGCGCCATTTGTGAAATGAGAGGATACAGTGCTGCGAGCCCGCCGACGCCGGCCACGCTCACTGCCGCGATATTGATGAAATCACGGCGCCGGACGCCTTCGCCTGTTGGGGCGCCAGTCACGGTCGCCGAAGCGATGCTTGCTTGTTCAGCCATTGCAATTCCCTGCCTGCCACTGCCGCCGCCACACAATCGGGCGCGGACAGCGATCCTTAGAATGTCCCACTCTCACCCTGCAGAAAAGTGCCCAAAGGGACGCTTCCTGCACCGATAGCTCAAATCTCGCCCCAACACGCGATTCCGACCCCTATTGGCCGCGCCTGATAGACGCAAATCCGGGCCTTTGCCAACAAGCATTTTACCGGATCGTTAAGGCTGAGAATATGCAATGATACAGATAGTTAAACGATAACTGCGAATGCCTCGCAAGACTAGTCTGGCAAAGGTGTGACAGAGCGCGGCGCTGCTCCGCCGTGCATGACTCGCGCAAGACCTGCCCCATCGGGCCAGCCGGGCGCCGCCAGTCCCATGACCTTGAACAGCGTGCCCATTTCCTGCGTTCCGGTCAGGCGCGCTGCTGCTGCGCTGATCGCCGCCGCAGCATGCGGCGAGGCGTTCGTTAGAGCCCGCGCGCGCGCTTCGATGCCCAGCGCCCGCAGCCATGCGCCCTGCTCGCACGTGCCAAGCCAGCGCGCACCTTGCGCCTCGGCAACGGGCACCAACGCTGCGAAATCGACATGTGCGGTAAGGTCCGCTTCCCCGGGGCTCGCGAACACACCGACTTTCCGGTGCGCCCGCACTGCCTGCAATGTGCTTCCCAGCCTTGGCACGGTGTAGCCATAATCGATGAACAGCGCTGCCCCGCCTTGCGCAGTCAGCCGCCCGGCAACCTCCTGCACCACGGTGGCGGCAGCGGGGGATGTTTCCAGGATCGAGCCTTCCGGCACGCTCGCGAGGCCGGCAGGTACGGCTGCATCCATCGGGCGCTCGCCAGCGACGGGCACCAGTGTTTCGCCCGCCAGCCCGACCATCCGTTCGCGCCACCCTGCGCCGGTCCGAACAAGCTGGCGCACAGGCAGCGCATCGAGGAACTCGTTGGCGACAATCAGCAACGGTCGGTCATCGGGGAGTGTGGAGAGGTCCTGATGCCACATTGCCTGCGGGTGCGCCGCGCGTTGCAAGGCTGTCAGCGCCGGGCTTGTTTCAACGAAATGCACAGGCGGTGCGAATCCAGCGCGCCCCGCCGCGCGCAGCGCATCGCTCGCGAGAGTTCCACGCCCCGGCCCGAGCTCGACATAGCAGGCCCCCTGCGCCTGCCCCGCGCGCTGGCAGATGTCGGCCAGCCACAGACCGATCAGTTCGCCGAACATCTGACTGATCTCGGGCGCGGTGACAAAGTCCCCGTCCGTGCCCAGCGGATCGCGCGCCGCGTAGTAGCGGGCATTCGATTCGGCCATGTAGTGCGCGATCGAAATGGGCCCGGTCGCTGCGATCAGCCGCGCGAACACGCTGTGCAGGCTGCCCGGTGCCGCCTTGTCGGTACTGGACATACCGGCCAAACTTCCGGTCAGGAAGCGGTCGGCTGGATCGTCACGGCAAGCGGCGGACGCACCAGTCCCCGGATGATGAAGCCAAGCCCCACCGCCATCATTGGCAGGGTCAGCCACTGCCCCATCGAAAGCCCGGTGCGCAGCGCGAAATCGAGCAGTTGGGCATCGGGTTCGCGGTAGTACTCGACCGTGAAGCGCGCCATCGCATAGCCCAGCGTGAACGTCCCCACTATCAGGCCCGGGCGCCAGCGAGCGCGGGTCTTCCAGAACAGGAACAGCATGATCAGGCCCAGCACGAGGCCCTCAAGCAGCGCCTCATAGAGTTGGCTCGGGTGGCGCGGAAGTGAACCCGCGCCCGGAAAGACCATGACCCACGGCACGGTTGAATCGGTCACGCGGCCCCACAGTTCGCCGTTCACAAAATTGGCGCAGCGTCCGAAGAACAGGCCGCCCGGTACGCAGACCGCGATATAGTCGCAAGTCCGCACGAAGTTTAGCCCGCCCCGCCACGAAACCCAGGCGATCGCGAGGACGGTGCCGATCAGGCCGCCGTGGAAGCTCATGCCGCCTTCCCACAGGCGGATCAGGCGCTGCGGATCGGCCAGCAGTTCGGGGGCATAGAAGGCGGCATAGCCCAGTCGGCCGCCCAGAATGATGCCCAATGTGGCGTAGAAGAACAGATCATCGGCATGCCGCTGCGCCAGTGGCGCGCCCGGCTGGCGGAGCATCCGGCCCAGCTGAAAGTAGCCGAGCATGATACCCGCAAGATAGGCGAGACTGTACCATTTGATCGTAAAGAAGCCGAGATCGAGCGCAATCGGAGACAGGCCGAGGCTCGCCCATTGGAGGGGCGGGTGCGCGGCACCGGCGGCAGCGGTTGTAACAGCAGTGGCGGCGGCGGCCGTTAGTGAAAGCAAGGGCCAGGCTCCATAAAGGTTTTGCATCGGAACTGTTTTATTTTGTGCCGCTGGAGGCGCGGCCTTGCGCGGCCTTCTGGCACAGGGCAAACCCGCGAGGCAAACCCAATCACAGCGCCCAATGACATAGTGGAGACGTTGGCGAGGGGTGGAGAGGGAGTGATACCAAGACAATGTTGACCCAGCTTGACCGGGACCTTGCCAATGTGATGGACGGGCTGACCGCCCCTGGCGGCATGCTCGCAACCACGCCGTTCGCCTGCTTCGGCCGCGAACTGCCGATGATCGCGGCTGCCCCGCCCAATCTGGGTGCCTATTTTGCGCATTTCTGCACGCAGCACGGCGCACGCGAGTTCATTGTCGATGGCGATGTCCGCCTTACATTTGCGCAGACGCTTGAAGCCGCGCGCACAGCGGCCGGCGGCCTTGTCGCGGGTCACGGGCTACAGAAGGGCGAGCGCGTCGGCATCGCGGCGCGCAATTCGGCCAACTGGATCGTTGCCTATATGGCCGTGCTCATGGCCGGGGGCTGCGCTGTCCTGCTCAACGGCTGGTGGCAGGGCGAGGAGCTTGCGACCGGCATCGATATGGTTGGCTGCCGGCTGGTTATTGCTGACCGCCAGCGCTCCGAGCGGCTTGCAGGCCTGAACCACAACGCTGAAATCCTGCCGATGCTCCACGATTGCCTGCCCACTGAGGGGCTCGCCGCGCTCACCGCGCGCGGCGGCGACGGGGCAACACCACTGCCCGCCGTCTCTCCCGATGATCTCGCCACGGTGCTGTTCACCTCGGGTTCGACAGGCACGTCCAAGGGCGCTTACTCCGATCATCGCGGGGTGGTGCAGGGCACGTTCAGCTACCTCGCGCAAAGCGTGCTCGTGCTCGGGCTCATGACCCAGCGCGGTGTCGCGCCGCCGCCCGATGCGCAGCCTATCGCGCTCGTCAATGTGCCGCTGTTCCACGTCACCGGCGAAGTGCCGTTGATGCTCCAGTCCTTCGCGCTCGGCCGTAAGCTGGTGCTCATGCCAAAGTGGGATGTCGTTACCGCGATGCAGCTGATCGAGCGCGAGCGTGTGACCTATTTCGTGGGTGTTCCGCTGATGAGCTTCGAGATTGCCACCCACCCCGATCACGACAAATACGACCTCTCGACCTGCGTCACCTTCGCGGCCGGCGGCGCGCCGCGCCCGGTCGAACATGTTGACCGCATCCGCAAGGCGCTGCCCCACGCCTTCCCGATCCTCGGCTACGGACTAACCGAAACCAACGGAGTCGGCTGCGGCAATTTCAACGAGAACTACCTCGCCAAGCCCGGCAGCACCGGCACAGCCTCACGCCCGCTGGTCGATCTGGCGATCCTCGATGACGCGGGAGCGCTGCTGGCGCAGGGTCAGGTCGGGGAAGTGGCGATCCGCAGCGTCGCCAACTTCCTTGGCTATTGGAACAATCCTGAGGCCACCGCCGCTGCCATCATGCCCGATGGCTATTTCCGCACCGGCGATCTCGGCTATGTCGATCCCGAAGGTTACCTCTTCATCGTCGACCGGAAGAAGGACATCATCATTCGCGGCGGGGAGAATATCTCCTGCATCGAGGT
Organism: Novosphingobium sp.; assembly: GCA_046155055.1. Taxonomy (GTDB): domain Bacteria; phylum Pseudomonadota; class Alphaproteobacteria; order Sphingomonadales; family Sphingomonadaceae; genus Novosphingobium. The sequence goes on along the minus strand of JBJXEK010000017.1, from coordinate 548 downwards.
GGAGGACGCGATCTACGCGCACCCCTGCGTCGCCGAGGTCAGCGTGTTCGGCCTGCCGCACGAGCTTTATGGCGAGGTGCCGGTTGCCGTTTATCTCGCGAAGGAGGGCTGTTCGGCCACAGCAGAAGAACTGCGCACGTTCCTCGCCGAGCACATCGCTGCCTTCAAGATCCCGGTAAAGTTCTGGGAAGAGCACGAGGCGCTGCCCCGGCTTGGCACCGAGAAAGTGGACAAACGCACGCTCAAGCAGCGTTACGGGGTTCTATGGCAAGAGACGAGCAAGGCGTGATGCGCTAGGACGCGGAGTATGATTACTCCCCGGATCGCGAACCAGCGCGCCATCATCGATCGCCGCGCGCTCGCAGATGCTATTGCCGAGCGCGTCACTTCAGAGCGCGAAAAGGCGCGTCCCGGCATTGTCGAGCTGCTGCGTGAAGCCTTGGCGAACGGGCGGCAGGAAATTGCGCGTCGACTTCAGGAAAAGCCCTCGCATGGCGGCGAATGTGCGCAGGCGCAGGCGTTTCTGATCGATCAGCTGGTCCGCGTAA
>JBJXEK010000016.1:0-16975 GCA_046155055.1 Novosphingobium sp. | reverse complement strand
AGACGGCTGTCTGCCGGCCCTTCTCAAGTCCGCTGGCGCGGGTTTCAGCGAATACGGATCGGCAGGTAGACCGCCGGCTGGCCGCGGCGCTGGATGCGCAGCAGCACCGCCTCGCGATTCTCGCTCTTGGCCTGGCGAACCACAGCCTCGAGTTCGGCTGCGGTGCTGACGGGCTTGTAGTTGGCCGACAGCACGATGTCGCCGCGCTGCAGGCCCTTGGTCGCAGCATCCGCCGAATCGTCGACTGCCGTAATTACTACGCCCTTGGTGTCCTCGCTCGCACCCAGCTGGCGCGCGATCTGCGCGGTGAGCGGGATCGCGGCAATGCCAAGCGCCTGTTGCACGACCGGACCGGCGGAGGGCTTCGGCTTGCTTTGCGGGCCGAAGCCGTTCGGGTCAGCCTGCTGGCCCTCGGGGTCGAAGCTCTGCTGAGCGAGTTCCTCATCGGTGGGACGCTTGCCGACAATGGCCTGCACAGTCATGCGCTGGCCGTTGCGGATAAGGTCGATCGGGATGCGCTTGCCCGGCGCGGTGTTGGCCACGATGAACGACAGGGTCTGCTCGGGCGTCACGTCCTTGCTATCGACCTTCACCACCACATCGCCCGGCTGGAGCCCGGCCTTGGACGCGCCTTGTCCGGCCACCACCGACTGGATGAATTCGCCGCGGTTCTTGGCGAGCCCCAGGCTGGCCGCAAGATCATCCGACAGCTGCTGGATCTGCACGCCGAGATAGCCGCGCTCGATCACCTGCCCGTTGCGCAGCTTATCGACAATCGGTGCCGCGATTTCCGCCGGGATGGCAAAGCCGATGCCGACGCTGCCGCCAGTGGGCGAGAAGATCGCGTTGTTGATGCCGATGACGTTGCCCTGCATGTCGAACATCGGGCCGCCCGAGTTGCCCCGGTTGATTGCGGCATCGGTCTGGAGATAGCGGTCATAGGCCGTGCCTTGACCGGTGTTGCGATAGACGGCGGAGATGATCCCGCTGGTCACCGTTCCGCCAAGGCCGAACGGATTGCCGATGGCGATGATCCAGTCACCCACCCGCGCGCGGCGCGAGTCGCCGAACTTCACGAAGGGAAACGGCTTCGTGCCGGTGATCTTCAGCACCGCAAGGTCCGAGGCAGCATCGCGGCCGATGAGTTTGGCTGGATAGTCGGTGCCGTCGGTCATGGTCACGGTGATCGATTCGATCTCGCCCTGGCCCTCGGCGGTGATCACGTGGTTGTTGGTCACAACGTAGCCGTCCGCCGAGACGACGAAGCCCGAGCCGAGCGACTGCGCCTCACGCGTCTGCGGGGCACTGCCCTGACCGCCGCCCTGACCGCCGCCGAACAGATCACTGAACGGTGTTCCGGCAAAGGGATTGGTGTTCTGCACCTTGACCCGCTGGCGAGTCGAGATGTTCACCACGGCGGGCTGCAATTGCTGGGTCAGATCGGCAAAGCTTGCAGGGGCACCGCCGCGGGGAACCACATTCTGCATCTGCGCCATATCGTTCTGCGCCACTTGGGCCCCTGCCGGGAATCCCGTCGTCAGGGTCAGCGCGCTGCCGGCGAGCAGCAGCGCCGTAGTCACTCCGTAAGCGTATCGCACGTGGCAATTCCTCTTCAATTGTGCGGGGGCACGCGGTTTACACGCGCCAGTTTCCCGTCCCGATTCCCTGCTTCGATTCTGCGCGCCCTGCTTTCACTATCCAGCGCCTTAACCGGGATTGAATAGCACGCCCAAGACCCGTCTGCTCGCGCGTGTTTAGTCTGGCCTACTTGCCCTTGAACTGGCGAAGATACTGATTGTCTGGCGAGAGCACGATCGAGGTGCTGCTGCCCTTTTGCGCGAAGGTCACGTCATAGCTCTGCATCGCGCGATAAAAGTCATAAAAATCAGGATCTTGCCCAAAGCTCTTGGCGTAAGTCTGCGCGGCATTGGCCTCGGCCGTCGCGCGGATGATCTGCGCGTTCTTCTGGCCCCCGGCGCGGATCGTTGCGGCTTCCTGCTGGCGCGCTGTCGCCATGCGGGTGAACGCGGATTCAAGCGGCGCGCCATCGGGCAAGTCGGCGCGCTTGATCCGCACGTCGATGACTTGCGCACCGTATTCGCGCGCTTCCTTGTCGAGCCCCTTGCGGATATTGATCATCGCCTGCCCGCGATCGGCGGTGAGCAGCGATCCGAAAGTACGCTTGCCCAGTTCCTGTCGCAGCACTGAATTGAGGATTGGCTGAAGCTGTTCGGCAACCCGGTCCACCGTCCCGGCGGTTTCATACATCTTGACTGGATCGATCACGCGGAACCGCGCGTAAGCGTCGACCTCGAGCCGGCGCTGGTCGGCCGAAGTCACCTGCTGACGCTCCATCGCGACATCGAGCACGCGCTTGTCGATCCGCACGACCTGTTCCAGGAACGGAACACGGAAGACGATCCCCGCGCCCGTCTGGCCGAAATCGGCGTTGGGGCGGAAGCGGTTGACCACGCGGTTGGGTTCGCCCAGCCGCACGATTACCGCCTGCTCGGTCTCGTCCACCACGATCAGGCAGCTCGACAGCACAACGAGCGCCACGGCCACGGCTACGAGCGCCGCTTTCTGCTCGTGCCAGAGCTTGATCCAGAACTCTTCCATCTCAGCGGCCCTCCTTGTCGGCCGGGGGCGGGGTCTGCTTGACCCCGGGCAGCGGGAGATAGGGCATGACCCCGGTGGATTCGAGGATGACCTTGTCGGTCTGGCTCAGCACGCGTTCCATGGTTTCATAGTACATGCGGCGCCGGGTGACTTCGGGGGCGAGCTTGTACTGGCCGTAAACCTTGTCGAACGCGGTCGCCTCGCCCTGCGCGCGCTGGGTCAGCTGCTGGGCCCAGGCCTCTGCGCGATTGACCTCGCTCTGCGCGTCCTGCTGCGCGGCAAGCACTTCCTTGAACGCATCGACCACCTTGGCCGGCGGGTCGGTCTTCTTGATCTCCACGCCCTGGATCTTCACGCCAGAGCGATAGGCATCGAGCACGCGCTGCATCCGCTCGCGTACGCTCTGCTCGATTGTCGCCCGGCCCGAGCCCATGGCATCGTTAAGCGACACCTCCGCGATCGACTGACGCATCGCGGCCTCGGCCACTTCGCGCACGGTCTGGTCCGGTTCGGCCAGCTGGAACATGTAGAGTTTGATATCCTTGATGTTCCAACGGACGAGATAGGTCAGATCAACGAGGTTCTGGTCGCCCGTGAGCATCAGCTTCTCGCCGTCGCCTTCGGGAATCGAATCGCGGCGGATCGAGGTCACGTCCTTTACGGTCACTTCCTGAATCGGCCAGGGCAGCGTGAACGACACACCTGACGAAATCGTGTGGCTATAAGCGCCGAAGGTGGTGACCACGCCCTTCTCCTGAGGCGCGATGCGGTGGACCATTGAAGTGCCGAGCCAGAGCAGGACGACGATCCCGATGCCGACCGGCACCCATGATCCGCCGCCGGGGCGCTGGGGCATGCGGAATGAAGGGCCACCCCCGCCACCGCCGCTGCGCCGACGAAACAGGTCTTCAAGGCTAGGTGCGCGGCGCGGCTCGCCCGATGCGGGCGGCAACCAGGGGTTGCGCGGGCCGTTGCTGCCACCCGGACCACCCGGCGTTTCGCTGCGGCCGCGCGGCGGCGTGCTTTCACCGCCCGCCCCGATTCCACTGGCGCCGTCCTCTGCGGAATCGCCTGATGGATCGCCCGCAGGATCATCCCCGCTGTCCGATTCCCCGCCGGCGTTTCCGCCCCAGGGGCTTTTCTTGCCGGCCATAGCCAAGCCGATCCGCGACATTCGTCCGCCAAAACTTATCATGGAAGGGACTATAGGTATGCTGCTGCGTTAAAAACAGTGTCTCGCTGCCAAAATTCATCTGCTAGGGGAAAGCCCGTTGGGGCAATCGCCCTTTTGCAGCGGGACTATTGGATTGAGCTTCGATCAAACGGCACTCGAAAACGCGTTGCGCATGGCTGCCGGGGCGCGGTTGCAGACGGCGCGGGCGGACGGCGAGACCGCTTCGATCGTCCTCGACGTGAGCGGGCTGGACAAGCCCGGGCGCGAGGCGCTGGAGGCCAGAGTGCGCGAGGCGGCGCGGCAGGCAGGCGCGGCCGAAGTGCGTGTAGGCATGACCGCTGAGCGCATCACGCGGCGGATCGTCGCGGTCGGTTCGGGCAAAGGCGGGGTCGGCAAATCGACGCTTTCGGCCAATCTCGCGGTCGCGATGGTGCGGCTGGGGCGCAAGGTCGGGCTGGTCGACGCCGATATCTACGGCCCCTCGCAGCCGCGTTTGCTCGCAACCGAGGGCCGCAAGCCCGAGGCCGAGGGGCAGAAGATGTACCCGGTGCCCAGCCCCTTCGGCGTGCCAATGCTCTCGATGGGCCATCTGGTGCAGCCGGGTCAGGCGATTGCCTGGCGCGGACCGATGGCGGGCAAAGCGCTCGAGCAGCTGATCGACGCGCATTGGGGGGAGACCGAAATTCTGATCGTTGACCTGCCGCCAGGCACCGGCGACGTGCAGCTGTCTATGCTGAGCAAGCACAAACCGGTGGGCGCGGTGATCGTCTCGACCCCGCAGGACCTCGCGCTGATGGACGCGACCCGTGCGATCGGGTTGTTCGAGCAGGGTCAGGTGCCGATCATCGGCATGGTCGAAAACATGGCAGGCTACATCTGCCCGCATTGCGGCGAGACGAGCGATCCCTTCGGGGCGGGCGGGGCGGAAGCTGCGGCCATGTCGATGAAGCTGCCGTTCCTCGGCCGGGTGCCGCTCGATCTGGCAATCCGCACGGGCAGCGATGCCGGCCTGCCCCCCGCGGCGGGCGAAGGCGCCGGGGCCGAGGTTTTCGCGGCGATCGCGCGCAAGGTGCTCGCTTGGCTGGATAGCCCTCAAGGATGAAGGTGACGCGGCGCGGCTTGCTGATCGGCGCGGGCGGTGCCGGGGCGCTGCTGGTCGCCTTCACGCTCGTACCGCGCCGCTATGCCAGCGCTCTGGTTGCGGGCGAGGGCGAGCATGTCTTCGACAGCTTTCTCCGCCTCGCCGCCGATGGCGCGGTGAGCGTCGCGGTGCCGGTCTGCGAGATGGGCCAGGGGATCACCACGCTGCTCGCGCAGATTGTCGCGGTCGAGCTCGGCGCGGACTGGAAGCGCGTGGGGGTGGAGCCTGCGCCGATCAGCCCGGTCTATGGCGATCCCGTGCTTGCAGCGCGCTGGGCACCCCTGTGGCAGCCGCGCTTCCTGCCCGCTTTAGCCGATTCGCCGAATGACTGGCTTGCGAAGCTCCACGCCGAGCGTGAGCCGCTGATGATCACCGCCGAGGGCACGGCCCTTGCCGCCTTCGAAGGCCCGGTGCGCGCCGCAGCTGCGGGGCTGCGCGCAATGCTCACCAAGGCGGCAGCGGCGCGCTGGGGTGTGGGCTGGGAGACCTGCGACACGGCAGGGCATTTCGTGGTCAGCGGCGAGCAGCGGCCCGGCTATCAGAAACTGGCCTTTGCGGCGCTGATCGAAGACGCGCTGCGCTATGATCCACCCGATCCGCCGGCCTTGCGCGCACAGCCGGCGAAGGAGCGGCCGGGGGCGTTCCCCGAGGGCGCGCGTCCGCACTTCCCTAGGCTCGATCTGCCTGCCAAGGCCGATGGCAGTTTTGTTTTCGCGGGCGATGTGCGCCTGCCCGGCATGGTCCACGCCGCCATCGTGCATGGTCCGCAAGGCGATACCGAGCTTTCCAGCTTTGACCGCAAGGCGGCAGGCCGCATCCGCGGTGTGGCCGGCGTGGTGCACAGCAAGCGCTGGCTGGCTGCTGCTGCGAACACATGGCACGCCGCCCACAAGGCGGTGCTGGCGATGGAGCCGCGCTTCCGAGCAGTTGGCCGGATTGCGGACACCTCTGCGCTTGAGAGCCGCATCGATACCGCGCTGCGCAAGGGCAAGGCCTACCGGGTGATGGCCGATGGCGATCCCGATGCGCTGCTCGCCAAACCGAGCCTGACCTCGCGCTACGATATCGAGCCTGCGCTCCATGCGCCGCTGGAAACCGCGACCGCCACCGCGCGGCTGGGCGAGGGCAAGCTGGAACTGTGGATCGCCACGCAGGCGCCCGAACTGGCGCGGCGGGTGGCGGCGCGGGCGGCGGGCGTGCCGCGGCGTTCGGTCGTGGTCTATCCGATGCACGCGGGGGGCAGCTTCGACGCACGGCTCGATGCGCGGATCGCGGGCGAGGTGGCGGCGATTGCCAAGGCGCTGGCGCGGCCGGTGCAGCTGACCTGGTCGCGCTGGGAGGAGTCGCTTGCCGGTTATCCGCGCACACCGGTCTCGGCGCTGCTCTCCGCCGCGATCGGGCCGGACAAGCGCCTGCTGCTCGGCTGGCGCACGCGCATGGCGCTGCCCGCCACTGCGATCGAGGCCGGGGCACGGCTGCTGGACGAGCAGAGCGCGGCCGAGGCCCAACAGGCCGCGCAGAACCAGCCCGATCTGCTGGCCTGCGAAGGCGCGATGCCGCTGTACGCGATCCCGGAGCGCGCGGTGGAGCATGTGCCGGTGGCCATGCCGCTGCCGACGGCGCGCTATCGCGGCAATGCCCACGGCTACGGCGCGTTCCTCACCGAATGCTTCATCGATGAATGCGCGCATTTCGGCGGGGCGGAGCCGCTTTCGTACCGCATTGGCATGCTCCCCGGGCAGCCTCGGCTCGCAGCCTGCCTGGAGGGCGCGGCGCGGCTCGCCCTGTGGGGCGGCGGGGCGGATGCGTCCGGGCAGGGCATTGCCTGCCACCGCATGGATCTGGCCGCGCCCGAAGGCCAGCGCAGCGGCTTTATCGCGGTGGTGGCAACCGCGCGGCAGGACGCGGGCGCGGTGCGGGTCGACAAGCTTTCGGCCTATCTGGATATCGGCCGGATCGTGAACATGGATGTGGCGCGCCAGCAGGTTGAGGGCGGGATGATCTTCGCACTGGCGCAGGCCATCGGCGGCAGCACCGCCTATGCGGCAGGCCTCCCGCTGGCAGGGCGGCTCTCGCAACTTGGCTTGCCGCTGCTGGCCGATTGCCCGAAAGTTGATATTGCCTTTGCCGACTCAAACGAGCAGCCGTTCGATCCCGGCGAGCTTGCCACCACTGCAGTGGCACCGGCCATTGCAAACGCCCTGTTTTCTGCCACAGGGCTGCGTTTCCGCCGCCTCCCCCTGCTTTCCGAAGGGCTCTGACCAGCGCCATGCTCAAACCTGCCGATCACCCGAATGTCCTTACCGGCAAGATCGGAGTGCTGCTGGTCAATCTCGGCACGCCCGATGCGCCGGACGAGGGTGCGGTGCGGCGCTATCTCGGTGAGTTCTTGTCGGACCGCCGCGTCGTCGAGATCCCGCAGTTCCTGTGGCAGCCGATCCTTCGCCTCGTTGTGCTGCGCACGCGGCCGAAGAAATCGGCGCATGCCTACAGCCAGGTGTGGTCGCCCGAAGGCTCGCCGCTCGCCGCCAACACCGCGGCGCAGGCCCGCGCCCTGCAAGAACGGCTGGGTGATGCGGCAATAGTGCGTCACGCCATGCGCTACCAGAAGCCGGCCATGGCCGCCGAGCTTGACCGGCTGCTGGCCGACGGGTGCGAACGCATTCTCGTAGCCCCGCTATATCCGCAATATTCCGGTGCGACGACAGCGAGCGCGCTTGATGCCGTGGCCGACTGGATCAAGGCCCGGCGGCGCCTGCCCGCGCTGCGCACGCTGCCGTCCTATCACGACGATCCCGCCACGATCATGGCGCTCCACCGCGATTTGGCCGGGCAGATCGCCGCGCTCGATTTCACGCCCGAGCTGCTGCTGCTGAGCTTCCACGGCATGCCGGAGCGCACGCTGGAGCTCGGCGATCCGTACCACTGCCATTGCCACAAGAGCGCGCGCCTGTTGCGCGAGGCGTTTGCCACCACGCACCCCGACTTGCGTGTCTCCACCAGCTTCCAGTCGCGCTTTGGCCGCGCCAAGTGGCTCGAGCCAGCGACCGATGATGTGATCAAGGCCGAGGGGGCCAAGGGCACTCGCCGCATCGCGATCGCCGCACCCGGGTTTTCTTCGGATTGCCTTGAGACGATCGAGGAGCTGGGCATCCGCGGGCGCGAGGATTTCATCGAGGCCGGCGGGACGGACTTTGCCGCGCTGACCTGCCTCAACGCAGGCGAGGTGGGCATGGACCTGCTGGAGACACTGGTGCGGCGAGAGCTTGCCGGCTGGATTTGACTTTGCTGACATCCGTGTCATTAACCGCTCGGTTAATCGCACAATCAGGAGCTAGTCCATGGCCAGTCTGGCACCACATCGCCCGCAGGACGTGCAGACCGAGCGCGGCAATCCGCATTGGACTCGCCTGAAGGACGAGCACGAGCTGGATCATATCCCCGGCGAGGACGGCTGGCCGCTGGTGGGCACAACTTTCATGCAGCTCGCAGATCCGATCGGCTTCGGCAAACGCATGCTGGCGCGCCACGGCCCGGTGTTCCGCACGCGCAGCTTCGGACGGCGGCAGGTCACGCTGATCGGCGCCGATGCCAACGAGGTCGTACTGTTCGACCGGGACAAGCTGTTCTCGTCCGAACAGGGCTGGGGCCCAGTGCTCAACCTGCTGTTCCCGCGCGGCCTGATGCTGATGGACTTCGCCGCGCATCGCGCCGACCGCCGCGCGCTGTCGGCTGCGTTCAAGCCCGAACCGATGCGCCACTACTGCGCGTCACTCAACGCCGATATCGCGCGTGTGGTCGAAGGCTGGGGTGAGGGCGAGCGCCAGTTCTACCCTGCAATCAAGGCGCTGACGCTGGAGACCGCCGCAACCAGCTTCCTCGGCCTGCCCTTCGGGCCCGAGGCGGACCAGCTCAACAAGGCCTTCGTCGACATGGTCCAGGCCGCCATCGCGCCGATTCGCCGCCCGCTACCGTTCACTGCGATGGGCAAGGGCGTCGCGGGCCGAAAGATGATGGTCGATTACTTCACCCGCCTGCTGCGCGAACGGCGCGCGAACCCGGGGCAGGACATGTTCAGCCAGTTTGCGCTGGCTCGCCGCGATGGGGAGGCAGAAGGCGAGCTGCTGCCTGAGGATGTTGTCGTCGATCACATGATCTTCCTGATGATGGCCGCGCACGACACGATCACCAGCTCCTTCACCACGTTGATCTGGCAGCTCGCGGCGAACCCCGATTGGCAGGAAAAGCTGCGCGCAGAAGCGCGCGCGGCGGCCGGCGGGGATGGCCGGGTATTACCCTATGATGCGCTCGGGCAGATGGAGAGCACTGACATGGCGTTCAAGGAAGCGCTGCGGCTAATGCCGCCGGTCCCTTCCACGCCGCGCCGGGCGCTCAAGGATTTCACGTTCGGCGGCTACCGCATTCCCGCCGGAACCGATGTCGATGTGAGCGCTGCGGCGGTCCACGCCGATTCGGTACTGTGGCCGGAACCGGAGCGATTCGATCCCCTTCGTTTCACCCCGGCGGCCGTGGCGGCGCGGCACAAATATGCCTGGATTCCTTATGGCGGCGGGGCGCACATGTGCCTTGGCCTGCACTTTGCGGTGATGCAGACCAAGGTGCTCGCGCATCACATTCTCACCCGCTACAGGGTCGAAACCGCGCCCGGTTATGCCCCTGCATGGCAGGCCTGGCCGATCCCGAAGCCGCGTGATGGCCTGCGGGTGACCCTTCGCCGCCTGGCCTAAGGCCTGTCGCAGCCATCGCGGGTGCTGTGGTGGTTGACGATTCGCCATGCCGCAGGTATGGGCCGCGCTTTCCGGCGGGCTTTGCAGGCTTGTCGGGTGTGAACCAGATCGTTTGCAGCGCGCCATCCAAGCGGGCTGCCAGAGCTCTTGAAACAGGACAGACATGGCCAATACGCCGCAAGCCCGTAAACGTATCCGTCGCAACGAGAACCGCGCACTGATCAACGGCAACCGCCTTTCGCGCATCCGCACTTTCGTCAAGAAGGTCGAGACAGCGATCGCTGGCGGTGACAAGACCGCGGCGGCGGAAGCCCTGCTGGCTGCGCAGCCAGAACTTGCCCGCGGCGTGGCTCGCGGTGTGCTCCACAAGAACACGGTTGCGCGCAAGATGTCGCGCCTGTCGAAGCGAGTCGCTTCGCTCTGATTCGCCGGATGTAACCCCTCCGGGTGGTTACTCTCAGCACAAATACGGAACGCGGCTGGCACCCATGGTGCCGGCCGTTTTTTGTTTCAGTCCGGTTACCGCATGTGTGACGGGGAACGACTCACGCAAGTCACGGATTTCGCATGATTCGCAGTAGAAATCAAGAAAATCGTTATTTATCAGTAATCTGATTGATTTCCGCCATGTTTGGTTAGTCAAGATTCTTTATTTCAGTTTTTTTGCGATCCAACGCTTGCGAATCCCTCCCTTAGGCCAATAGAGAAGGTCTCCCGGTCGCAGCGCTGGTCTGCCTCAGCAGTTCTAGCGGTGCCTTCCGGGGTCACGACATTGTGTGTTTCATGACAGAGCGCATGTTTCATGGCTGGGCGCAGATCTTTGCGTTTCGGTGAGGGGTGGTTCTTGCCTGCGGCAGGGGGTGCTGGCACAGGCATCGGGTATAAGGCATCAGCGCGTGAAAATGGACGAGTTTGGGAGTGTCAGCAGTGGACGGGGTACAGCCGGACAGGCAGTCGAACCGCTTCAGGGCAAAAAGGGACGTGATGGCGCGATGATCGAGGACCAGGAGGCACTCGATCTGGCAGCAGACTGGGCAGACATCAGCCAGGGCCTGAAGAAGGACCTCGGGCCGCAGCTGCACAGCCAGTGGATCAAGCCGATCCAGGTCGGCACCTTCTGCAAGGAAACCGGCACGCTCGATCTGTTTCTGCCGACCGAGTTTTCGGCCAACTGGGTTGCCGACCGGTTTGCCGACAGGCTTTCGCTTGCGTGGAAGATCGCCCGATCCGAAGTGCGTCAGGTCCGCATCACTGTCCACCCGCGCCGCCGCGCTATGCCAGAGCTGCGCATTGGCGGCGTCGCCGCAAATGACACTGGCCCGATCAACCCGGTGCAACGCGCGTCATCCGGGCCGCTCAGCGCAGACGGTGCGGTTACCGGGCTCGATCCCTCGCTGACCTTCGTCGAATTTGTTTCGGGCTCGGCCAACGTGCTCGCGGTCAATGCCGCGCAGCGCATGGCCGCGCTCGAACAGCCGCAATTTTCGCCGCTCTACCTCAAGGGCTCGACCGGCCAGGGCAAGACCCACCTGCTGCACGCCATCGGCCACGCCTATGCCGCCGCCCGTCCGGGCGCGCGCATCTTCTATTGCTCGGCCGAGCGCTTCATGATCGAATTCGTCCAGGCAATGCGCTCGAACGAGATGCTCGAGTTCAAAGCGCGCCTGCGCGGCTTCGATCTGCTGCTGGTGGACGATATCCAGTTCATCATCGGCAAGTCCTCGACGCAGGAGGAATTCCTCCACACGATCGATGCGCTGATGAGCGCAGGCAAACGCCTTGTCGTCGCGGCTGATCGCGCGCCGCAGGCGCTCGACGGGGTGGAGCAGCGTCTGCTTTCGCGCCTGTCGATGGGCCTTGTCGCCGATATCCTGCCCGCCGACATCGATCTGCGCCGCAAGATCCTCGAACACCGCCTTGCCCGCTTTTCCAGCACGCAAGTGCCTGCAGACGTGATCGAGTTCCTCGCCCGCACGATCAGCCGCAATGTCCGCGAACTGGTCGGCGGCCTCAACAAGCTGATCGCCTATGCGCAGCTCACCGGCCAGCCGGTCTCGCTCCAGCTTGCCGAGGAACAGCTCACCGATATCCTCTCGGCCAACCGCCGCCGGATCACGATCGACGAGATCCAGCGCATGGTCTGCCAGTTCTACCGCGTCGATCGCACCGAAATGGCCAGCAAACGCCGGGCTCGCGCGGTCGTGCGCCCGCGGCAGGTCGCGATGTACCTCGCCAAGGTGCTGACCCCGCGTTCGTACCCGGAGATCGGGCGCAAGTTCGGCGGGCGCGATCACTCCACCGTGATCCACGCAGTGCGCCTGATCGAGGAACTGCGCACGCGCGATGCCGACATGGACGGCGACGTGCGGACCTTGCTGCGGCAGCTGGAGGATTGAAGAAGAAGGAAGATGCGATGGCCCTCGCATCTTCTCTTTTCCTTCCTGACTGAGCTTGATGACACCCGACCGCCTTGACCGCTTCGCCCGCCACATCGTCCTTCCGGAAGTGGGCGGCGCCGGGCAGGCGCGGCTGGTGCAAAGCCATGTCGTGCTGGTCGGGCTTGGCGGGATCGGCAGCCCGGCGTTGCAGTATCTTGCGGGCGCAGGAATTGGGCGGCTGACACTGATCGACGACGATGTGGTCGATGCTTCGAACCTTCAGCGCCAAACGATTTTCCGGACTGGTGACATCGGCAGGCCCAAGGCCGAGGCGGCGTCCGCATGGCTGGCGAGGTTTGATCCTGCACTTATTGGCACGGCGCACATCACCCGGCTTACGAAGGACAATGCGGCCGATTTGATGGCAGGCGCGGACGTGGTGCTTGATGGCAGCGACAATTTCGCCACAAGGCTCGCGGTTTCGGATGCCTGCGTCCGTTCTGGCGTATCGCTGACCAGCGCGGCGCTGGGGCGGTTCCAGGGGCAGGTCGCGAACTTTGCCGGGCACCGCGCGGGCCATGCCTGCTACCGCTGTTTCGTCGGTGATGCGTTCGATGCGGAGGATTGCGACAGCTGCGCCGATACCGGGGTGCTGGGCGCGATGGTCGGGATGGTCGGCGCGTTCGGGGCCATGGCAGCGCTGCGCGTGCTGCTGGAGGGGGTTTCAACCTTGGGCGATCCGCAGTGGGGACAGGTCCATGTGCTCGACGGGATGAAGCCCGCGCTGCGCACGATGCGTATTGCCAAGGACGCGGAATGCCGCGCCTGCGGGTCAGCTGCCTAGCAATTCGTCCACCCAAGCCGGTACGATCTCGCTCGCTGGCCCCAGCCGAGTTTCATGAAACCACATCGAGCCTTGCGAGCGTTCGAGATTGAGCTCCAGCGTCGCAGCGCCCAGATCGCGCGCGTTGCGAACGAAGCCGGCGGCGGGATAGACTGCGCCGGAGGTCCCGATCGAGACGAAGACGTCCGCCTCGCGCAGCGCGGCGAAGATGTCGTCCATACGGTAAGGCACTTCACCGAACCACACGACATCGGGGCGCAGCGCGGGTTCGGCGCACGCCGGGCAAGGCGGGCGGTGGATCAACGGGTCAAGCCAGCGGTGGCGCGCGTCGCAAGCGGTGCACCATACTGTCAGATGGTCGCCGTGCATGTGGATTACCGCAAGCGACCCGCCGCGCTCATGCAGATCATCGACATTCTGCGTGACGAGCGTGACCGTGCCGCCGGGCACTTTCTTGGGCCATTCGCGCTCCAGCCGGCCCAGCGCGCTGTGCGCCGGGTTGGGCTGCTTGGTCTGGATCGCTGCGCGCCGCATGTCGTAGAAGCGCAGTACCAGCTCGGGATCGCGGGCGAAGCCTTCGGGCGTCGCCACGTCCTCGACGCGGTGCTGCTCCCAAAGGCCTCCTTCCGAACGGAAGGTATCGATCCCGCTCTCGGCTGAGACCCCGGCCCCGGTCAGGATGACGATGTTGCGAATGGACTGCATCGCGGCCATGAAGCACAGCACAAGCGAGGGTAGCAATGGTCAACATCGGGGCACGCATAGGCATTATCGGCAGCGCAGGGCGCATGGGGCAGGCGCTAATCGAGGCGATTGCGACAGCGGGCCATGCGCTTTCGGGCGGGATTGACCAAGGCGGCGACGTGATGGCGCTCGCCAAGGTCAGCGATGTGCTGGTCGATTTTTCAGCTCCGGCAGCGCTGGAATTCAATCTCGATGCGGCAATCCATGCCGGAACGCCGATTGTGGTGGGCACCACCGGGCTGGCCGAACGGCATCACTGGCTGGTCGATGCGGCGGCGGTGAGCATTCCGGTCCTCCAAACCGGCAACACTTCGCTCGGCGTGACACTGCTGGCGCATCTGGTTCGCGAGGCGGCCGCGCGGCTGGGCGATGACTGGGATATCGAAATCACCGAGACCCACCACCGCATGAAGGTCGATGCCCCTTCGGGCACCGCGTTGCTGCTGGGTGAGGCGGCGGCAGCCGGACGCGAGGTGGATCTGGCGGAAGCCTCGGTGCGGGGGCGCGACGGTGTGACCGGCGCCCGTGAGACGGGCACAATCGGCTTTGCAAGCCTGCGCGGTGGCAGCGTGGCGGGCGACCACACCGTCCATTTTCTTGCCGACAACGAGCGGCTGTCGTTCACGCACATTGCCGAAAACCGCGCGATCTTCGCGCGCGGTGCGGTGCGCGCAGCCGCCTGGCTGATCGGCAAGGAACCGGGGCGCTATTCGATGGGCGAGGTGCTTGGGCTTTGAAGAAAGACGCGATCTTCGAGTTTTTCCGCCGACTGGCCGAGGCCAATCCCTCACCTGAGACCGAGCTGGAATTCGGCAATGTCTATCAGCTGCTGGTCGCGGTCACGCTCTCCGCGCAGGCGACCGATGTCGGCGTGAACAAGGCAACCCGCGCGCTGTTTGCCAAGGTCAAGACCCCGCAGGACATGCTGGACCTTGGTGAAGAAGGCCTCAAGGCACATATCAAGACAATCGGCCTGTTCAACAGCAAGGCCAAAAACGTGATGGCGATGGCCGCAATCCTGGTGCGCGAGCATGGCGGCGAAGTGCCCGCCGACCGTGATTTGCTCACCGCGCTGCCCGGTGTCGGGCGAAAGACCGCGAATGTGGTGCTCAACTGCGCCTTCGGGGCCGAGACCTTCGCGGTCGACACGCATATCTTCCGCGTCGGCAACCGCACCGGGCTGGCCAAGGGCAAGACCCCGCTTGCGGTGGAAATGCAGCTGGAAAAGCGTGTGCCGCAGCCGTTCCGTGTTGGCTCGCACCACTGGATGATCCTGCACGGGCGCTATGTGTGCAAGGCGCGCACGCCCGAATGCTGGCGCTGCCCGGTGGTTGACCTTTGCGGCTTTAAGGCCAAGATTCCAGAGCAGGGGGCGAAACCCGCGACTCAGAGGCTTGCGACTCAGAAGCGAGCAACCGGGGCGCGGACAGCAAAGGAGAAGATGCAATGAGGTCTTTCCAGTTCGCCGCCGTCGCTTCTGCCGTTTTCCTGCTGGGTGCCTGCGGGCCGCGTCCCGCAGTGGGGAACGACGGCCATGCCGCCAATGTGCCCGCCGCCACACCCACCGGGCCGGCGGTCGGTTGCATTCCGCTCGCACAGATTCGGGAAAGCCGGGTGCGCGATGACTGGACTATCGATTTCCGCATCAGCGGCACGAAGTGGTATCGCAACACACTGCCCAATCGCTGCAACCAGCTCGGCTTCGAACGCGCGTTTTCCTACCAGACCTCGCTCTCACAGCTGTGCAACGTCGATATCATCACCGTGTTTGCCAACGGCGCAGCAGGCGGCCCGCGCAGCTCGTGCGGGCTGGGTCAGTTCCAGCCAGTGACTTTGGCGAAGTAACTGTCATGCGGGGGCGGGCGGACCAAACCGCCCCGCCCTCAGGCCTCCGGATCGAGATGCAGTCCCTTGCGGCCATGCTCGGGCGTATCGTGCGGAGGCAGCGCCTCGGGCGCGTCGGGATCGAGCGGCAATTGCAGCATGCCTTCCCACTTGGTGATCACGGTAGTCGCCACTGCATTGCCCACGACATTCGTCGCGGTGCGGCCCATATCGAGGAACGTGTCGACGCCAAGCAGCAACGCCACACCTTCCACCGGCAGGCCGAACTGGGTGAGCGTCGCGGCGATCACCACCAGGCTGGCGCGCGGCACCCCGGCAATGCCCTTGGACGTGATCATCAGCGTAAGCAGCATGGCGATCTGCTGGCCGGCCGAGAGCGGGATGTTGTAGGCCTGCGCGATGAACAGTGTCGCGAAGCTGGTGTAGATCATCGAGCCATCAAGATTGAAGCTGTAGCCCAGCGGCAGCACGAAGCCAGAGATTCGGCGCGGCACGCCGAATCGGTCGAGCTGCTCGAACAGCTTGGGCAGGGCGCTTTCCGAACTGGCGGTCGAGAACGCCAGCAGCAGCGGCTCGCGGATATAGCGCGCAAGCAGCAGCACCCGCTTGCTGCCCAGGAAAATTGCGCCAAGGGTCAGCAGGATGACCCAGAGCAGCAGCAGCGCGAAGTAGAACTCGCCGACGAAAACGCCGTACGTCACGATGATCCCGACTCCGCGCGTCGCGATGACCGAGGACAGCGCGCCGAACACCGCGAAAGGGGCAAAGCGCATTACATAATCAGTGATCGTGAGCATCAGCGTGGCGAGTGCCTCGGCCCCGCGCACCAGCGGCGCGCCCGCCTCACCCATCGCCGAAAGCCCGACTCCGGCAAACAGCGAAAACACCAGGATCTGTAGCACGTTGTTCTTCGCCATCGCATCGAGCGCGCTGGTCGGGAACACCTCGAGCACGAAATGGCGCAGCGTGAAGTCCGCCGTCGCCAGATCGCCCACCGGCGCGGCAGCGGTGAAATGCAGGCCCACACCCGGCTGGAACAGGTTCACCAGCACCAGACCCAGGCTGATCGAAATGAGGCTCGCGGTGATGAACCACGCGAGCGCCCGCCCGCCAATGCGGCCCAGCGCGGCGCTGTCACCCATGCTGGCGATGCCCGTCACCAATGTCGCCAGAATCAGCGGCGCGATAATCATCTTGATCAGGTGCAGAAACACTTCGGGCAGCAGCTTGAGCGTGTCCGCGATCTGGGCCAGCGTCTTGCTGTCCGCTGGATAGGACATGTTGAGTGCATAGCCGGTCAGCATGCCGGCGATCATGGCGATCACGATGTACAGGGTCAGGCGCTTGCCCAAGATGTGTGGCTCCCGTTGGTTTGGCCGCGAGACTAGCGGGGCGGAAGGTTTAGGCAAGGCGGGGTCTCGGCAAACCGCTCGTCATTCCCGCGAAGGCGGGAATCCTGCGCACCCCAGCGCTACCCCGCTC
>JBJXEK010000015.1:0-3121 GCA_046155055.1 Novosphingobium sp. | reverse complement strand
CCGGCGTTACGTTCTACACGTTGCGCGTGAACGGTGCGCTCGCTGCGATTGGCGCGATAAAGCACCTCGATGCCGCCCACGGCGAACTCAAATCGATGCGCGCCGCACCGGAATGGCGCGGCAAGGGCGTGGGCGAGGCGATGCTAGTGCACTTGCTCGCCGTAGCCCGCGCCCGCGGCTACACGCGCGTCAGCCTAGAAACCGGCCGCACCGAAGCCTTTGCACCGGCCGTGGCGCTATATCACAAGTATGGCTTCAAAGAGTGCGCGGGCTTCGCAGACTACGTGGTCGACGATTTCAGCCAATGTTTGGCGCTGATGGTGTGACTGCTAAGGCGCGAGCCAGCGCACCGAGTTGGTGTAGAAGCTCGCGACAGGCTTGCCCGCGCGATCGAGTGCGGGAGAAAACCGCGCGCGCCGCATCAGGAGGTCGCACGTCAGTTTGGTGAACTCGGGCGAGAGCGTCGCCTGCTGGATCACACATTTGGTGGGGAGCCCGTCCGCGCCCACCATAATCCGGAACCGAACGATGGCACTGGCACCCTTTGCAAGGGGCTCCTTGGGATAATCGGGAGACGTCAGCCAGGTATTTGGTTTGGTTGTCGGCACCGGGCGCCTGCCAAGAGCTTCCTGCTGCGCCGGATCGAGCCCCCAGGTTTTGACAAGATCGGAGATGCAGGTGCGCATCGCGGCCAGCGGTGGCCCCATCGAACCGGTGTGCAGCGTGATCAGCATCGAACTCGCGGCAATTCGCAATTCGGTGACGGCATCTTCCTGTTCTTTTGTGGTTGAAAAGAGCTCGTCCGAAGCGCCCTTGACCTGAACCCGATTGAGCAGATAGCGCCCACCAATCATCAGGATCGCCGTCTTGTCCGGACCCACGGTCCCGGTGAGCGCATCCTGGAATTCGCCTGCGGGCAGGTCGGGGCCGAATGTGCTGGATAGAGAAACTCGGTTTTCCGCGAACCGGCCAAATCGTTTGCCGATCAGGGAGAGGTCCAGCAGGCCAGCGGGCATGAACTGGTCCAGCACCAGCAAGACTTTGTCCTCGTTCTTGCCGAAGGTTCGCGCAAGGCGGCAGGAATCGTCGGCATAGTTGAGCACCCATTTATCGAGCGGCTCAAGCACTGGTTGCGCCGCCTGTGCGGCTTGCGGCAGCAGCGCCAGCGCTATGAGCAGTGATGCGCAGTATTGCCGGATAAGCGCCATGCCCGAAATATATCGACGAGCAGCAAAACATCCAAACAGAAAAGGCTCCAACATGGTGGAGCCTTTTCCGTGTTTCAGGCCTGAGCCGAAGCTCAAAGCTTGCCGGTCAGCTCCGGCACCAGCGTGAACAGATCGCCTACCAGTCCGATATCCGCGACCTGAAAGATCGGGGCGTCTTCGTCCTTGTTGATGGCGATGATGGTTTTGCTGTCCTTCATGCCCGCAAGGTGCTGGATCGCGCCCGAGATGCCGACCGCGATGTAGACTTGCGGCGCGACGATCTTGCCGGTCTGGCCGACCTGGTAGTCGTTGGGCACATAACCTGCGTCCACTGCCGCGCGCGATGCGCCGACGCCAGCGCCGAGCTTGTCGGCGAGCGGGATGATCACATCTTGGAACGTGGCCGCATCCTTCAGCGCGCGGCCGCCCGAGACGATGATCTTGGCCGAAGTCAGTTCCGGGCGCTCGCTCTTGGCGATTTCCGAGCCGATGAAGCTGGAGAGGCCCGAATCGGCATGCACGCCAACGGCTTCCACCGCAGCCGAACCGCCGACGCTATCCGCCTTGGCAAATGCGGTGCCGCGCACGGTCACGACCAGCTTGGCATCGCTCGATTCGACCGTGGCGATGGCGTTGCCGGCGTAGATCGGACGGGTAAAGGTCTTGGGGCCTTCGACCGAAAGAATGTCCGAGACCTGCATCACATCGAGCAGCGCGGCGACGCGCGGGGCGATGTTCTTGCCGGTGGTGGTGGCAGGCACCACGAACACGTCGTAGTCCGCCATCAGCCCCGCCACGAGCGGCGCGACGTTTTCAGCGAGCGCATGCGCATAGGCGGCATCATCGGCCTTGAGCACCTTGCTGACGCCGGCAATCTGCGCAGCGGACGCAGCAGCCGCATCGCAGCCCGAACCGGCTACCAGTGCGGTCACTTCGCCGATCTGGAGTGCGGCGGTGACGACGGCCAGCGTCGCGTCCTTGACCGAGGCATTGTCGTGTTCGACCCAAACGAGTGTCTTGGACATAGTCCTATATCCTTTTTGAAGAACGGGCTTCGCCCTTAGGCGACGCCCATTTCCTTGAGCTTGGCAACCAGCGCATCGACATCGGGCACCTTGATGCCTGCGCTGCGCACCGGCGGTTCGGTGACCTTGAGCGTCTTGAGGCGCGGCGCGATGTCGACGCCGTAATCGGCAGGCGTCTTGTTCGCGAGCGGCTTGTTCTTCGCCTTCATGATGTTGGGCAGCGAGGCATAGCGTGGCTCGTTGAGCCGCAAGTCCGCGGTCACGATCGCGGGCAGCGCCAGCTTGACCGTTTCCAGACCGCCATCGATCTCGCGCTTCACCACCACGCTGTCACCCTCGACCGCGATTTCGTTGGCAAAGGTGCCCTGCGGGCGGCCGAGCAGCGCGGCAATCATCTGGCCAACCTGGTTGGCGTCATCGTCGATCGCCTGCTTGCCGGTAATGATAAGGCCGGGCTGTTCCTCATCCGCGATCGCCTTCACGATCTTGGCGACGGCCAGCGGCTCGACCTCGGTTTCGCAGAGCACGAGGATCGCGCGGTCCGCACCCATCGCGAGCGCGGTGCGCAGCGTTTCCTGCGCCTTCTGCGGGCCGACCGAAACCGCCACAATCTCGGTCACCACACCCTTTTCCTTCAGGCGGATGGCTTCCTCGACCGCGATCTCGTCGAACGGGTTCATGCTCATTTTCACGTTGGCAAGGTCGACACCCGTGCCATCCGCTTTCACCCGCGGCTTCACGTTGTAATCGATCACCCGCTTTACGCAGACTAGGGCTTTCATCGGTTCAGGCCTTTCTCAGTCCAATTGAGGCGCGCATAATTCGCGCTTACGTAAACGTCAACCTCGCCCCGCTTGCCCAAGCGTGAATGCTCGCTCGGGCAGAGAG
>JBJXEK010000014.1:0-12680 GCA_046155055.1 Novosphingobium sp. | reverse complement strand
CAGTGCGCCGGCGGCATCCATCGCGGGAGCAGGCATGATGCCCCCGGCGCGGATCGGCTCGTCCGGATCGAGGCCCGGTTCATGTGGGTGCGGCGGCTTGTTCATTAGGCGAAGGATGTAGAACGTCCCGGCCCCAAAGAGCGCGAAGTAGATGACGATGAATGCAATGAGCGAGGCTCCGACAGCCGCTGCGGCGATGGGCGAAGCGGACTGCGCGGTCGTGAGCAGTCCGTAGACCGTATAGGGCTGACGGCCGACTTCGGTCGTCGTCCACCCCGCGATCACCGCGATAAAGCCTGAAGGCCCCATCAGCACCGCCGCACGGTGCAGCCACGGGGAGGAATAAAGCCCTTTCCGCGCCCGGGCGATCAGGCTCCACGCGCCCAGCCCCAGCATGGCAAAGCCCAGCCCCACCATGATCCGGAACGACCAGAACACGATGGCCACCGGCGGGCGCTTGTCCGGCGCGATGGTATCCAGCCCGGCCAGCGGCGCATCGATATCGTGCTTGAGCACAAGGCTCGACAGGCCGGGAATGCCGATCGCATAACGCAACGTCTGCGCCTTGTCGTCGGGAATGCCGAACAGGTAGAGCGGCGCGCCGTGGGCGTGGCTCTGGAAGTGCCCCTCCATCGCCATGACCTTGGCGGGCTGGTGCGCCAAGGTGTTGAGCCCGTGCTCGTCCCCGGCGATGATCTGCAGCGGCGCAACCACCGCCGCCATCCACATCGCCATGGAAAACATCACGCGCGCATGCCCGTTCTCGCGGTCGCGCAGCAAATGCCACGCGCCCACCGCGCCGACGACCAGCGCAGTCGTGAGGTAGGCCGCGATCACGGTATGGACGAAGCGGTAGGGGAAGCTTGGGTTGAAGATGATCGCCAGCCAGCTCGGTCCCGGCAGGAAGCGGCCATCCGGGCTCATCTCGTAGCCCACCGGTGTCTGCATCCACGAATTGACCGAGATGATCCAGAACGCGGAAATCGAGGTGCCGATCGCCACCATCAAGGTCGCGGCAAAGTGAAGGGAGCGCCCCACCTTCTCCATGCCGAACAGCATCACACCGAGGAAGCCGGCCTCAAGGAAGAACGCGGTAAGCACTTCATACGCCATCAGCGGCCCGATCACGCCGCCCGCCTTGTCCGAAAACACCGACCAATTGGTGCCGAACTGGTAGGACATGACGAGGCCCGAGACGACGCCCATCGCAAAGGCCACCGCGAAGATTTTCAGCCAGTAGCGGAACAGGTCGAGATAGACCGGTTTGCCCGTTCGCAGCCACAGCCCCTCCAGCACCGCGAGATAGCTCGCCAGCCCGATCGAGAACGACGGGAAGATGAAATGGAAGCTGATCGTGAACGCGAACTGCATGCGCGCAAGCGTGAGAGCATCGAAACCCGTGAACACCGGCTTCTCCTGATCTGGTGCGGAGCCGATTCCCCAATTGGGAGGCCCGAGGTTCGCCTAGGCCTGTTGCATCGCCGGGCCTAGTGAGAAGGTGTGAGATGCGCTTGCAGTTTTTGCAAGATAGCCGCCATGCTTGCCCCCCGCCCCCCGGCCCGCTATCGGCGCACGTCTTCGCTTTGCCACCCCCTGAAAGCCCGTCCCGCCTTGGCCAATCTCATCCCGCTTGCCGATATCGATCCCGCCCTCGTCGAGCGGGTGCTTGATGCCGCGTTCGGGCCCGATCGGTTTGCGCGAACGGCCTACAAGGTGCGCGAGGGGACCGACTGGCTACCTGCGCTCTCTTTCGCCGCGCTCGATGCGGACGACATGCTCGCAGGCACGATCCAGTGCTGGCCGGTTGCGCTCACCGATCCATCAGGCCGCAGGCATCCGATGATCATGGTCGGCCCGGTCGCGGTACTGCCCGATCTGCAAGGCGCGGGCTTCGGCAAGGCCCTGGTCACCGCCGCGCTCACCGCGATCGATCCGCGCGCGCCGCTGCCGCAAGTCATGATCGGCGATGCGGAGTACTACGGTCGCTTTTTCGGCTTTACCGCCGCCCACACCGCCGGGTGGAAGCTGCCCGGCCCGTGGGAACCGGCGCGCCTGCTCTGCCGCACGGCCCATACGGCCGTCCTGCCCCAAGAGGGCATGCTCGGCCCTTGGCGCAGCTGACCTGATCTGGCATCGCCGTCCGGTGCCCTACGAACCGCCCCCGAACCTTGCCGCGCTCTCGCTCACCGAACTGGCCGAGGCGGTGGAGGCGCGCCGCCTACCTGCCCTGGACACATGGACGCCCACGCACACCGGCGAGAGCCATATGCAGATCATGGCGGACGGCACCTGGTTCCACGAAGGCGGACGGATCAACCGCCCCGCCATGGTCCGCGCCTTTTCCGGGCTGCTGACACGTGACGAGGCCGGTCAGCACTGGCTCGTCACCCCGGTCGAAAAGCTTGCGATCGAAGTGGACGACGCGGCTTTCCTCGCGACCGACATGGACGTTCGCAAGGACGCGGACGGCCGCCCGGTCATCGCCTTCCGCCTCAATACCGACGATCTCGTCCTCGCAGGCCCCGATCACCCCCTGCGCGCCGCCGGCAGCGCGGACACGCCGGCCTACTACCTTGCAGTACGCCACGGCACCGAGGCACGGCTCAACCGCAGCACTTATGGCCAGCTGATCGACTACGCCCTCACCCTGTCCGAGCCCGAAGCGCTGGCGGTCGAAAGCCTGGGCGCGCATTTCAGCCTGCTCCCGGCATGAGCCTGCTCGCCCGCCTCACCGCGTTGTTCGAGGAGGGCCATGCGCAGCCGGCCAGCCCCGCCTACGAAGACTGGCGCCCCCTGCCCGATACGCCGCTGCGCGCCGCCGCCGTGCTGATCGCCGTCACCGACCGACCAGATCACCCCGAAGGCCCCGGCGTGCTGATGATCCACCGCCCCTCGCACATGCGCGCGCATCCCGGGCAGGCTGCATTCCCGGGCGGCAAACTCGATGCGGGCGAAACCCCCATCGAAGCCGCGCTACGCGAAGCGCACGAGGAGCTCGGCATCGATCCGGCCAAAGTCCACGTGATCGGCGCGAGCGACCAGTACCGCACGGGCACCGGCTATGACATCACGCCCGTGCTCGCGATGATTCCGCCCGATCTGCCGCTGCAGCCCAATCCCGCCGAAGTCGCCGGCTGGTTCGAGCCGCCGCTGGGCTATGTGCTCGATCCCGCCAGGCAGACCACCCATGCTGCCGAGTGGAACGGCCGGGCCGGCAGCTACTATGAAATTCTGTGGGGCGAGCACCGCATCTGGGGTGTCACCGCCGGGATCATTGCCAATCTGACAACGCGGATGCGCTGGCATGGCTGAGGTGCAGCTTCCTGCCAAGGAATGGACCGTCCGGGCCGATCTGGCTGCGCTCGTCGCCGCGCTCGATCCGGCTGGCGAAGGCCTCGTCCGCTATGTCGGCGGCGCGGTACGCGACACCCTGATGGGCCTTCCCGTGAAGGATATCGACATGGCGACCCCGCTCGAGCCCGATGCGGTCATCGCGCGGCTCACGGCGGCGAGCATCCGCAGCGTCCCCACCGGCCTTGCACACGGCACCGTAACCGCCCTGACCGAAGGCGGCCCGGTCGAAATCACCACCTTGCGGCGGGACGTCTCCACCGACGGCCGCCACGCTACGGTCGCCTTCTCGACCAACTGGGAGGAGGACGCCGCGCGCCGCGATTTCACGATCAACGCGCTTTACGCCGATCCCGCGACCCTTGCGGTCTATGATTACTTCGGCGGACTGGAAGATCTGGCCGCCCGCCGTTTGCGCTTTATCGGCGCGGCAGAGGCGCGCATCCGCGAGGATTACTTGCGCATCCTGCGATATTTCCGCTTCCAGGTCCGCTTCGGCTCACTGCCTGCAGACGCGGAGGCCGAGGCGGCCTGCGCGGCGCTTGCCCCCGGCATGAAAGGCCTCTCGCGCGAACGCATCGCCAGCGAGCTGATGGCCCTACTCGCCCTGCCCGATCCGGCCCAAACCGTGGTCCGCATGGCAGACCTCGGCGTGCTGCGCGAAATCCTGCCCGAAGCGAACCCCGCCGCCCTCGCCCCGCTGATCGCTGCCGAAACGGCACAAAGCATCCCACCAGAAGCCCTGCGCCGCTTCGCCGCGCTGCTCCCCGCCGATCCCGCCACCGCCGAACTCGTCGGCGCAAGGCTGCGGCTTTCGCTCGCCCAGCGCAAGCACCTGTCCTTGGTTGCCGCACGCACCGCGCCTGAAGGCGATCCGCGCGCCCTTGCCTACCGCAGCGGCCGCCCCGCCGCGATCGACCGCCTGCTGCTGACAGGCGCCAGCTGCGCGCCGCTCAAGAGCTGGACTATCCCGCAGTTCCCGCTGAAAGGCGGCGCGATCGTCGGGCGCGGGATCAGCGCGGGGCCGGAAGTCGCCCGCCTCCTGCGCGCCGTGGAAGCGCGCTGGATCGACGAGGGCTTTCCCGACGCGGTTCGCGTTGCAGCGTTGCTCGACGCTGAAATTGGGTGACAGTCAGCCGTTGTCCGCCGCCAGCACTGCCTCCGGCTCGCTGCGAAATGGTCGCAGTAGCAAGCCGGTCAGCCCCCGTCCGGACCCTTCCACTCGCGCCGCTCCTCCGCCGCGCGCAGCACTTCGTAGGCAGTCTGCAGCTTGAGGAATTCGGCGGCGGCATCCTTGTCACCAGGGCGCAAGTCGGGGTGGACTTCCTTGGCGCGGGTGCGCCACGCCTTGCGCACAGCCTCGAAATCAGCGTCCGCTTCCAGCCCAAGTGCCTCCAGCGCGCGCATCTCGTCGCGGCTGCGGCTGCCATCGCCGGGGCCGGCCCACGCATCATAGGCCGATTGGCGATAGCCTGAGGTGTCACCGCGCTCGGCCTGCTCGCGCTGCTCCGCCTCTTCCTTGTCCAGCCCTTCGAAGTAGTTCCATCCCGCGTTATATTCAGCGGCGTGCTGCGGGCAGAAATACCAGCGATCCGGGTTGTTGGGCGATTTGGGCGCAGGGCAATCCCCCCGGTTTTCGCAGCCCGACCGGTCGCACAGGCGCACCGCCGCAGCCTCGCGCCCGCCTCCATAGCCGCGCCAGCGCGGGAAGCCCCAATCGGCGGATCTGCCCTGCCTTGCCATCGAAACGCGTGATCTTCCTCTTAAGGTCCGGCAAGACCGCCGGACCGGCTTATTGAACGGTAATCGTCACCGCGCGGCGGTTCTTTGCCCAGCTCTCCTCGTCCGAACCCAGCGCGAGCGGACGCTCCTTGCCATAGCTCACCGTGGTGATCCGCGACGCATCGATACCGACGCCGACCAGATAGTTCTTGGCCGCATTGGCGCGCCGCTCGCCCAGCGCAATGTTGTAATCGCGTGTGCCGCGCTCGTCGCAGTGACCCTCGATCGTGATCCGGCGATCAGGATAGCGCCCCAGCCATTGTGCCTGGCTTTGCAGGATGCCCTGATCCTGCGTGTCGATGTTGTAGCGATCCGTATCGAACTGGATCGTATCAGACAACACCGAGGCGATGAAATCGGACTGGCTGCCAGGCATCGGACCCATCGGCTGCGTCGAGGGCGGCGGGTTGGTGGTGGTCGTGCCGGTGGCACCGCTGGGCTGCGGCGGCAGTTCCTTGGGCTTGGTGGCGCAGCCAGCAAGCAGGAGACCGGACGAAAGCAGCAGCGCAGCCATAATCTTGGGGGCCACAATCTTGGGGGTCATGATCTTGCGAGTCACGGGCTAGGTCTCCTTTATCAAACACAGGCAAAGTGCATTGCACATCGCGAATCGGCAATTGGTTTCAGCATAGCCTTAACCCGGCAGATTACCGCAGATTGTTACATTGGCCGATCATGGCAGAACGGGGCCCCAGGCCGGGTCCGAGCCATCGACCGGGGTGTTCAGGCGCCGCTCGTTGCGGCCTGTCAGGTCCACCTGCCAGATCGCGGTGCGGCCGCTGCTCTTGGCAGTGCGGAAGAACTGGACGATGCGGCCGTTGGGAGACCACGTCGGCGCTTCGTCCTGCCAGCTGTCGGTGAGGTAGCGCATCTCTCCGCCGCTCGGGTTCATTACCGCAATCCGCAAGTTGCCGGCGATATGCGTGAAGGCGATCTGGTCGCCGCGCGGGCTCCATTCGGGCGTGGCGGCGCGGCCGCCGAAGAAGCTCACGCGCTTCTGGTTCGTGCCGTCCGCGTTCATCACATAGACCTGCTGGCTGCCCGACCGGTCGCTTTCAAACACGATCTTGCTGCCATCGGGCGAATAGCTGCCGCCCACATCGATCCCCGGTGAATCGGTGAGCCGCACCGAGTCGCCGCCCGTCGCGGGCACGCGATAGACATCGGTGTTGCCCGCGATCGCCATCGAATAAAGGACCGACTTGCCATCGGGCGACCAGCGCGGCGCAAATGTCGGCCCCTTGCCTTCGGTCACCAGCCGCTGCTGCCCACTGCCGATATCATAGACATAGATGCGCGGCGTGCCGTTCAAATAGCTGAGGTACACGATCTTGCTGTAATCGGGTGAATAGCGCGGGGTGAGCGCGGTGGCCTGCCCGTTGGTGATAAAGCGGTGGTTCGCCCCGTCCGAATCCATGATCGCCAGCTGCTTGCGGCGATGATCCTTGGGGCCGGTCTCAGCGATATAGGCGATCTTGCTGTCGAAGAACGGGCTTTCCCCCGAGAGCCGCGAATAGACCATGTCCGCACACTTGTGCGCCGCGCGCCGCCAGTCTTCCGGCTTCACGACATAGCCCTGCCGCGCCAGCTCGCTGCCCAGCGCCACATCGTAAAGATAGCAGCCCACCGTCAGCCGGCCATCCGGCCCCGCCCTCACGAAGCCCTGCACCAGCATTTCGGCCGAGCGCGCCCGCCACCCGGGAAACGTTGGCGCAGTCACCTCGCCATAGGCAATGCCGGGCAGCGCATCGGGCCCGACCGGCTTGAACAGCCCGTTGTTCTTGAGATCACCGTAAACCACCCGCGCCAGATTGCGCCCCAGCGCCTCGGTGTTCCCGCCATCGGCTGCCGTGGGCAACATCTGGTCGGTGGGGAAGATCGGGATCGCGATGGCGGCGTCGTTGTTGATCGTGCCGACCACATCCTCTTCGGGCGAGCTGTCAGGCGTTGTAGCCTGAGCCTGTGCGACCAACGGCACCGGCTGCGCCACCGCAGGATTGAACAGAAACGCGCTCAGCAGCGGGGCGCAAAGGCCAGCAAGGAGGGTGCAGCGCAAGGGTTTACTCTTTCCTGAAATTGAGAGTGTAGCTTTTCCAGAAATCATAGGAATCGGCGGGCAGACTGAACGGCGCGCCAGTGCGGATCGCACGCACCGCGCATTCGGTGAAGCGACCCACTTGCGCCGCGTTAGCAGAAGTTTGACCCGAGAGCTCTGGCGAAGCAATGCTGATGATATTGCCGCTGCGGTCCAGCTGGAACGCGACGCGTGCACGCAGCTTCTCGATATCAAGTCCGTTCACCGGGCAACTGTTCCACGGCGGCAGCACTTTCCCGTTGATGCTGACACGGATGGCCGCCTTGGCCTGAACGCTGACCGCGTTCGCGGGGTTGCCGGCCGCGGCAGACTGCGTGCCAGTCGTAATACCCTTGAGAAAATCGCCGCCAAGATGGCTCGCCCCACTTGGCGTATCGGGCCGACGACGCTGTCGCGGGTCTGCCGGGGCAGTGGGCGCAGCTTTGGGCGGCAGAAGCTTGGCAATAGGCTTCGGCGGCGGAGCCGACACCACGCGCGGCTGCGGCGCGGGCTTCTGCACTGGCTTGGGCAGTGGCTGCGGCCGCGCTTGCTGCACTGGCGGCAAGGGCGCAGGCAGGAGCTGGGGCTGCACCAATTGCGGCGCAGGTTCCGGCGGCGCGGGTTCCGGCATCGGCTCGCCCAGCATGGGCGCGACATCGGGCGCGGACTCGGCGTTCGGATCGGGTGAGACCGACTGGTCGGCGATCTCGTCCGCAAAGGTCACCGTCATCCGCTCGGGCGGCGGCACCACCGATTTGCCCGGCGGTGAGAGCGTGAGCGCGCCGATCAGCGCGACATGCGCCATGAGCGCGATGAGCAGCGCCCCAATCGGTACTGGGCCTTCCTCGCGGGTGAGGCCAGAAGAGGAAGAGGACGCCACAGCCATCAGGCTAGGGGGCCGTCACTGAACCGTTGGTGACCAGCGAGATCGACTTGAAGCCCGCCGCGTTCAGCGCGCCCATCACCGCAACCACCCGGCCATAGTCCAGGCTGCGATCCGCGCGCAACGTCACCAGCGGCGGCTTCGCCCCGCCTGCAAGGCCCGCCAGTCTGTCGCTGAGTTCACCCGGCGCAAGTTCCTGATCGTCGAGGAAAATGCGCCCCTCGCCGTCCATGCTGACCGTGATCGCCTTGGTGTCGGTCTTGAGCGCCTCGGCGCGGCTATCTGGCAAGTCGATCGGCACGCCTGCGGTCAGCATCGGCGCGGTCACCATGAAAATGATCAGCAGCACGAGCATGACATCGACCAGCGGCGTCACGTTGATCTCGGACATCGCCGCGCCGCGTCCACGCCCGCGCCGCCCGCGCCTGCTGCCGCCGCCCGAAACGGTTCCCATCGCCATGGCTATTGCTCCAGTTCGCGGCTCAAGGTCGCGTGGAAGCGGTCGGCAAAGCGGAACAGCCGCGTCTCGAAGCGGTTCACGCGGTGCGAGAAGCGGTTGTAGGCAATCACCGCTGGGATCGCCGCGAAGAGGCCGATAGCGGTGGCAAACAGCGCCTCCGAAATGCCGGGCGCGACCACCGCCAGCGAAGAATTCTGCTGCGCGCCAATGTTGAAGAAGCTGTCCATGATGCCCCACACCGTGCCGAACAGCCCGACAAACGGTGCGACCGAACCCACGGTGGCGAGGAAATTAAGCCGGTTGGTGAGCCGGTCGGTCTCCGCCGTCACCACGCCTTCCATCGCCGCATTGAGCCGCTGGCGCGTGCCCTCGCGGTCGATCGTCTTGCCCGAAGTCGAGCGCCGCCATTCGGCCAGCGCCGCGGTGACCACGCGGGCACTTGGCACGTCCTTCGACCCGTTATCCTTGTGAAACGCATCGACATCGCGCGCCTCCCAGAACGCGGTTTCATACTTGTCGCAGCCCCGCTGCACGCTGCCCATCCGGATCGAGAACGCGACAACAATCGTCCAGACCCAGACCGAGGCGAGCACCAGCGCCCCCATCACCACCTGCACCACGATATCGGCGTGGAGGAACAGCGCGACGGGATTGAGCCGGGTAGGCATACCGGCGGTCAGCCCGCCAGTTTCAGCAAGAACGGAAAGCATCATGAGTGGGCAGACCCTTCAAGGGGAGGCGCAAGAAGCGAGGCAAATGCGGCAGTAAGGTGCGCCGGCAAACGCCGAGCACGCCCGGAGGGCGAAACAAACGCGACGCGCACGTGCGCTTCGCACAAAAGTTCGCCGCCCCGCAGCGCCTTCTGAACAAGGCTGCAAGTGACGCGCGAAACGGCCTCGACGGTGCTTTCGATCACCACTGCATCATCGAGCCGCGCCGGGCGCAGATAGCGCATGACCAGATCGGTCACGGCAAACGCGCCCTCCCCAGCCTCATGCGCCGCGCGCTGGTCGATGCCGAGCAGACGCAGCATGTCCGAGCGGGCGCGCTCGAACCAGCGGAGATAGTTCGCATGATAGACCACGCCTGAAAGATCGGTGTCCTCGAAGTACACCCGCACCGCATAGAGATGGCGCTGGCCGTCGAAGCGGCCAGAGGGAGGCTCGGGGGCAGAGAGTTGAGGGGGCGTTGGCATGAACCCCGTCGTCCTAGCCTTGCGGCGAGTCGCAGGGCAAGATCAAAGGCGCAGAACTGCTAACCTTTCGGACCTTACCTCAGTCCGCCCGCGCCAAAAGCGGGCCAAGCTGCCGTCCCGCAAAGATATGAACATGCAAATGCGGCACTTCCTGGTGGCTGTTCGTGCCCGTGTTGGCAAGCAGACGATAGCCGCGCGCGACGAGGCCAGCTGCGCGCGCCACATGCCCTACGGCGCGCACAAACCCGGCGATCTCGGCGTCCGGTGCCAGGTGCGAAAAGTCATCCCAGCTCACGTAAGCGCCCTTGGGGATCACGAGGATGTGGGTCGGTGACTGCGGATTGATATCGTGGAACGCCAGGCTCCATTCGTCCTCGTAAACCTTGCGGCACGGAATCTCGCCGCGCAGGATCTTCGCAAAGATGTTCTGATCGTCGTAGGGCTGGGTGGCATCGACCGCCATGTCAGGCGCCTCCTTCTTTTGGCCTGCTGGCCTTCTCGGCAATCCCGGACATGCCTTCGCGCCGCTCCAGTTCGGCCACCACATCGGCGAGCGAAACGTCGCTGGCGCCCAGCAGCACAAGGAGGTGGAACACGAGGTCCGCCGCTTCGCCAACCAGCGCCTCGCGGCTGCCGCTCAGCGCGGCGATCACGACCTCGGTCGCTTCCTCGCCCACTTTCTGCGCCATCTTGCCGCGCCCCTTGGCATGGAGGCGGGCGACATAGCTGGTCTCGGGATCGCCCGCGCTGCGCGCGGCAATCGCGGCTTCAAGCCGGGCAAGCAGGGTGGTCGGGTCGGTCGCGGTTGGCATCGCGGCGGGAATGGCGCGCTGCACCGCGCAGGTCAAGCCAGCAGGGCCCAACTGGCGGGCTCAATCCTTGCGGCGGGCCACTCGGCGGCCAACGATCAGACCGACAATGCCAATGGCGAACAACGTGAGATCGGTCGGCTCCGGGATCGCGGTTCCCCCCGGTGCCCCTGCTACCTGGGCCAGCGCGGCCCCGGCGGGGACAAGAAACAGAAACAGGATGATGGGTACGGAGCGCAGCACGCTTTGGCATCCTAGGTAAGTATACGTAGATTATTAATGCAAACCTTGTGCCATGACCCGGAAAATCAAGGGTTTTTGCCGGATTTAGTGGTTAACGGCGACTGCGTCAGCTCACCAATCGTAAAGAAAATCGACGGTTTGAACCTCGAATTGGCTCACCCTCGCGCAGGCAGCCCCGCCGCGCGCAGTGCGCGGTGCGCCTCAGCAATCGTGTGCGTGCCGAAGTGGAAGATCGAGGCCGCCAGCACCGCGCTCGCATGGCCCTCGGTCACGCCCTCAACGAGGTGATCGAGCGAGCCCACCCCGCCGCTGGCGATCACCGGCACCGGCACCGCATCGGCAATCCGCCGCGTCAGCTCCAGATCATAGCCGGCTTTGGTCCCGTCGCCGTCCATTGAGGTGACAAGCAGCTCGCCCGCGCCCAGCTTGGCGAGGTTTTCGGCATGGGCCAGCGCATCGATGCCCGTAGGCCGCCGCCCGCCGTGGGTGAAAATTTCCCACTTGTCCGGCGAAACGCGCCGCGCATCGACCGAGCCGACCACACACTGCGCGCCGAACCGCTCGGCGATATCGCGCACCAGTTCGGGCCGCGCGACGGCAGCGGAATTGACCGCCACCTTGTCCGCCCCCGCCAGCAACAGCGCCCGCGCGTCCTCCGCGCTGCGCACCCCGCCGCCCACCGTCAGCGGCATGAAACACACCTCAGCCGTGCGCGAAACGACATCGAGCAAAGTCCCGCGCCCCTCATGCGTCGCCGAAATATCGAGGAAGCACAGCTCGTCCGCGCCCGCCTTGTCATAAGCCCGCGCCTGTTCGACCGGATCGCCCGCATCGCGCAGATCGACAAAGTTCACGCCCTTCACCACACGCCCATCGCGCACATCGAGGCAGGGAATGACGCGGATGCGGACGGTCACCAGCCCAAATCCTTGAGAAGGATCGAAGCGAAGAACGCTGCCAGAGCGGCACACAGCAGGACGGACAACCAATACTGAGCCGGGTTCCGCACCTTGCGAAAAGTGCCGAAGAGCGGACCGAGGGGCGCCACCTCGCCGGACAGCAGAGCGCGTATGGCGAGCCATAGCCACACCGCGGTAGCTGCGATGTCGAGGAAAATGATCACGCCTCGGCCATCGCAATCGCTGCGGCCAAATCCAGCCGCCCCTCGAACAGCGCCCGCCCGGTAATCACGCCCTCGATCCCGTCCGCCTCATGAATCTTGAGCATCCGGATATCGTCGATGCCCTTCACCCCGCCGCTCGCAATCACCGGCAGCCGCGTCGCGCGCGCCAGATCGAGCGTTGCGTCGATATTGCAGCCTTTCAGCAGCCCATCGCGCCCCACATCGGTAAACAGGATCGAGGCCACGCCCGCATCCTCGAACCGCCGCGCCATATCGGCAATCGAAACGTCGGAGACTTCCGCCCAGCCCTCGGTCGCGACCATCCCGTCGCGCGCATCGACCGCCACCACGATCCCGCCGGGATAGGCGCGTGCCATGTCCTTCACGAATTCCGGGTCCTTCAAAGCCGCCGTGCCGATCACCACGCGGCTAACGCCCAGATCGAACCAGCCATCGACCGCAATCGGATTGCGAATGCCACCGCCCAATTGGACGTGCCCCGGAAACACTTTCAGGATGCCCTCAACCGCCGCGCGGTTCACCGCCTCGCCCGCGAACGCCCCATCCAGATCAACGACATGGAGGTACTGCGAGCCCGCCTCGGCAAACAACATCGCCTGCGCCGCTGGATCATCACCATAAACGGTCGCGCGCGCCATATCGCCCTCGGCAAGGCGCACGACCTGTCCGGCCTTGAGGTCTATGGCAGGGAATACGATCATGGCTTCCACTCCAGAAACCGCTCGAGCAGCGCGATCCC
>JBJXEK010000013.1:0-2800 GCA_046155055.1 Novosphingobium sp. | reverse complement strand
CGGTCTGAACCTGAATCCGGGCCTATCCCCGGGTTCCTCTTCCGAGCGCCGCATAGCGTCCCGCTCGCCGCCCGGAAAACACGCCATCCGCCAGCGACAGTCCGCTGATATAGCCGTTGGAGGGCAGACCCATGGCCGCGCGGCCCGCAGCATAGAGCCCGTCGATGGGTGAGCCATCCGGCCGCAGGACCACGCCGCGCAGTTCATCGACACTCAACCCGCCGAGCGTAAAGAAGATGCAGAACGAATAGGGATTGCCGACCGAGGTATTAAGCGCGCGATAGGGCCCCCGGGCCAAGGGCCAGACATAATCCGGATTCTTGCCCATCGGATCGCCCTGACCTGCCGCAATCGCGGCATTCGTTTCGGCAACCGTGGCTTCCAGCTGCCCCGCCGGAACACCGATCTTGCCCGCCAACTCTGCCAGCGAGTGCCCCCGCTTGGTGCCGCCGAACAACAGGTTGAGCAGCGCGGGGGCGAGATAGGGTTTGAAGGTGCCGTCACCGGTCGGAATGCATTGGCGCAGCAGGGTGCGGTGCAGGGCGCGGTCGATGATGATCCAGGCATCGCCATCGGGCTGAGCCATGATCGCGCCGCCGAGCAGAGCGTTGTAGGCATCCTCGTTGACAAACCGCTCGCCCCGGCGGTTAACGATGATGCCCTGCACCAGCGCATTGGGCGGGGCGATCATACGCCCGAGAAACGCATGGTCCATCTTGCCGACCGCACCCCCAGCCGAGACGCCGAGTTGAATGCCGCCGCCGCTGCACCCCATTGAGCCCAGCCGCATGAGCGCGTTGTTGCGATCGGCCAGAAACGGCATGTGCGCGCGCACCATATCGACGTTGTAGCCGAACCCGCCGGTCGAGAGGACGACACCGCTGCGTGCACGGATCAGTCGGCGCCGACCGACTTGAAGTTCGAACGCCAGCGCCTCGGCGATCGCCTTTTCCGCGCGGGCGGTGTTGAAGGGGCGCATCGGATCGACCTTGGCATAGAGCGCCATGTGCTTCCGGCGATCAGCCGGATCGACAATTTCGATGACCTCGACCCCGACCACCGACCCTTCGCCGTCGACAACCAACCGCTGGACCCGGCTATGCGGCTGCACGGGGATCCCCAGCCGTTCGACGGACCCTTTCAGACCGTCAAAGTAGGCATAGCCCGTCCAACCGGCCCCTTTGGTGCGGTGCCCCCGCGCCGCGGGTGCAGCGTTGGCAGCGAATGCCGGAACCTTCTCGTTACCCGCGTAATAGAGGTACTTGTCCTCGGGCGGATAGTTCGTTTTCCCGCTGTAGAGCGAGCCTTCGAACCCGAGCCCGTGTGTCGTCAGCCACTCGATATTGGCGACGCTTTCCTCGCAAAAGCGGCGCAAGGTCGCGTCGCTCACAGCGCCTTTGCACTCCTGCGTCAGGTACCGGAACATCTCTTCCGGGCTGTCGGCCACGCCTGCGTCCTTCTGGAAGCGCGTCCCTCCTCCCGCATAATAGACACCGCCCGAATTGGCCGTGGAACCCCCGCCCTCGAAGCGCTCGACAATCAGGACGCTGGCACCCTTTTCGCGCGCCTCGAGCGCTGCGGACGCGCCGGCTCCGCCAAACCCGACGACGACAACATCGGCTTCCAGATCCCACGAATGAACGTCGGGCGCGGCAATCGTGATGACATCTTCGGCCACGAGACCCTGCCCCGCCACTGCCTCCAGCTCTGAATTCGCCATGTCACACAACCTCCCCGGCAGTGCACAATAGCCCCGGCCGGCGTTCAGGGTGTTGCCCTGTTCTGCGCCGCGCGTTGCTTGGCGCTGCATCCCTGCGTTTCGCACTTTGCAATCCCAAGCCGGTCGTGAGAGCCATGGCGGGGTTACCGGCCATGGCCGATCGCCTCATCGTACCAAGGCTGGGCAGAGGGAAGCGAGAGATGGATCGCAGCGGGCAGGTTGCCATTGTCATCGGCGGAACCGGCGCTCTGGGGGCGGCGATCGCAGAGCGTCTAGCCATGGAAGGCGCGGACGTAGCGTTCTGCTATCACAGCAATGCGGCCAAGGCTGCGGCCTTGGAGCAGCGCATCGCGGCAAGCCGAAGACGCAGCCACAGCGCCTGCCTGGCCCTCGATGACGCCGATGCGGTGACGGGGTTCGTGGAGGAGGTGATCACCCGGCTGGGCGGACTCGACACGCTGGTCTATGCCGCAGGCCCTGCCTTCAATCTCAACTTCGTGGCCAAAGTGCCGCCGCTGGATTGGAGCCGGGTGATCGATGCCGATCTCAAGGGTTGCTTCAACGCGGTCCACGCCTCGCTACCGCATTTGCGCGCGCGTGCCGGCTCGATCGTGGCGGTGACCGCAGCCGGGGTCGAGCGGGCGATTGCACGCGATATCCTTTCGCTTGCGCCCAAGGCCGCGATCACGGCGCTTATGCGCGGCGTCGCGCTGGAGGAGGGCCGCAACGCCATCCGCGCCAATTGCGTAGCGCCGGGCTATATCGCGGGCGGGATCGGCCAGGCGATCATGGCTGCGGTGGGCGAGGATGTGGCCAGCACGCTGATCAAGGCCGTCCCGTTGCGGCGCATGGGCACATGCGAGGAGGTTGCCGACGCGGTGTCCTATCTCAGCTCGGCGCGCGCCGCTTACATCACCGGAACCACCTTGGTCGTCGCGGGAGGCATGGAGCTTTGAGCGATGCCGCGCGTATCGGCTACCGCACCAGGCCCGGCGGCTGGCGCGTCCGCTGGGACGAAGGCCGAGCCGAACGGGCGCGCGAGGCAGGCGTCTGGCCGGATCGCACCATCGCCGAAATGGC
>JBJXEK010000012.1:0-6970 GCA_046155055.1 Novosphingobium sp. | reverse complement strand
AGACCCAGATCGGCAAGGTTGCGTGCCATGGCGCGCGCGGACTGGCTGCGCGGGCTTTCGCCGCCATCCATGTGCAGCGGCAGTCCGATGACGAGGCCCTTCACGCCGCGCTCGGTGATCTGCGCCGCAAGCTGGGCCTTGTCCTGCGCAAACTTGCGGCGCTGGATGGTCTT
Source organism: Novosphingobium sp. (assembly GCA_046155055.1). GTDB lineage: Bacteria > Pseudomonadota > Alphaproteobacteria > Sphingomonadales > Sphingomonadaceae > Novosphingobium. Next base: position 6,797 of record JBJXEK010000012.1, on the reverse strand, counting down.
GCCCGCGGTGGCAAAGCGCCAGTCAGGATCGCAGAGCGCGACGCCGATGGTCTTGGTGCCGGGGTCGAGCCCCATCAGAGCGCCGCCTTCGGGCAAGGAATCGCGCAGTTCCAGCGCGCTGGTGGTGATCACTTGACCGGCTGGTGATGCGCCAGCCACGCCGCCTCGCGCCGCGCCACATCGGCGCGCAGATTGGCCCAGAAAAGCGGGATATCGTAGATGTGATAGTTGTTGCCGGGCAGCACATAGGGGCCGACTTCGGGCGGTTCGCCGATCAGCAGCAGCCCGCTTTTGGCATCGCAGCGTGCGGGGATGCCCAGCGGTTTGATCTTGCCGCTGTTCAGCTCCTCGTCGGGCACCAGCGTGCCAAGATTGGCGGTGCCGGGCGCAGACAGCGCAGCCCCGCCGGTCAGCGGATTGGTGCACAGGATCGGCCCGGATCCCGTGGGGCCATCCTTGGGCTTGCCATCAAGGCCCGGCTCGGCGCGGTAAGTATCGAGCAGGATCGAAGCATCGGCCGGCTCCGCAAAGGTCATCCAGCTCATCGCGCAGCCGGTCTGGTCGGGCGCGGAGCAGCCTGGCACGCCAGCGGCAGGTAGATCATGCTCCTGCGAGACCGGCCACCCGATCATATAGGCCGCCACGATCCGAGCAGCGAGCCGGGTACCCTTGATATCGTCCTTCAGCAGATGGAGCAGGTGCAGCCCGCCCTGGCTGTGGCCCGCGAGCACGATTGGGGAATCGGCGGGAATGCTGGCGACAAATGTGGCAAAGGCCTGACGCACATCGGCATAGGCGACCGCGCGCGCCTTCAGCGTCTCGGGCTTGTTGACGAGGAAGCTGCCGAACGCGGCCTGCCGGTAATACGGCACATAGACCGCCGCCTCGCCGTTGAAGGCGCTAGCCATCCCGCGCACGAACAGATCGGTGCGGTGGCGCGTGTCCTTGTCCGCGACCGGCCCGTTCCAGTGATCGCGCGCGAGATAGCTGGTGGGGTGGATGAAGAACACATAAGCGCGGCCCTTCGCAGAAGCGGCCACGCCCTCCGGCAGATATTGCGCGGGATCGTTCGCCGTGCCGGGGCGTGAGACCCACATTTTTGGATCGGCATAGGCACTTGCCGGCAACGGCTGCAAAGTCTCGAATCCTCCGCGCGGCACGAAGGCGAAGCGGGTGAGCTCGGCCGACCAGATTCGCAGCGCCAGCAGCGCGGCGATTACCAGAACGATAAGCAGCACGATGAAATAGAGGAACTTGCGGGCCATGGCGCTGTGCTCAGTCCGCGCCTTCGGGGCGTTTGTTGTGTTCGGCCTGTCGCTCCAGCGCGATCTTGAGCATGACCACCAGCGGGTCGGCGAGCGCGAGGCCGAGAATGCCGAACAGCACGCCGAAGATCAGCTGCGCGCCGAGCACGAGCGCGGGGGCCAGATCGGCGGTGCGCTTGGCGACCATTGGCACGATCACGTTGCCGTCCACCGTCTGCACCACAACATAGACGATGATGCAGTATATCCCCATCGCCGTGCCGCCGGAAAAGCCGACGAGGATCATCAGCAGGCCCGAAATCGGCGCACCGATATTGGGCAGGAACACAAGCAGGCCGGTAAGCAGCCCGAGCAGCGCGGCCATCGGAACACCGTACACCGCGAGCGCGATCCATGTGGCGACGCCTTCGATCACCATCCCCAGCATCCGGCCCGCCAGCAGCATGCGCAGCGTGCGCCCCATGCGGTGCGAGGTACCGTGGAAATAGTCGCGGCTGGTCACGGGCAGCATCCAGGCAAGGCCGCGCTGGTAAAGATCGGGCTCAAGCACGAAATAGATGCCGAGGATCATGATGATCAGCAGCGTGGTGACGCCACCGAACAGCCCGCCAAGCGCCTGGGTGACCGGGCCGACACCGCCGAGGAGTTGCTGCGCCATGGCGCTGACATCGGTGCGTCCGACGGTGATGCCGTGCCCGCGCGCCCAATCGAGCACGCGCTCGGTCTGCGCCGCGATCAGCGGGGGGAACTGCGCGGCCTGCGTGGCGATCTGGCTGCCGGCAAATTCGACCACCCAGCCGAGGAACGCGACGGTGAGCAACAGCACGACCACGACGCGCCAGATACGCCCGATCGGCAATATGCGGCCCAGCAGACGCTGCCCGCCATCGACGAGCGTGCCGAACACGATGCCGCCGAAGATCACCAGCAGCGGCTGCGCAAGATAAACCGCGAGCACGACCAGCGCAGTCATGCCGATCCAGACCGCGGCCTTCTTCGCCTCCAGCCGCACTGCATCGTCGCGGATGTCGGTCGGGCCGGTGGTGGAGTGGCGGGTATGCTCTTCTGCGCTCATTGTTTCGCCTGCAGGTGGAGCTTCGCTTCGGGTTGCTTGCTGACGATCATGGGACGCAGTCTGGTCCACGCGCGATCGGTCCGCAAGGCACCAAACCACGAGAGCGGGTTCCAGGTTTCCGTGCCCTTGAGCGAATAGGTGATGAACTCGGCGCGTCCGCCGATATCGGCCAGCGGCACCGGCCCGCCCAGACCCTTTTCCTCGATCGGGGCGCGGCTGTCGGCCGAATGGTCGCGGTTGTCACCCATCAGGAAGGCATAGCCTGCGGGCACTTTCGTCTCGGGATAGTTGTCGAGCATCTGCTGGCGGTGGTCGATGATCCGGTAGGTCGCGCCGCCCGGCAGGGTTTCGCGGAAGATCGGCAACTCGCAGTATTGCTTCCCGTCAGCCGCGCGGTACTTGAGGCCGGGAAAGTCGTCCGGGTTGCACGGTTCGTTGGGATCGACCGGCAGTTCGAGCGGCGCTTCCGCGATCTGGGGCACGGGCTTGCCATTCAGGATGATCCGCCCGCCGACCACGGCGATGCGGTCTCCGGGCAGGGCCACCACGCGCTTGATATAGTCCTCGTCGCGATCGGGCGGGACGACGATCACGATATCGCCATAAGCCGGGGTGGCCGGGAGCAGCCGTGTCTTCGAGCGCGGGAGGAAGTGCATCGAGGCCGAAACCCACGACCAGCCATAGGGATACTTCACCACGACCAGCTGATCACCCACCATCAGGTTGGGCATCATCGAGATCGAGGGAATGTAAAAGGGCTTGGCGAGAAAGCTGTGGAACGCGACAACGGCGAGCAGCATCATCAGGAGGCCGCGCAGTTCGGCCAGCCAGTTGGTTCCGGTTGGCTGTGCGGCGGGGGCCTTGGTTTCGGCGGAATCGTTCAAGCGGCACCTGCCGGACCGGGAGTTGTGGGGATGGGACGCGCTTCGATCACCACGAAAGCCTGCGCCCAGGGATGATCGTCGGTCAGTGTCAGATGGATGACGGCTTCGTGCCCTGCCGGCGTGATCGCCGCGAGCCTTGCTGCTGCGCCGCCGGAAAGCGCCAGCGTGGGCGCGCCCGAGGGGGCATTGACCACGCCGATATCCTTCATGAACACGCCCGCCTTGAACCCGGTGCCGACCGCCTTGGAGTAAGCTTCCTTGGCGGCGAAGCGCTTGGCAAGGGTGCCCGCTTTGGTGAAAGGGCGGCGGGCGGCCTTGGCCTGCTCGGTGGGCGTGAACACGCGCTGTTCGAAGCGCGTGCCGAAGCGGTCAAGCGAGGCCTGGATGCGCTCGATATTACAGAGGTCGGAGCCGAGACCGATGATCACCCAACCACTCCGCTCACCATCACTCCGCTCACCGTGCCGCGTCCATCAACTCGCGCATCCTCAGCACCGCTGCCTCAAGCCCGGTAAAGATTGCCTCGCCGATCAGATAGTGGCCGATGTTGAGCTCTGCCAGTTGCGGGATCGCCGCCACTGCAGCGACATTGTCATAGGTCAGCCCGTGCCCTGCATGCGGCTCGATCCCGCAATGCGCGGCGAGCGCGGCCATGTCATAAAGCCGGCGCAGTTCGATGGCGCGCTGTTCACCTTCCGCATGAGCATACTCGCCGGTATGCAGCTCGATCACCGGCGCGCCGAGCTTCATCGCCGCCTCGATCTGGCGCGGTTCGGGCGCGATGAACAGGCTGACGCGGATACCGGCATCGGCAAGGCGGCTGACGATGGGGGCGAGGCGGTTGTGCTGGCCAGCGGCATCGAGCCCGCCCTCGGTAGTGCGTTCCTCGCGCCGTTCGGGCACGATGCAGGCGGCGTGCGGCCGGTGCCTGAGCGCGATTGCGACCATCTCTTCGGTCGCCGCCATTTCGAGATTCACCGGCAGGGCGGTGTCGGCCATCAGCGCGGAAAGATCGGCATCGCGGATGTGCCGCCGGTCCTCGCGCAGATGCACGGTGATCCCGTCGCCGCCCGCCGCCTCGACGATGCGGACCGCGCGCATGGGATCGGGGTGCAGCCCGCCGCGCGCGTTGCGGATCGTCGCCACGTGATCGATGTTGACGCCGAGGCGCAGCGCGGTCTGGCCGGGCCGGTCCACGGTCATGCCGCGCGGCTCCCGGGCTTGACGGCGGGGATCGCCGCCAGTTCGGGTGGCAGCGCATCGGGCGAATAGCTGGGCACGTCGAGCCGGATGAGCGGGGTAAACGGCACGCCGAGATCGGCGCTGCCGTTCGACCGGTCGACGAGCGCGGCTGCCGCGACGGTGATGCCGCCCTCGGCCGCGATCGCCGCGATCGCCTCGCGCGAACTGAGGCCGGTCGTCACGACGTCCTCCACCATCAAAACGCGCTGGCCGGGCTCCAGACGGAAACCGCGCCGCAGGTGGAACCGGCCGTCGGGTCGTTCCAGAAACAGCGCCTCGACGCCGAGCGCGCGGCCCATCTCGTGGCCGATGATGACGCCGCCCATCGCCGGCGAGACAATGATGTCGACCGGAGTCGCGATCCGGGCGGCAAGCGCTTCGGCGAGTCGCGCGGCGCGGCGCGGGTCCATGAGGACGCGCGCGCATTGCAGGTAGCGCGGGCTGCGCAAGCCCGACGACAGGATGAAATGACCCTCGAGCAGCGCGCCGACGCTACGGAATTCGTCAAGCACCTCGTCTTCGGTCACGCCTGTCTCCCGCTTGGCATGGACGCGCTGATAGGCGGCAGGCCGCGACGTGACAATTGCCGCCTTGGGCGCAAATCCAAGTCTTGAGGCGGCGGCGCACCGCGCGTATAGCCCGGCCTGACCGGGGCTTTCGGCTATCGTGCCTGTGCCTGCCATCCAAGGGAATAGACCCCAGCGATGAATTCGATGAAGACCGTGTTTCTTGCCATGGCCATGGCGTTCGCGCCGATGGCGATGGCCCAGACGACTGCTCCCGCCCAAGCGCCGACGACCGCGTCGGCAACCGCGCCGCTGGGCGAAGGCGATCGCGCCGTCGCCGCATCCGCTGCCAAGATCGCGCCCGTTGCGCCCGATGCGACGATCGGCCAGCCGGTCCCCAAGGGCTATGAACTGCAGCCGCAGGTGACGCCGGTCGGCCGCCAGGCGCGCTTCATGCACGATTGGGTGCTGATGCCGATCATCACCGGCATCTCGATCTTCGTCCTGCTACTGATGATCTGGGCGTCGTGGCGCTATCGCGCCAAGGCGAACCCGGTCCCGTCCAAGGTTTCGCACAACACCACGATCGAAGTCGTCTGGACGCTGGTCCCGGTCGGCATCCTGCTCGTCATCGCGCTGTTCTCCTTCGATCTGCTTCATGCCCAGTCGAAAGCACCGGGCAAGAACGCGATCACGATCAAGGCGGTCGGCAACCAATGGTATTGGAGCTACGAATATCCCGACAATGGCGGGTTCGAGGTGACGTCGAACATGCTCCCTGATGCCGAGGCCAAGCGCCGCGGCGAGCCGCGACTTCTCGCCGTCGACAATCGCATGGTCGTTCCCGTCGGCGTTCCGATCCGCCTGCAGACGACGTCGAACGACGTCATCCATGGCTGGATGGTGCCCGCCTTCTGGGCCCATATCGACGCGGTGCCCGGCCGCATCAACGAAACGCAATTCACCGTCGAAAAGCCCGGCGTCTATTATGGCCAGTGCATGAACATCTGCGGGGCGCGCCACGCCTTCATGCCGATCGTCGTCGAAGCGATGCCGATGGCTCAGTATAACGCGTGGGTCGCGTCGAAAGGCGGCGCGACGAAGGGCGCAGCGCCCGCCGCCGCCGCCGCCGCAACCACGCCGCCCGCCGCCACGCCGGCCGCCCCCGTTTCCAGCCCCAAGGCCTGATCCGATGAACGCAACCGCTGCCACCACCAATACCTTCCAGGCGCAGGACGCGAACGACCACGCGCATCACGCCGATGAATATCCGGGTTTCTTCGCGCGCTGGTTCATGTCGACGAACCACAAGGATATCGGCACGCTCTACCTGATCTTCGCGATCATCGCGGGGATCATCGGTGGCGCGATTTCGGGCATGATGCGCGCCGAACTGGCGAAGCCGGGGCTGCAATATCTGCCGGCCTGGGCCGCGATGCTGGCGGGCGGCAATAGCGTGTCGCTCGATGAATCGCTCCATCTGTGGAACGTGCTGATCACCGCGCACGGGCTGATCATGGTGTTCTTCATGGTGATGCCGGCGATGATCGGCGGCTTTGGCAACTGGTTCGTGCCGATCATGATTGGCGCGCCCGACATGGCCTTCCCGCGGATGAACAACATCAGCTTCTGGCTGCTGATCCCGAGCTTCACGCTGCTGCTGGCGTCGCCCTTCTTCGGCGGCGCGGGCACTGGCTGGACGGTCTATGCGCCGCTGTCGACCTATGGCTCGACCGGGCCTGCGGTCGACATGGCGATCCTGTCGCTCCACCTGGCGGGCGCGAGCTCGATCCTCGGCGCGATCAACTTCATCACCACCATTTTC
>JBJXEK010000011.1:0-21652 GCA_046155055.1 Novosphingobium sp. | reverse complement strand
GGCCTATGAAGGGCGGCGCCGCGCGCTGTTCACCGAGGAGTTTATCGCGCTACTCAAGATGGTCGACAAAGGTGTGCCTCGGTCGCGCCTGGTCGGCAGTTGGGCCGGGGCTTTCGGCAACCCGCAGTTCCTGCCGAGTGTCTATCTGCGCGTCGCGCAGGACGCGGACGGGGACGGATTCGCCGATATCTGGTCGAGCCGCACCGATACTCTCGCCTCGATCGCCAACTATTTTCGCGATGCCGGCTGGCGGCAGGGGGAGCCCTGGGGCGTAGCGGTCGATGTGCCGGACGGGCTCGATCGCGCCGCGCTTGGCACTGCGCTCGCCAGCCCGCGGTGCCCGCAGGTCTTTGCGCGCCACTCGCGATGGAAAACAATGCGCGAATGGCGCGCCTTGGGGATCGTGCCAAGGGCCGGTCAATGGCCGGCAGATGATGTATTGGCGAGCTTGCTCGAGCCTGACGGGCGAGGACAGACCGCCTATCTGCTAACTGGAAATTATCGAGTGATCCTCGATTACAACTGCTCGAATCTCTATGCCCTTTCGGTGGGACTGCTTGCTGATGAAATTGCCCGGTAGATTTGACTTCGGTGTGCTGACACTGTCTGCCGCGCTTGTCGTGGCTGGTGCTCTTGCAGCCCCAGCATTCGCGCGCGAACGCAAGGCGCCGCCTGTGGAGATCACGGGACCGGCGGGCGACTATCCTGTCACGCTGGGCGAACCGTTTCTGATCGACGGAGTGACATATACGCCGGCTGATACGCTGAACTACGACGCAGTGGGAACAGCCGTGCTTCTTGCGACGAGCGAAGCCACTGCACGAGTCAGCGGCGCGCATCGCTTGTTGCCGGTGCCGAGCTATGTCGAGGTGACATCGCTCGATACGGGCCGGACCGTGCTGGTCCGGCTCGATCAGCGCGGGCCAATGAGCGGCGACGGGCTGGTGGCGCTTTCGCCGATGGCATGGACGCAGCTGGGGCTTCCGGCCATCGGTTCGGCCCCGGTGCGCGTCCGCCGGGTCAATCCGCCGGAACAAGATCGGGCGCTGCTGCGCACCGGGCAGACGGCGCCGTTGCGGATGGACACGCCGCCAGGTTTGCTTGCCGCGCTGAAACGCAAGCTGGGCGTGGAGCCGCCGGTGGGTAATCTGCCGCTGACGGTGAAGCCCTCAGCCATTGCGGCCACACACGCGCCGCCACTGCCGTCACCCCTGCCTTTGCGCAAGCCGGCACCCCAGATCAGGCCTGAGACCCAACCCGCACCCAAATCCGGGCCCCTGCCGGCAACAAAGCCGGGGCGGGCGGCGCAAGCACCTTCACCTGCGGAGACGCCGCTAGCTTCCGAGCCCGCTGCACCGAAGCCCGCTGCACCTAAGCCCGCAGCATCGACTGCGCGCTATTACGTGCAGATTGGCGCGTTTGCCCAGCGCGGCAATGCCGACGCGGCAGCGCGCAAGGCTGGCGGCTTGCTGGTTCGGGCAGGCAATTTGTGGCGAGTGCGCAGCGGGCCGTTTTCGACGGGGACAGAGGCAGATGGCGCTCTGGCGAAGGCGCGCCGTGCGGGCTATGCCGGTGCCCGGACCGTGCGCGAATAGCTAGCCGGGCGCGGGTCCGTATCCATTCGCCAGACCCAATCGGAGACCGCGCTTGCACCACAGGATTTACGGCATTGCGCTGGCGGTCACGTTGGCGGGCCTGCCGGTGCAAGCGGCTGCACCCGGCTCTGACAATTCCGAATCACGTTCGCCCGAATTTGGCGTTTCAGCATCTGGCGCTGCAGGGGTAGCGTCCGGCGCGGTGACAATGCCGGAGGTAGCCGCGCCGATCGCGCTGCTCATCGATGTGAATAGCGGGCGTGTGCTGTTCGAACGCCAGTCGCACCGGCGCTTTGTGCCCGCCTCGCTCACCAAGATCATGACCAGTTATGTAGCGTTCGAGCTGATCAAGGCCGGTAAGTTGCGGCTCGACCAGCGCTTTCGCATGAGTCCGGAAACCTGGCGCAAATGGCACCGCGTGGGCAGCACGATGTTCCTGGCGAACGAAAGCGAGACCAGTGTGGCCGAACTGCTCGACGGGATCGTGACGGTTTCGGCCAATGACGGCTGCGTGGTGCTAGCGGAGGGTGTGGCGGGCAGCGTGCCGGCCTTCACCGCGATGATGAACGCCGAGGCGCGCAAGCTCGGGCTGAAGGATACGTACTACCATACCCCCAATGGCTGGATGGATGAGGGTGAAACCTATGTTTCCGCAGCCGATCTCGCGACGTTGAGCACGGCGCTAATCACCCGCCATCCGCTGCTCTACCGCCGCTTCTATGGCCACGAACGGCTTGCATTCCGCGGGATCGAACAGCCCAATCACAACCCGCTCTATGGCCATGTGGCCGGGGCGGACGGGGTCAAGACCGGCTTCACCAACGAGGCTGGGTACGGCCTCGTTGGCTCGGCGATCCGGGACGGGCGGAGACTGATGATGGTGGTGGGCGGGTATGACAACGGCAAAGTGCGGGCGCGGCAATCGCGCGACTTCATGGAATGGGGCTTTGCCGCGTTCGAGGCGCACCCGCTGTTTGCTGAAGGGGCAGGGGTCGGGACCGCAAAAGTGCAAGGCGGCGAGGCCCGCGAGGTTCCCTTGGTCGCACCGCACCAGCTTGCGCTGACGCTACCACGCGGCGAGGGCGCTCGCTATGCGCTGGCTGTACGCTACAAAGGGCCATTGCGCGCACCCATTGCCAAGGGCGAAGCTGTAGCAACGCTGGTGGTGCGCGTGCCGGGGCAAGGCGAAACGCAGTTACCGCTGGTTGCGGCTGAAAGCGTGCCGGCGGCCGGGATGATCGCCCGGCTGCGCAATGGTCTGCTTGCGATGCTGGGCCGATGAGCGGGCGCTTCATCGTGTTCGAAGGCGGGGAAGGGGTCGGTAAATCAACTCAGACCCGCCTGCTGGCAGAAGTACTGCGCGGACGAGGCCTGGAGGTCGTAACCACGCGCGAGCCGGGCGGAACGCCTGGCGCGGAGGCCATCCGGGCGCTGCTGCTAGCCAGCGATAGTCCGGGTTGGGGTGCGCGGGCCGAGGCACTGCTGTTTGCCGCAGCGCGCGCCGATCATGTCGCGACACTCATCCGCCCGGCGCTGGACCGCGGGGCCTGGGTGGTGTGCGACCGCTATCTTGACAGCAGCCGCGCCTATCAAGGTGGTGGCAGCGGGCTGGTCGACGCGGATATCATGGAGTTGCACCGGATCGGCAGCGAAGGCTTGCTGCCAGACGTGACCGTGCTGCTCACGCTCGAGCCGGACGAGGCGGCGGCGCGCGTGGAGCGGCGCGATGCAGGGGTGCTTGACCGGATCGGCGGACGCGCAGCGGATTATCATGCACGGGTTGCCGCCGCGTTTCTGCGCTTTGCTGCCGAGGAGCGAGCGCGCTTTGCAGTGATCGCGGCAAGCGGCGCACCCGAGGACGTTCATGCCCGTGTGCTGGCTGAGGTGGACGCGGCATGACGAACTTTATCGGCCATGAAGGCGCGTGGACCGTATGGCGGGCGGCGCGCGCGGGCCAGCGCATGCACCATGGCTGGATCTTTGCGGGGCGTGAGGGGCTTGGGAAGGCCGCCTTTGCGCGCGATGCGGCTGCGGAACTGGTGGCCGAGCCCGGCGTTCCGCAGCCTCCGCCCGGGCAGCACCCCGACATCCTGTGGCTGCGGCCCTTGCCTGCCAACGAAGACGAAGCCAAAAAGCGCGACGAGGGCAAAGCCTATACCCGCAAACGCAACATCGGCGTGGACCAGGTGCGCGAGATGCAGCGGCGGCTTGTCACCCGGCCGACCTTGGGCGCGCGGCGTGCGGTCGTGATCGATTCTGCGGACGATCTGGAGAAGGGCGCGGTCAACGCGCTGCTCAAGAGCTTGGAAGAACCGCCAGTGGGCACTTTCTTCCTGCTCGTTGCGCATCAGATCGGGCGCTTGCTGCCGACTGTTCGTTCGCGCTGCACGGTGCTGCGCTTTCACCCGCTGAGCCCTGAAGATCTGGCCCGTGCGCTGAGTGCCGAGGCACCGCAGCTGAGCGGCGTGGAACGCGAGGCCGCTATTGCAGCGGCGGGCGGATCGCCGGGCGCGGCGTTGGCTTTTGCCGAACAGGGGCTGGGGAATGCCTGGCAGCTCATGTGCCGTCTTGTGGCGCAGGGCGATCCCGATCTTGCGCTGCGGGCCGAGCTTTCCACTGCGCTTGGCCAGCGGCCAGACCGGGAGCGCCAGTTGGCGGCGCTCGAGGCCGCGCTGATGGTGCTCACTGCGGCGCTCGCCAGCAGCAGCGATGCGGTGCGCCTGCGGCTTGTCGAGGTGCACGCCAGGATTTCCGGGCTCGCCGCGCAGGCCCCGACGTACAACTTTGATCCCGCGCTCCTGCTGCTGGAAATAGGCGGCTTGCTGGCGTCGGTGGCGCAGACTAGGGAGAGCGCGGCCTGAGCGGCCAACCAATTCAGGCGATCCGAGCCAAGGAAATCCGTGTCCCATGGGCGAGCCCTATTACATCACGACTGCGATCAGTTACCCCAATGGCAAGCCGCATATCGGGCATGCCTATGAGGCCATTGCGGCTGATGTGCTCGCGCGGTTCCACAAAGCCATGGGGCGCGACGTACGGTTCCAGACCGGGACCGACGAGCATGGGCTGAAAATGGCGCAGAAGGCGCGCGAGCTGGGCATAACACCAGCGGAGCTGGCTGATGAAATGACCAGTTATTTCATTGCGATGGCTCATGCTCTCAATGTCGATTACGATGTGTTCCTACGCACAACCGAGCCGCGCCACCATGCCTCCACGCAGGAGCTGTGGCGCCGGATGGAGGCCAATGGCGACCTCTATCTTGATCGCTACGAGGGTTGGTATTCGGTGCGCGACGAAGCCTATTACGACGCTTCGGAACTGATCGACGGGGAAGGGGGAGACAAGCTCTCGCCGCAGGGAACGCCCGTTGAATGGACCGTGGAGGAAAGCTGGTTTTTCCGTCTTTCGCGCTATCAGGAGCCGTTGTTGGCGCTCTATCGAGACCATCCTGACTTCATCCGGCCCGAAAGCAGGCGCAACGAGATGATCGCGTTTGTTTCCGGGGGTTTGCGTGATCTTTCGGTTTCCCGGACGAGCTTCGACTGGGGCGTCAAGGTTCCGTGCAGCGAGAATCATGTGATGTATGTGTGGGTCGATGCTTTGACCAACTATATCACCGGGCTCGGCTTTCCAGACGAAAGCGGTGATTTTGCAAAGTATTGGCCGGCAGACCTGCATCTCATCGGCAAGGACATCGTGCGTTTCCACACGATTTACTGGCCGGCCTTTCTGATGAGTGCGGGACTGCCGTTGCCGAAGCAGGTGTTCGGCCACGGCTTCCTGCTCAACCGGGGCCAGAAGGAATCGAAGTCGCTCGGGAACGTGACCGATCCGGTTGAACTCGCGGTGCGTTTCGGGGTCGATCCGCTGCGGTATTTCCTGATGCGCGATGTCGTGTTCGGGCAGGACGGGTCTTATTCGCCCGAGGCGATCGTGACGCGCTGCAATGCCGAATTGGCGAACAGCTACGGCAATCTGGTTCAGCGCACACTTTCGATGATTTTCAAGAATATGGACGGCGAACTTGTGGGCTTTGCGAGTAGCGAGGCCGACGATCAACTCCTTGCCACGGTGTTTGACGCGTGCCGCGAGGAACTGCCGCGCGAGTTTGCCGGGCTCAACTTTTCGGCCGGGATCGAGGCGTGGATGCGCGGCGTGTTCGCGTGCAACCAGTATGTTGACGAGCAGGCGCCCTGGGCGCTGCGTAAGACCGATCCCGAGCGAATGCGCGCTGTGCTGATGACGCTGTTCATGGCCATCCGCGACCTGACCATTGCAATCCGTCCGGTCGTGCCGACGGCGGCAAATGCGGTGCTTGATCAGCTTGGCCTGCCTTTCGAGGCGCGCGGGATCACGGCGCTGACCGATGCAGGCTGGTATATGCAGCGTGTGGCGACGGGCGAGCGGCTTGCCGCGCCGAGCCCGGCGTTTCCGCGGCTCGAACTGCCCGTCGAGGACGAAGCGGCGTGCTGATCGATTCTCACTGCCATCTCAATTACAAGGGCCTGATCGAAGAGCAGGCCGAAGTTCTGGAGCGCGCGCGGGCGCGGGGGGTTAGAGGGTTCCTCAATATCTCTACCCGGCGCACCGAGTGGGACGCGATTGTTGCAACTGCGCACCGCGAGCCCGATGTTTGGGCGAGTATCGGCATCCATCCACATGAGGCCGATGCGCACGCCGATTTGGGCGCGGCGGCGCTGCGCGAGGCGGCACGTGATACGCGCGTGATCGCTATCGGCGAAACCGGGCTCGACTACTATTACGACCATTCGGATCGGCAGGTGCAGCAGGACCTGTTTCGCGTCCACATCGGCGTGGCGCGCGAGACGGGCTTGCCTATCGTGATTCACACGCGCGATGCCGAAGGTGACACGCTGCAGATCCTTCAGGAGGAAATGGCGGCGGGCGCGTTTCCAGCCTTGATCCACTGCTTTACCGCGACCGCTGCGTTTGGGCGCGCTGTGCTTGAGCTTGGTCTCACGATCTCGATCTCGGGGATTGTGACTTTCAAGAATGCCAAGGACTTGCAGGCGTTTGTTGCCGAAGTACCAGATGATCGGCTGCTCGTTGAGACGGATTCGCCGTTCCTCGCGCCGGTGCCGCACCGGGGCAAAACCTGCGAGCCAGCCTTTGTAGCGGACACCTGCGCTTATGTCGCCGCACTGCGCGGCACAACGAGCGAGGCACTGGCCGAACTAACCAGCGCCAATTTCTTCCGCCTGTTTAGCCGGGCACGTCCGTGAAGCTTGTCGTCCTGGGCTCAGGCACATCGACCGGCGTGCCGCGCATCGGCAACGATTGGGGCGATTGCGATCCCGAGGAACCGCGCAACCGGCGCACGCGCGTGGCGATTACGGTCGAAGGGAACGACGGTTCACGGCTGCTCGTCGATACACCGACCGATCTGCGCCAGCAGTTGCTTGCTACCCAGATCGCGAAGATCGACGGGGTGGTCTGGACACACGATCATGCCGATCACACGCATGGCATCGACGACCTGAGGCCGCTGCGCATGGGGCGCGGCGCACCGATTCCGGGTTATGCAGCCGACGAGACGGTGCGGCGGTTGCGGCAGCGGTTCGGTTATGTTTTTGCCGGACAGTTCGGCTATCCCACAATCTGCCAACTCGACAATCTGGATCGCGTGCGGATGGTCGCCGGGATTAGCGTAACCCATTGCCAGATGCCGCACGGGCCGGCGCAAACAACAGCGTTTCGATTTGATCAAGACGGTAAATCAATTGGTTATGCGACGGACTTCAGTGCAATTACCGGTGAAATGGTGGCGTTGTTCGACCGGGTCGATGTGCTCGTGGTCGATGCTTTGCGCCGTAAGCCGCATCCCACGCATGCGCATCTGGCGATGTCACTCGAACTGATCGAGGCCTGCCGCGCCGGGCGCGCAGTGCTGACGCATCTCGACAAGAGCATGGACTATCGGACGCTCTGTGACGAAACGCCCGCGCACATAGAGCCGGGCTACGATGGATTGGAGATTGAGTTGTGATCGGCGACAAGATCGTTGCGGTCATCGGGATTGTCATGGCGCTCGTTTTGGTGCTCGCGAATTCACGGCTTCGGCGTCAACCTATCGGGGCGAAGCTGTGGATGGCGGGAGCCTGGCTGGCAATCATTGTTGTTGCTGCGCTGGCCTTTGCGGGCTTCAAGCGTTGAATGGCCATATTTAATTTAACATAATAATTATTATCAAACTCAAGGATCGTCTCCATGAGCCTTTCGCCCAACGACTCCCCCGCCGGTGAAACTGGAATCGCGCGGTTGCTCTCGATCATGGCGCGGCTGCGCGACCCGGAAACGGGGTGCGAATGGGATGTCGCACAATCCTTCGTTACCATTGCCCCGTACACCATCGAGGAAGCCTACGAAGTGGCGGATGCGATCGAACGCCACGACCTAGCCGCCCTGCGCGAGGAATTGGGCGATCTGCTGCTGCAAGTCGTGTTTCACGCGCGCATGGCTGAGGAACAAGGTGAGTTTGACTTTGCCGCCGTGGCAGAGGCCATTTCGAAGAAAATGACCGAGCGGCACCCGCATATCTTTGGCGGCGCGGCCGATGAAGGCCAATCCCGCGAAGTCCGCTGGGAAGCGCATAAAGCAGCCGAGCGCGCGGCCAAGGGTGCCGAAAGCGCACTAGACGGTGTAGCACTCGCACTGCCGGCTTTGATGCGCGCGGAGAAACTCCAGAAGCGCGCCGCGCGCGTCGGGTTCGATTGGCCCGATCTGGAAGGCCCCCGTGCCAAAGTGATCGAGGAGCTGGACGAACTGGCTGCGGCTGAGACTGCAACGCAGAAACTGGATGAGGCAGGCGATCTGCTCTTTGCTGCGGTCAATGTTGCGCGCAGCCAAGGCGTCGCCCCCGAAGATGCGCTTCGCCACGCGAACGCCAAGTTCGAACGGCGTTTTCGCGCCATGGAGACGATGGCCGACGGCGCGTTCGCCGCGCTCTCGCTCGATGCGCAGGAAGCGCTGTGGCAGCAGGTCAAGGTGACCGAGCGGTGATGCTTACATCTGAACGAAGCGGCCCAGCTCTCGCGGGGTGAGCCGAACAGTCAGGCGCTGGATCGGCGCGCCGGATGCGTCCTCAGTCTGGGTCTCCTCGATGACTTCACCATGCGCATGGAGCCAGGCAAGCTTCTGCCCATCGGCCATCGGCACCGAGAGTTCGAGCACCCGGGCATCGCCGGTGAGCAGCTCTCCCAATAGATCGAGAAGGTTTTCCACCCCCTCACCCGTCACGGCTGAGATCGGCACAACCTGACGGTCTGGTACGTCGGCGGCGATCAGATCGCGGCGCATCGCGCTGTCCTCGGCCGAAAGAAGGTCCCACTTGTTCCAAGCCTCGATGATCGGAACCACGTCCCCCGCCTCGCCAATGACGCCGAGATCGGCAAGGATCGCCTCGACTTCCAGCTTCTGTGCAGCGCTGGCTGGATTGGCGATGTCGCGGACGTGGACGATGACGTCGGCGGCGGTGACTTCCTCCAGTGTGGCGCGGAAGGCGGCCACAAGCTGAGTTGGCAGTTCCGAGATGAAGCCCACGGTGTCGGACAGGATCGCCTTGTCCACCCCCGGCAATCGGATGGCGCGCATTGTGGGATCGAGCGTGGCGAACAGCAAGTCTTCAGCCATGACGTCAGCGCCGGTCAGGCGGTTGAAAAGTGTGGATTTTCCAGCATTGGTATAGCCGACGAGCGCAACGACCGGCCAGGGCGCGCGCTGGCGACGCTCGCGGTGAAGGCTACGCGTACGGCGCACTTGTTCCAGCTCGCGCCGGATGCGCGACATGCGGCCGCGGATCAGGCGGCGGTCGGCCTCGATCTGGGTTTCGCCCGGGCCGCCGAGGAAGCCGAAGCCCCCGCGCTGGCGCTCAAGATGGGTCCAGCTGCGCACGAGGCGGCCAGCCTGATAATCGAGGTGCGCCAATTCGACTTGCAGGCGGCCTTCTGCCGTGGCCGCGCGTTCCCCGAAGATTTCGAGAATCAAGCCGGTGCGGTCAATGACCTTGCGCGCCAGCTTGTCCTCGAGATTGCGCTGCTGGATGGCGGAAAGCGCGCCGTCGACGATGACCAGATCGGCGTCCGACTGGTTGATCGCGACACTGATCCGCTCCACCTGACCTTCGCCGAACAGGGTTGAGGGCCGCACCGCGCGGATCGGCAAGATGAAGCTGTCGACGACTTCGATGCCGATGGCACGGGCGAGGCCTTCCCCTTCTTCGAGGCGACTTTCCGCATCGGCGCCAAGCCCGCCGCGCTGCTTGATGTCAGGCAGCACGACAAGGGCCCGCGCGCCGCGCGTGACTTCACCTTGCAGTTCGGTTTC
Source organism: Novosphingobium sp. (assembly GCA_046155055.1). Classification (GTDB taxonomy): domain Bacteria; phylum Pseudomonadota; class Alphaproteobacteria; order Sphingomonadales; family Sphingomonadaceae; genus Novosphingobium. The sequence goes on along the minus strand of JBJXEK010000011.1, from coordinate 11,711 downwards.
ACGGCCGAATTCAAACCCGCTCATGCGGACTCACGCATGAAGGTAGTCAGGATGCCTCACCCTCCCACTCACCGGACAGGTCGACATGACCGGCAGGTTGGATCGTCGAGACAGCATGCTTGTAGGCGAGCTGCACATAGCCCTCGCGTTCCAGCAGCATGCAGAACAGGTCGTAAGCGGCGACGCGGCCCTGAAGCATGACGCCGTTGACGAGGAACATTGTCACCTGCACGCCGGCATCGCGGACGCTGGAGAGAAACACGTCCTGCAGCAGGCGCTTCTTGGCGGCATCATCGCCGCCGCTGTGAAAATGGGCTGCACCCAGCTGCTGGCCAGGCATGATCGTGGAGATCGCGTGCTTGTAGACCAGCTGCGATTGGCCATCGCGGCGCAGGAGGATTGAAAAATTGTCGAACCAGGTCACGATGCCCTGCAGCTTGACGCCCTTCACGAGGAACATCGTAACAGGAATCTTGTTTTTTCTCAGATAGTTGAGAAAAACATCCTGAAGGTTCTGGCCCTTGGCCGAGCCGATCGGCATGGGTGCCGGGGCAGACGCAGTTTCCTCAATGGGAGCAGGTTCTGCTTTGGCTCGAGGGCGCGCGGAGAGGGTTTTTCCGGTCATGTACCGCAGTTCCTTTCGTTTTTGGTGCAGCCGCCTTTCGGCGAGCCGTCACAATCTGGCAGAACGCCGCTTTGCCGCATCAGTTCCGGACGGGGCCGAATCTTTGACGACAAAACGGCCATTCGACCGGTTAGCGGTGCGAGTGTATGTCGGGATTGTCCGCGCGTAAACGGGCAAAATTGAAGCGACTGCCCGTTGGCCGTGTCAATCGTCGTCTTCATCCTCGCGCCGCTCGGCCATGCCGAGCAGCTTTAGCTTGCGGTGCAGAGCCGAGCGTTCCATTCCGATGAAGGTCGCGGTCTTGGAGATATTGCCTGAAAACCGGCGGATCTGAACCTTGAGATACTCGCGCTCGAAGTTCTCGCGCGCCTCGCGCAGCGGCACGCCCATGAGCGCAGAGGTGCTGGTATCCCCGCCGAGACGGGTGGAGACGATTTCGGACGGGAGCATGTCGGCATCGATCCGTCCGAGCCGCTCGCGCGGAGCAAGGATGATCGTGCGCTCGACCACGTTGCGGAGCTGGCGCACGTTTCCGGGCCAGTCATAGCTCTGCATCGCCGCAATTGCCTCTGGCGAAAGCGCAGGCGGCGGCACGCCCTGCTCGTTGGCGTAGCGCGCGAAGAAGTGATCGGCGAGCGCGGGGATATCCTCGCGTCGCTCGATCAGAGAGGGAATCGCGACGGGCACGACATTGAGCCGGTAATACAAGTCCTCGCGGAAGCGGCGCTCGGCAATTTCCTTTTCCAGCGGCCGCGAGCTGGAGGAAACCACGCGCACGTCGACGCGGATCTGGCGGTGCCCACCCACGCGCACGAACGACTGCTCGGTCAGTACGCGCAGGATACGGGCCTGGCTGGAGGCCGGCATTTCGGCCACCTCGTCGAGGAACAGCGTGCCGCCGTCTGCCATTTCGAGCAGGCCTGCACGTACCAGCTTGCCATCGATTTCCTCGCCAAACAGTTCCTGTTCGAAGCGTTCGGGCGTGATGCGCGCGGAATTGACCGTGACGAATGCAAAGTCTGCCCGCGCGCTCCACGAATGGAGCAGGCGTGCAGCGACTTCCTTGCCCGAGCCGGCGGGACCAGTGATCAACAGGCGGCTGCCGGTATTGGCGACACGCTTGAGCGTGGCACGGATCTGGTTGATCGCAGAGGAGTTCCCGGTGAAGGCATCGGCCATCGAGAAGCCCTGCCGCAGCCGTGCATTTTCGCGGCGCAAGCGTTCGGTCGCGGTGGCGCGCTCGACGAGGAGGAGCAGGCGCTCGGCCTCGAACGGCTTTTCGAGGAAATCCATCGCCCCGCGCCCGATGGCGGAGACGGCCGTATCGATATTGCCGTGGCCCGAAAAGATGATCACCGGGAGTTCGGGCTCGCGCTTCTTGATTTCGTCAAGCACTTCAAGCCCGTCCATCGGGCTGCCATGCAGCCACACATCAAGCAGCACGAGGCTGGGGCGGCGCTCATCGACAGCGGCGAGTGCGGCAGTGCTGTCGCCGGCGGTGCGGCAGCCGTAACCTTCGTCGCTGAGGACACCGGCGACGAGTTCGCGGATGTCGCGTTCGTCGTCAACGATGAGGATGTCGAGTGCCATTGAGGGTATCCTGTACGGTTTGGTCTAGCGCGTCGCGGGAGCGGCGGAAGGCAAGGAACCAGCGGGCTCGGCAAGTGGTTCAAGGCCGGAAGGATTAGCCCGGGCGACCAGCGGATTGCAGGCAAAGCGCATGACAACCCGCGTCCCTCCTTCGGCGTTGGCCGCAAAAGCCATGGCACCGCCATGCTCCTCGACGATCTTGTTGACGATTGCGAGGCCGAGCCCGGTGCCCTTCTCGCGCGTGGTCATGTAGGGTTCGAGAATGCGGTCACGGTCCGCTGGCAAGCCGATCCCGTTGTCCGTGACGGTGACGCAGACCGCGCCCCGATCTGCCGACAACGTGACCGCGATACGGCCGCGATACGCGATATCTTCGGCGCGGGCGCGCTGTTCGATTGCTTCGATCGCATTCTTGAGCACGTTGGTCATCGCCTGGCCGAACTGGTGGCGATCGGCTTGGAACGGCACGGCGGTATCGCCGCTGAAGCTGAAGGCGATCTCGCCGTGCGCAACTTCCTGCAGGAACAGCGACTGACGGACGAGATCACTGGCATCCTCGGCGCGGAATACTGGCTTGGGCAAACGGGCGAAGGAGGAAAACTCGTCGACCATCTGCCTGAGATCGCCCACCTGCCGGATGATCGTTGCGGTAAGCTCTTCGAACAGTTCGGGGTCGGTCTCGATCTGACGCCGGTATCGGCGCTTGAGTCGCTCGGTGGCGAGCTGGATCGGGGTCAACGGGTTCTTGATTTCGTGCGCAATGCGCCGGGCGACGTCGGACCAGGCGGCGCGGCGCTGATCGAGCAGCTGGCGCGTAATGTCTTCGAAGGTGATGACATGGCCGTTGCGGTCTGCGGTGACCTTTACGGCAAGAGTTAGCAGCTCTCCGCGCTTGGCATATTGAACGATACCGCTGGTCTCGCCTGCCGCGACGAACTGGGCAAGCTGCGGGGCGACAACCACGAGCGGCTGCCCCACCGGGTTCGGCGCCGCAGGCTCTGCGGGATCGGCCGGTTCGAGCAGGAGGCTTTGCGCCGAGCTGTTCATCAGTCGGATCTGGCCCTCACGGTCGATCGAGAGGATGCCGGCGGTGATCGATTCGAGCACCGCCTCGATAAAGGCCCGGCGCACTTCGAGCTGTGCGTTGGCGCGGACGAGCGCCTGCGTCTGCGCTTCGAGCTGGGCGGTCATGCGGTTGAATGCGCGCGCCAGCAGGCCGACCTCGTCGGTGCCGCTGCCGGGCTGCACCCGCATCGCGAAATTGCCGCTGCCGACGTTGCGCGCCGCCGAGACGAGCTCGATCAGCGGCGCGACCTGCCTGTCGGCAAAGCGCAGCGCCACCCACACCGCAAGCGCAACGAGCGCGAGGCTGATCACCAGCAGCGCGATGTTGAAGCGCAATTGCAGGGCGCGCGCCCGCCGGGTGAGGAAATCATAGGCCTTGAGCACGCTTTGCGCGCGCTGCCACTGCTTCAGCGCAAGGGTATCAGAATTGCGCGCGACATAGAGGTAGATGCCGCGCGTGCGGTCTACCGGTGTCACCGCCTCGATCCGCGCGGCCGAGGCCGTGACCACCACCGGCTCGCCCGCATCGATCTTAGCCAGCTCGGCGGGCGTAACCCGTTCGCGTTGTTCGGTCCGGCCGGGATCGACGATCGCAGCGGTGCGCAGTGTGCCGTCAGGTCCGCGCTCTATGATTGCGGATTCGTTCAGCTTGCGGTTGATCACCTGCCACGAATAGCCCTCGGCAAAGTCCTGGCTGGTAATGGGGGCCTGCCCCAGATAATCGCGCAAATCGCCCGCCATGGCGACGCTTTCGTTGCCGACATCGCGCAGCTTGTCGGCATAATACCCACGCGCAAGACTGTTGGCGTTTTCGAGCATGCCGCGCGAGTTGTCCGAGAACCAGAACTCGACGCCGGACTGGAACAGCAGCGAGGCGAAGACCACGACCAGCAAGGTCGGGATAGCCGCGATCAGCGAGAAGAGCCAGACGAGCCGCACATGGAGCCGGCCACTGCTGCCGAGTACGGTGCGCGCAGCGCGGCGCAGCGCGAGCCGCCGGCCGATCAGAATGATCAGCGCCATTGCAGGTACCAGTGTGCCGATAAGCAGACTGGAAGTCAGGCGCGAGGGCAGGAGCTGGTTGGTATTGCTTGCGCCTGCCAGCGCCATCCACGTGATCGCCAGCATCAGCACCAGGGCCAGCGCGGCGGTCAGTTCCAGCAGGAGGAACACGTTGGCACGGCGCATGACTACAAGGAGACGCCGGTACCACCGGGGCGATCGCCGCATGCCTCGTTTGCCGTGTTCCGCCATCGTTGCCGATATACAACACTGCTGTTGCAAGAATGCAAGTAATTTAAAGCCAAAATGACGGTTTTGCGGCGAACTGACCAGTCCTGTCAGGTGCGCTGCACCGCCGCCTCATCCGGATCGATCGCCAGATCGGACAGGCGCTTGCGCAAGGTGTTACGGTTGATGCCGAGCAGGCGCGCCGCGCGCAGCTGATTGCCACCGGTCACCGAAAGCGCATGGACAAACAGCGGTCGCTCGAACGCGGCAAGCGCTGCGCTATAGAGCTCGCCCGGCGCGGGCTCCGCCCGGTCAAGCCAATGCGCGAGGGCTTCGGTGAAGTCGGCTGATCCCGCGCCAGCCAATTCCTCGACCATGCTGGACGGCAGCGCATTGTCGAGCGCGAGCAGCGGTTCGATCGAGGACGCATCGATCACGTCGTCGCGGGCCAGCAGCGCGAGGCGGTACACGAAGTTGCGCAGTTCGCGGACATTGCCGCGCCAGGGCTGGCGGGCAAGCAGCGCGACCCCAGCTTGCGTTAGCTGGCGGCGTGGCAGGCCTTCGCTGGCTGCACGGGCGAGGAAATGGCGGGCCAGCGCCTCGATATCGTCAGCCCGTTCCCGCAGCGGCGGCAGCGCTATCGGCACGACAGCCAAGCGGTAGTAGAGGTCTTCGCGGAACATGCCTGCCACGATCATCGGCATAAGATCGCGGTTGGTCGCAGCGACAATGCGGCAATCGAGCGTGATCTCGTCGGTGCCGCCGACCCGGCGGATGCGGCCCGACTGCAACGCGCGCAGGAGACGGGTCTGCGCCTCGAGCGGCATGTCGCCGATTTCATCAAGGAACAGTGTCCCGCCGCGCGCCTGCTCGAACTTGCCGACCCGGCGCGCAACGGCACCGGTGAAAGCACCCTTCTCGTGTCCGAACAGCTCGCTTTCGATCAGATCGCCCGGGATAGCGGCGGTGTTTACCGCGATGAACGGCCCCGAGCTGCGATTGCCGAGCTGGTGTATCGCCTCGGCGACCAGTTCCTTGCCGGTGCCCGATTCGCCGAGGATCAACACGGTGAGATCATTGCGCAGTACCCGCGTGATCATGCGGTAGACTGTCTGCATCGCGGGGCTGCGACCGACCAGCGGCAGGCCCGGGGCGACGTCCTCGAGCGTTTCGTCCGGATCGGACGCCCCGCTCGCGCCAATCGCCTGTCGCACGGTGCGCACCAGCTCATCCAGATCGAAAGGCTTGGGGAAATACTCGAAAGCGCCCGTATCGCTTGCGCGCACCGCCGTATCGAGCGTGTTTTGCGCGGAGAGGATGATCACGGGCATGTGCGGCGCAGCGGCGCGCACCCGGTCCAGCGTTTCCATGCCGTCGCCGTCCGTCAGCACGACATCTGTCAGCATCAGGCCGAACTGGGTTTCAGCCAGCAGGCGATCACGCCCCGCAATCGAGGGGCAGCGAGCCACACTGTAGCCCTCCGCTTCGAGCGCGGCGGTGATGACCAAGGCGATCGAATCGTCGTCCTCCACCAGCAGAATGCGGCTCTTCATAGCGTGGTCGCTCCGGCAACCGGCAGGTGGATGCGGAAATGGGTCCAGCCTTTCACCTCGTCGCGATCATGCGTCACGCGCCCGTTCATCTCGCGCACCAGCTTCTGCACAAGCGCGAGACCCAGTCCCTGCCCGTTCTTCTTGCCTGTCACGAAGGGGTCGAAGATGTGATCGCGCAAGGCTGGATCGATGCCCGGGCCATTGTCGCTGATCCTGAGTTCGATCGGCAGGCGCAGTGGTTTGCCGCCGGGTCCCGCGTGGAGCTGGATGCCGCTGGCAAAGCGCGAGCGCACCACAATGCGCGGTTCGTGCTGGCTTTCGCATGCCTCGCGCGCATTGGTGAGCAAGTTCAACAGCACTTGCACGAGCGCATCGGGGCTGGCCATGACCGGTGGCAGCGAGGGATCGAACTCCTCTTCCACGATGAACGCGCCGGAGCGGCTTGCCGCGACCTCGGCCTGCGCACGGCCTGCCGCGACCACGGCTTGTGCGCGGCGCACGGCTTCGTGCAGGTTGCACGCGGACACGGGCTCCTGCCCCCGGCGGGAGAGCGATTGCATCTGGTCGACCAGCTTGGCGATCCGGTCAACTTCGCCGGTGATAAGTTCGGTCAGCGCGCGGTCACTTTCACCGAGTTTGCGGCCGAGCAGCTGGGCAGCGCCGCGGATGCCGGCGAGCGGGTTCTTGATTTCGTGCGCGAGCACTTCCGGCGCACGCAGCGGGGTCCCCTGACCTGCCCCGCCACCGCTGCCGTCGCCCGAGAGCGCCTCGACCCCGACTGCCTCGTGCAGCGCAAGAATTTGCCAGCCCGGGTTATGCGTGACGGGCGCGGTCATGACGTCGATCCGGCGCGAGGGCGCACCAAGAATACGCACGCCGGCATCGCGGGCATAGAGCTGCGCCTCACCTTCCGAGAGGCGGCGCAGGATCAGCGGCTCATCGAAGGCAAAGATGTCTTCAACCGGTTTGCCCTGCAGGCGGCGCGCGCCTTGCCCCGTCAGTTGCTCGGCAGCCGAATTGGCGGAGGCGATGGTAAGATCGGGCGCAAGCATGATGACCGCCATCGGCAGACTGGCGATCACGCGCTTGGGGTCGGGGCGTCCGCCGTCGCCGGCCTTGCGCCAGTCGGCCGGCCCGCTCATGCTTTTGCGCTCATGCAGCCGCGCGCTGGGCGGGTGCGGCCATGGCGCGGGCATAGAATTCGGCGAGCGAGGCGAGCACGGCCTTGGGATCGTCGATGAAGTTCACACGATTGCGAAATTCGGCCGAGCCCGCCAGGCCCTTGGTGTACCAGCCGAGGTGCTTGCGCGCCATATTGACGCCGGTCACGGTGCCATAGTGCTCGAGCATGGCGTGGTAATGCTCTACGATCAAAGCATATTGCTGGGCGATATCCGGATCGGCGCGGCCCTTGCCGGTTTCCAACCAGTGCATTACCTGACCCAGCAGCCACGGCTTGCCATAGGCTCCGCGTCCGATCATCAGCCCATCCGCACCGCTCTGCGCGATCGCGGCGGCAGCGTCCTCGATCCCGCAAATGTCTCCGTTCACGATGACCGGGATCGAAACCGCATCCTTCACCCGGCGCACGAAGCCCCAGTCGGCTGTGCCCTTGTACATCTGATTGCGGGTGCGGCCGTGGACGGTGATCATCTGCGCCCCAAGATCTTCGGCAATGCGCGCGAGTTCCGGGGCATTCAGGCTGTCATGACACCAGCCCATTCGCATCTTGACTGTGACAGGAACCTTCACCGCCTTGATAGTCGCCTCAATCATCGCCGTGGCGAGCGGAATGTCGCGCATCAGGGCCGAACCGCAATCGCCGCTGACGATCTTGCGCACCGGGCAGCCCATGTTGATGTCGATGATCGCCGCGCCCTTGGCTTCGGAAATCCGCGCCGCTTCCGCCATCTGCGCGGGCTCGTTGCCCATGAGCTGCATCGAAACCGGCTCTTCGGTGGGGTGCCACGCAGCCTTCTGGATCGATTGACGCGTTTCGCGGATCGCCGCGGGCGAGGCGATCATCTCGGTGACATTGAGCCCCGAGCCGAAGCGGCGGACCATCGTGCGGAACGGCTGATCCGTCACGCCGGTCATGGGCGCGAGCACGACGGGGCTGTCGATGCGGACATCGCCAACCATGATCGGGGCCAGTTGCGGAGGCGCTGGTAGCTTCTGATGAAGTTCGGTCACGAGGTAATAATTTGCCTAAAAATGAGGCATGCGCTTAGTCGATTGCGCGGCTTGCAGCAAGTTCTGTAAGGGGGGCAGGCATGAGCGCCGCTTCTCCCGATTTCTCCGCTGGAACTGCTGCCGTCGTTGTCGCTGCCGGACAGGGGCTGCGCGCGGGCGGGACTGTGCCGAAGCAGTTCGCGCTGTGGCGAGGCAAGCCGCTTCTGCGCCATTCGGTCGAGGCCCTTGCCCAGGCAGGGATTGCGCCAATTGTGGTGGTCATACCGGCATCCTTTGAAGCCATGGCGGCCGAGGTGTTGGCGGGCATGGCGGCCGTGCGGTTCGTGCACGGCGCGGCAAGCCGGCAGGGTTCAGTGCGTGCGGGGCTGGAGGCTCTGGCACCCTACGCACCGAACCAGGTCCTGATCCACGATGCCGCGCGGCCCGATCTGCCGGTGCAAGTGATCGCGGCGCTGGTAGCGGCGCTGGAGCGCCAGCCCGGCGCCATTCCCGTTCTGCCGGTGGTCGATAGTGTGGTGCGCGGGGCAGACGGGCTGCGCGGGGCCTTTGTCGAGCGCGAGGGGCTATACCGGGTACAGACGCCGCAAGCCTTCCGCTTCGACGCTATAGTGTTAGCGCATCGGGCTTGGACAGGATCGGCCGATGCCGGTGACGATGCCGCCGTTGCCCAAGCGGCGGGGCTGGCGGTGGCGCTGGTTCCCGGCGATGAGCGCCTGCGCAAGGTGACGTTTGCTTCCGATCTTGAGGATGACACAATGACTGCTGCCATGGTCCGCACCGGTATGGGCTTCGATGTCCACCGCCTTGCCGAAGGCGAGGAGCTCTGGCTCTGCGGGGTGAAGATCGAGCACACCAAAGGACTCGCGGGCCACAGCGATGCCGATGTCGCCATCCATGCGCTGGTTGACGCGCTGCTCGGTGCAGTGGCGGCAGGCGATATCGGCGATCACTTTCCGCCATCGGACCCGCAGTGGAAAGGCGCGGCCAGCGACCGGTTTCTGGCGCACGCCGGCCAGCTTGTCGCCCAATCGGGCCATGCCATCGCCAATGTCGATGTCACCATTATCTGCGAAGCGCCACGTATCGGGCCGCACAAGGCGGCGATGCGCGCGCGGCTTGCGGCGATTCTCGCAATTGACATCGGACAAGTGAGCGTGAAGGCCACAACCACGGAGCGTCTGGGCCTGACCGGGCGCGGCGAAGGCATCGCAGCGCAGGCAGTAGCCACAGTCACCACAGTTGCCTGAGCAGACCCTGAATCACCGTGACCGGCGAGGAGTTCAAACCATGTCCGCATTTCGTATGCTTGTTGCCTGCACGGCCCTGACGGCCTTGGCAGCCGGAGAAACCGCAGCAGCACAGGGCTCCGATTGCCTCACCGAGCGCGAAGTCGGCAGTCTGGTGACGTATGCCCTCCCCGTCGTCATGGACAGCGCCATCAAGGCCTGCCGTCCGCAGCTTTCGCCGCAGGGCTATTTCGCCACACAGGGCCCATCGCTGGTGCAGCGCTATGCCGCACGCAAGAGCCCGGCCTGGCCCGACGCCAAGGCTGCGCTGCTCAAGCTCGGCGGCAATGATGCCAAGATGAAGGACATGATTGCCAGCCTGTCGGACGAGGCGCTTCAGCCCTTTGCCGAGGGGCTCGTCGCGCAAATGGTCACCAAGGGGATCAAGCCGGGCCAGTGCGTGGCGATCGAGCGCGCGACTCGCCTGCTTTCCCCGCTGCCGCCGGAGAACACGGCGGAACTGCTGAGCTTTGTGATCGTTCTTGCTGAAAAGCCCAAAATGCGCGGCGCAGTGGGTGCACCGCGCAAATCCGACCTGCCAATCTGCCCGAGCTAGGACCCGAACCGATGGACACGCTGCTCCCGCCCAATCTGATTGCGCTTGCCGCGCGGGTGATTGCCGAAAACAAGGCTGCCGGGCGCCGCGTTGCGCTCGCCGAAAGCTGCACGGGCGGACTGGTGTCGGCCGCGCTGACCGAAATCGCCGGTAGCTCGGCGGTGTTCGAGCGCGGGTTCGTGACCTATTCGAACGAGGCCAAGCACGAGATGCTGGGCGTTTCGACCGATCTGATCGACACGTTTGGTGCAGTTTCGGTCGCAGTGGCCTGGTCCATGGCGCAGGGCGCGCTCAAGCATTCGCGGGCCGATGTGGCGGTGGCAATCACGGGCGTGGCGGGGCCGGATGGCGGCTCGGAGCAAAAGCCGGTGGGCACAGTGGTGTTCGCCAGGGCCGAGCGCGGCGAGGACCCGGAAGCGGTCAAGGCCGAACTCAAGGTGTTCGAAACGGCAAAAACCCGCGGCGAAGTGCGACTTCAGGCGGCGCTGTGTGCGCTGGAACTGCTGCTGCCATAGAGTTTTTCGGCGCGCGTTTCGAACGCGGCGACCATCTTGCGAAAAGCGCGGTCGAGGTATTGGCCGGCCAGCCGCTCGAAGATCGCGTTGCGGAAGGTAAAATCGACGCAGAAGTCGATCACGCAGCCGCCATCTTCGTGCGGCGCGAAATCCCACGTATTCGAAAGCTGCTTGAGCGGCCCGTCGAGATACTCGACCGCGATGCGGCGCGGGCGGTCCTTCTTGACCCGTGAGGTGAACTTTTCGCGCAGCGCGAGAAAGCCGACCATCATGTCGGCGACCATCTCGGTCTCGCTGTCGGACTTGACGCGAGTGGCGGCGACCCAGGGCAGGAACTCCGGGTAGCGCTTCACGTCGGCCACAAGGTCATACATCTGCTCGGCCGACCAGACCATGCGCCGCTGCTGGTTGATGACGGGCACGTGCTCAGGCTTTCAGAAGTGCCGCCTTGGCGAGCTTTGCTTCGCGCGCGGCGCGCATTTCGGCAAAGTCCTCGCCCGCGTGGTAGCTGGAGCGGGTCAGCGGGCTTGAAGCCACCTGCAAAAAGCCCTTAGCCCGCGCGATCGCGCCATAAGCGGTAAACGCTTGCGGCGTGACGAAATCGATCACCGGTGCATGCTTGGGTGTGGGCTGGAGATACTGGCCCATCGTCAGGAAATCGATTCCGGCGCAGCGCATGTCGTCCATCACCTGATGAACCTCGAGCCGCTCTTCACCCAGCCCAAGCATGACGCCTGACTTTGTGAAGATCAGCGGATCGTGGCGCTTGACCTGTTCGAGCAGACGCAGCGAGGCGTAGTAGCGCGCGCCAGGGCGGATCGTGGGATATAGGCGCGGCACGGTTTCGAGATTGTGATTGTAGACGTCCGGCCCCGCCGCGACGATCGCTTCCACCGCGGCTTCCATCTTGTTGCGGAAATCAGGGGTCAGGATCTCGATCGTGGTCTTCGGCGTAGAGGCGCGCAGCGCCTGAATCACCTTCACGAACTGGCTTGCGCCGCCGTCGGGCAGATCGTCACGGTCGACCGAGGTGATGACGATATGCTCGAGGCCGAGCTTGGCGGCGGCTTCGGCGACGTGGCCTGGCTCCTTGAGGTC
>JBJXEK010000010.1:0-4531 GCA_046155055.1 Novosphingobium sp. | reverse complement strand
CCGACAATCTGTTGTTCTCGGTCATGACGCACAATCCGCAGCCGCTCCACATCGATGTCGAGGCGGCGCGGGCGAGTGAGTTTGGCCAGATCCTTGTGAACGGCACTTTCACGTTCGCGCTGATGGTCGGGCTTTCGGTGGGCGACACCACGCTGGGCACGCTCGTCGCCAATCTGGGCTACGACAAGCTGGTGATGCCAGCGCCCGTGTTTCTGGGCGATACTCTGCGTGCGACCAGCGAAGTGACGGACCTGCGTTCCAGCAAGTCGCGCCCCGATGCCGGGATCGTGACCTTTATGCACGAGGCGCTCAACCAGCGGGATCAGGTGGTGTGCCGCTGCCTGCGCATGGCGCTGCTGCAGCGGCGGACTTAGCGCGCCGCGAAGAGCAGGCGGCCCGGGCCGAGGCGTTCCAGTACATCCGCGATAGACCCCGGCGAGACGGCGAAGCAGCCCTGGCTGCGGCCGATGCGACCCTGTGCTTCGGCCAACGACCGGCCGACATAGCTCGCCGCATGAATGACGATGCCGCGTTCTTCGGCGAGGCTGTTTTCCGGATCGAGCCCGATCAGGCGGCGCGAGTGGCCGTGCTTGCCGCTGTAGATCTCGCGCGTCATGAAGCTGCCGCTGCACGAGGCGTCGGAGCCGGGGCGGTTTGAGAGATGTTCGACCATGCCGCGGTTGGCCGGGTCCGAGCCCTTGCCATGCGCGACGAGCAGCGGAGCAGAGGTGGTGCCGCCGGCGAGATCGACGAGATAAAAGCGCGGCGTGCGCGAGGGGACCGAGAAATCGACGATGCCGATCCGGTCGCGCATGGCCACGCTGGCGCTGTGCCGGTCGAGTGCTGCGAGCGCCAGCGGGAGCAGCGCGGGGGCACCGGAGGCCGCGGCAGGCGCGGGACTCGCAAGTGCGGGATCGCTCACGGGCGATTCGGGCACGACCACCGTGCCCCAGAACAGCGGCTCGGCCTTTGCCGGCGTCGAAGCGCGCGGCAACCAGAGCGATGCGGCGGATCCCACCATGGCGCCAAGCAGCTGGCGCCGTCCCAATGTCATATGCGTGCAACCCTGATTCTTTGAATCCCAACGGCACTAATGCAGGCAATCGTAAAGGATCAAAGGTTTGGCCGCGATTCTTGCGATGAACCGTGCGCCAAGTGCCGCTGGCTGCGAGTTTGGCGCGGAACCCGCTGCAAAATCGGCTGCGCCGAATGGGGAGCGAGGCCCGCGCTGGGGCTGAAAGCGCTCCTGCAAATCCCGTGATTGGCCCATAACGATAGATATAGATCTAGAAAGAGATTTTGAATCTGAACCGAAACTGAGTTTGTTCCCGCCGTCGGCAAATATTTCGCAGATTATATATTTGCGCGGCAATAGGGCAACAATTCGCAATAAATGGCGGAAATCCGCCATTTATTCATGACGTACGATGTAAATATGTCAAAAAAATGTAATAACAAAAACCTAGGCCGCCCTCATCCAGGCCGCAGGGCCGTATAACTGAGGTTAGTTATGACATTCGACAAAATCGTTCGCACCGGCCTTCTGGCCGGGGTTGGCGCTTGCGCGATCGCCGCGATGCCGGCGCTTGCCGCCGCACCCCAGGCAGCACCCGAACCCGCGCCCGCAGCCGAGGCTGCCGCGACTGACAGCGCCCCGATTGAAGAGATCGTTGTTACCGCGACGAAGCGCGAAACCAATCTGCAGAAGACGCCGATTTCGATTTCGGTGGTCGGCGCGGCCGATGTCAAGAACCGCCACGTGCAGAGCCTGATCGACCTTGCCGACGGCGCAGTGCCCAGCTTGCGCATCGCGACATTCGAGGCGCGCCAGTCAGCGCTGACCATCGGGCTGCGCGGCATTGTCCCGGGTGATGCCAACCAGCCGGCGCGCGAGCAGGGCGTCGGCGTCTATCTCGACGGTGTCTATCTCGGCCGTCAGCATGGCCTCAACGCCGGTCTGTTCGACATCGAGCGCATCGAAGTGCTCAAGGGTCCGCAGGGCACGCTGTTTGGCCGCAACACCGAAGGCGGCGCGCTGAGCATTGTGACCAAGGGGCCTTCGGGCGAGTTCGGTGGCCGCGCGACGGCGGGCTTCGGCAACTATGGGTCGTACACCGGCCAACTGCACCTCGATCTGCCTTCGATCAACACCGGCCTCGGCAGCGTGGCGTTCAAGCTGGACGGCGTGGTCATGCACCAGGGTGCGACGACCAAGAACCCGCTGGCGGGCCAAACCGGCTGGAACCAGTATCACCGCTATGGCGGCCGCATTGCGGCGCGCTGGAAGCCGGTGGACGGGCTGACGGTCGACCTCGCGTTCGACAAGAGCCGCGACGAGAACACCCCGTTCTACAGCCAGCTGCTGAACTACAATCCGCAGGGTAAGCCGCTCGGCAAGGTTTATGACAGCGCCACCAAGGCGTGGTACACGGATAACACGCTGACCACCAAGGGCATCGCGCCGCTGCCGGGCATGGTCAAGTTCGGCACCGACCGGCTCAAGGTCGGGGATATCGGCGTGCCGCAGCAGGTTTCGGTCGACAAGACGCAAGGCCTCAGCTCGACGATCAAGTACAAGGTTTCGCCGGACCTGGAACTGCGCTCGATCACCGCATGGCGCACGGTCAGCGATGACCAGTGGGACAACTCGGGCGGTGCGCATCGCACTCCGGCCTACACCCCCAACGGCAATTTCAGCCGCTACAGCCTCGCCACGCTGGACCAGCGCCAGTTCAGCCAGGAACTGCAGGCGGTGGGCAGCATCGCCAACATCGATTACGTGCTCGGGCTCTACTACTTCAGCGAGCGCGCCAACGATTCCGCGCGCACGCCCAACAGCAACAAGTGGGTTTCGGATCCGGTGACGGGCCTCGCCACCGGCTATACGATCAACGATCCCAGCCAGTATCTGCTTGCTCCGACCGCCCGCGCCAGCATTGCCTATGCCAAGAGCTATGCCGCTTACGGTCAGGCGACCTGGACGCCGATTGGCCCGCTGCACATCACGGCCGGCGGCCGGTACACGGCAGATCGGAAGCATGGTTCGTTGTTCACCGTCAACGGCGCGCCGACCGCCTTCACCTTCAAGCAGGACAACGACCGGTTCGATCCGCTGGGCATTGTGGCGTATGACGTGACGCTGGGCGTGAACATCTATGCAAAATATGCCACCGGATACCGCGCCGGGGGTGCAAGCTCGCGCTCGCTGAACTACCGTGCGTTCGGGCCGGAATCGGTCAAGTCCTACGAAGTGGGCGTCAAGACCGAGCTGTTCGACCGCAAGGTGCGCTTCAACCTTGCCGGCTACATCATGGACCGCAAGGACAGCCAGGTCGACTTCAACTTCTTCATTCCGCAGCCTGATGGCACCGTGCGCAACACGCTGGAAACGGTGAACGCGCAAGGGATCACCAAGATCCGCGGCGTGGAAGCAGACCTCAACGTGCGCCCGGTCGACGGCCTCGCGCTTGGCCTGTCGTACGTTTACACCTACACCAAGGTGCCGCCGGCGCGGAACACGGTGCAGGAAGCGGAGAACATCAAGAACAACCCGGCCAACACGGCTCCGGTGTTCCAGGACGTCTATATCGTCTACACGCCGCAGAACGCGCTTTCGGGCACGATCGACTACGAATATCCCATCGGCAGCAGGGGCACTGCGCTGAAGCTCCATCTCGATGGCAACTACGCCGATGCTGCCTATACCTTCGACAACGAGAACGTGAAGGCGGACAAGAGCTTCATCGTCAACGGCCGCATCGCGCTGGCCGATATCCCGATGAGTGACAACGGCCAGAAGTTGACCGTTGCGGGCTGGGCACGCAACCTGCTCAACACAAGCTACATCTATCGCCGTTCGAACGCGAACGGCGCAGCGCTGGGCGATTACGGCAACTTCAACGCCCCGCGTACATACGGCATCGAGGCGACGGTCAACTTCTGATCGGTTTGCCTGAGTGAAACAAGACGGCGGTCGGGCACTAAGCCCGGCCGTCGATTTTGTTTGGGGAGGGGCAGTCGGGCCGTCGCAGGCCGTTCAGCCGCGAGTCCGGCCTCAGGCCGCGCGGCGGCTGGGGCGGGTGAGGTTTTCGTAGGTGGCGAAGAGTTCGGCGAAATGGTCGTCCATCGTGCGCGGCGGGGCGATTTCGGCACGCGGGCCATCGAGGCCGCATTCGCGCGCAAGGGCATATTCGACGATGGCTTCAGCGGCAGCGGCGGCATTGGCGGATTCGTAGATCCAACCGCCGGATGCGCGCGCCTGATCTGCCGCGCCGCCTTCATCGGGCGCGATCAGCGGCAGCCCGCTGGCGCAGGCCTCGGCGGCCACCATGCAGAACGTCTCGGCCTCGCAGCCGTGGACCAGCGCGTCTGCACTGGCCATGACGCGCGCGAGTTCTGCGCGGTCGGTGATCGGGGCGAGGATGCGGATATGGGGATTGCCGGCGATGCGACGTTCGATGTTTTTGTGATCGCGGCCTTGCCCTGCCAGCACAAGGCCGACCGGACGGCGCGTGCCCGCCGCCGTCACCGC
>JBJXEK010000009.1:0-14550 GCA_046155055.1 Novosphingobium sp. | reverse complement strand
ATTGTGGCAGCCCGCGCAATTGGTTTCGAACAGCGCCTTGCCGGGGTGCCGCTCGACATCGATGGTCGGCCCGCCGCGCGATTGCAACTCGTCGGTCGATCTGATCACCTCACCCGCGCCCACCGGATTGGCGGGCGGGGGCAAGGCCCCCTTGGATGAGTCTGGGCCGCCGGAAGCGCTGCTCGCGCTCCCGGCGGCCAGAACCACGGCGGCAATGGCTGCTGCCAGCCACAGGCTGCCGGTCCTCTTCATCAGTTGACCGATTGGCCGAGCTTCGCGCCGATTTCGACGCCGATGAAGCGGGGCGGGCCGAACTGACTGTTGGACCACAGGCCACCGACGACCTGCGAGGCCGTGCGATAGCGCTGATCGGTCAGATTGCGTCCGAACACGCGCAGGTAGTACTTGTCATCGGCCTCAGCGAGCGTGATCGATGCGTTCACCAGCGTGCGGGCGTTGAGATAGGTGTTCTCTGCCGGGCTGGAGATCGACTGGGTGAACAGGTTGCGCGAGACGTGGTTGACGTCGCCGCCCACTGCCAGCTTGTAATTGCCGAGCGGCACCTCGTAGTTGGCGTAAGCCGTCCACTGCCACTTGGGCAGACGGTCAAGCGGTGCGGTGGTGAGGTCGTAACCGGCCGGCAGCGGCGTGACATATTCGTCGTACTTGCCGGTCTGATAGCCGACGACACCGCGCAAGGTGAGGCCATCGACCGGAACGGCCGTCGCTTCCGCCTCGATACCCTTCACGTGCGAGGACGCCGCGTTGAAGAAGCGCGTGACCTGATTGGGCCTGCCGCCCACGACGACCGGCACCACGATCTGCTTCTGCTGGTCCGAGTACTTCACATAAAACCCGGTCAGATTGAAGCGCAGCTTGCGATCAAACACTTCGGCCTTGATGCCGGCTTCATAGCTGGTGGCCTTTTCGGGCCGCGTTGCTGAGGCAGCGTTGGCAAAGGCAGCGTTGTCATCAGTGCCATCGGTGTTCACGAACGGATGGAAGCCGCCGATCTGATCGTTGAACCCGCCGCCCTTGAAGCCGCGCGAATACGTCGCGTAAGCAAAGACCGAGGGGGTGGCCTGCCAGCCAAGGCTGGCGCGCCAGGTCGGTTCGTTGGCGCGGGCCTTAACCTGAATGACCCCGACCGGGTAATCGAACACGTTGCCGTTGATCGCATCCTGGATCTTGAAGCTGGGATCAAACCCGCCCTTGAGCTGCTGGATGAAGACCTGCTGACGGCCAAACCAGGTTTTGCGTTCCCAGGTGTAGCGGCCGCCGCCCGTCAGCGTGAGCGTCGGGGTGAGCTTGAACGTGCCTTCGACGAAAGCCGCAGTGGAGGAGGCCTTCTGCGCGTTGCAGAGGATGTAGGGGTTCGTGTTCCACGATCCGAAGGGCAGCGGGCCCGAGGCCAGATCGAGGAAGCCCAGAACCTGCGCGACGCAGAAGCTGGTCTTGTCGTTCTGGTAAAAGCCGCCCGCGACGAAATCGAAGCTGCCGCCAAGGTTTGAGGCGAAACGCAGTTCCTGCTGATAGGTCTTGCGATCATCCGAGCGGTTAGCGTCGAACAGCGAGAGCACCTCGCCATCCGCCGCGACCGGGGCCTGACCGGTATAGGTATTGGGCAGGCGCGACTTCTGCAGGCGGCGACCAGTGATCGACGTGAACGTGCCGAAATCGGTTGTATAGTCCATGTTCAGATAGATGCCGTCGACATCGATCTGCTGACCCGACTGCATCTTGATCAACTGGTCCTGCCGATTGCTGATGCCGGCATTTTCGAGTGGATCGGACTTTGAGGGTTTGGATGCGCCAACACCCAGCGTGTTGAACAGGAACGCCGGGCTGTTGGGGGTTTCCGCAACGGTCGGGATCGAGTCCGACCGGTCACGCAGCACCTCGTATTGCAGCAAAGCCTTGAAGTCTGACGAAGGCTGCCAAAGCAGTTTGGCGCGGCCGTTCCAGACGCTCGTCCCGCCGAGCGACGAGCCATCACCGCAGCCGCTGCGGCCGGCGAACTTCGAGGGCTGGAAGGCCACAACCGGACCATAGCAGGCGCCGTTCTTATAGTAGCCGTTGGACTTGTCGTAGCCCA
Organism: Novosphingobium sp.; assembly: GCA_046155055.1. GTDB lineage: Bacteria > Pseudomonadota > Alphaproteobacteria > Sphingomonadales > Sphingomonadaceae > Novosphingobium. Next base: position 12,455 of record JBJXEK010000009.1, on the reverse strand, counting down.
GCACCACACGCAGCGCGAGCTGGTCGGATACGATCGGAATGTTGGCCGCACCTTTGATCTGCACGGTGCCAAAGCTGCCGGCACCCACGCGGCCTTCCATGCCGATGCGGCCAAGTTCGGGCCGCTTGGTGCGCACGGTAACCACACCGCTCGAAGTGTTCTTGCCAAACAGTGTGCCTTGCGGGCCGCGCAGGACCTCGACCTGTGCAACATCGAAAGTATCGAGCAGTTGCGTCTGGACGCTGGGCACGACGAAATCATCGACCAGCACGGCGACCGGCGGTTCAAAGTAGACAATGATGTTGTTCTGCCCGCCGCCACGGATCGAAAACGACGCTGCGTTGAAGCCCGTGATCGTGGCAGCGGAGAAGTTCGGCACGAACGTGGCGAGATCACCGATATCCCGCGGATTGATCTGTTTGATCAGCTTGGCGTCGACCGCGCTGACCGCGATCGGCGTGATCTGAAGGTTCGAATCGCGGCGTGTCGCGGTGACGACGATATCGCCGAGCGCCGACTCGGGCGTTTTCGCCGCCTCTGCCTGCTGCGCATAAGCCGGACCGGCCAGCAAAACGGCGAGCGTCGATGCAACGGAATATGTCGCAATCGTGCGAATGTTCATGAAATCCTCCCCTATGACGCAAGCCAAGATTTCTGGCCTTTGGTTCTCGCGAGGATGCAGAGTGGCACACGCCCCCTAAACAAGCAATCATGTTTGTTTTTTTCTTGTTCCTTGCGCGGCTTGGGCGTGTATGATTGCAGCGGGATATGCGGGACGGCTGGTAAGCAGTCCGCCGGAAGAGCTGCCGAACGGGCAGCCGCCGCGACGAGGAGAGGACAAGAGCGCATGAATGCCAGATTCCCCGATTGGAACATTCATGTGGGTGCGCCGCACCCGTTCAACGCCGAGGCCCCGCTGATCGACAACGGCACCGCGCGCCCCGCGCCGGACCGGTATTTTGATCGCGGTTACATGGCGGCCGAATGGGAGCAGATGTGGACCAGGACCTGGCTGCTGGCCGGCACCACATCTGATCTGCGCGATGTGGGCGATTTCATCCGCTTCGATATCGGTGTCGAGAGTTTCGTCGTCGCACGGACGGACGATGGCGCGCTGAAGGCGCACTACAACGTTTGTCCGCACCGCGGCAGCCAGATCGTCCTGGGCGACTTTGGTTCAGTGGACGAATTCGTCTGCCCGTTCCATAACTGGCACTTCGCGCTGGACGGGGCCTGCACCGCCGTGACCGATCGCCAGACTTTCGACCCCAGAGTGCTGTGCCACGATCACAACCTGACCCCGGTGCGCTGCGAGGAGGTTGCGGGCCTGGTGTTCATCACGATGAACGATGCCGCGCCGCCGCTGCGTGAATGGCTCGGGCCTGTGGCCGACCAGCTGGAACTCTACGACATCGGCGCGATGAACGTGATTCAACACAAGAAGTCCGATTGGGCATCGAACTGGAAGGGCGGGGTGGATGCCTTCTACGAGATCTACCACCTCCATGCCGTCCACCCGCAAACGCAGTGCGTGATGGACGACCGCACCCAGATCGATCTCTATCCGAACGGGATGAGCCGCCAGTTCGTGCCCTTTGCGCAGCCTAGTCCGCGCTTCCCCGATCAGGAAAGCATCAACCCGGGCATTCAGATGATGCTCGCGGATGCGGGCATCGATCCGGCGACATACGCAGGAACCGCGCAGGAAAGCCGCGCCGCGATCCAGCAGGCCAAGCGTATCCGCGCCAAGACCTATGGGCTCGACTACGACCGGTTCAGCGATACCCAGCTAAGCGATTCCACGATTTACGGCGTGTTTCCCAACGTCCAGATCGGCTGCCATCCCGAAGCCGTGTTTCTGCACCGCTTCATGCCGCACCCCGATGATCCGAACCAGTTCACTTACGACACCTGCATCCTGTTCAAGCATCTCGACGCGCCGGGCTATGCCCCGCCCGCATGGATGGGGATTGCGCCCGGCACCGACACCACGGGGCTGAGCCGGCCGGACGTGGTGCGCGTGCCGCTCGGCGTGCCGCCGGAACTGGGCGAAGTGCTCGATCAGGATTCCGAGCTGCTCCCCATCGTCCAGAAAGGTGCACGCTCGCGGGGCTTTCGTGGTCCGCTGTGGAGCGAGCAGGAAGCCCGCCTGCGCCATTTCCACGCCGAACTCGATTCCTACATCGCTGGCGACAAAGAGGATGCGAAACCATGAGCTGGACGTTCCTGTCACGATTTGCGGTCAAGCCCGAGCATGACGCCGATTTTGCCGCGCTGATCCCCCAGATGGAGGCGATCGCCGCTGCGGAGCCGGGCACACTCGCCTACACGTTTTATCGCCGCAGCGAGCCGCACAGCTTTGCGGTGTTCGAAAGCTTCGTCGATGAAGCGGCGGATCAGGCGCATCAGGCCAACCCCGCCAGCACCGCAATCATCGCCAAGATGATCGACTACATCGAAGGCACTTACACGCGCGACTACCTGCTGCCGGTATGAGCGCCGCACCGATTACAACATTGGGCGCCCTGCTGCGGGACCGCGCGGCAACCTGGCCCGATCAGGATGCGCTGGTCTTTCCAGACCGGCGCTCCAGTTACGCCGCGATGAACCATGCCGCACGGGGCTGGGCCAAGGCCTTGATCGCGCGCGGCGTGCAGCCGGGCGATCATGTCGGCATCCTGCTGACCACGCGCCCCGAATTCATGGACATCCTGTTCGGCATCGCCATGACCGGCGCGGTCGCCGTGCCGGTCAATGCGCGTTACCAACCGGGTGAGCTCGCCTTCCTGCTGCGCGATGCCGATTTGGTCTGTCTGATCACGACAGGTAAGGTCGCGGATTCGCTCGATTTTGGAGAGCGCTTGCTGGCCGCGTTGCCCTCGCTCGGGTCGGCGCCGGACCCCGCCGCGTTGTCGCTGCCCGAAGCCCCGCGCCTGCGCTCGATCATCTGCGTCGACGATCCGTGCCCAGCCTCGCTGATCCCGTCTGCCGCCGCACTGGCTGCGGGCGATGGTGTTGAAGATACAGCAGTCGATGCGCGGATCGATGCGGTCGATCCGGCCAGCATCGCGCTGATCCTCTATACCTCGGGCACCACGGCCAATCCCAAGGGCTGCCTGATCCGCCACCGCGGCATTGTCGGCAACAGCCGCAATCTGGGGCGGCGCTACGAAATCGGCGCGGGTGACCGGTTCTGGTCGCCGCTGCCGATTTTCCACATCGCGGGCATTCTGCCGATGGTGGCAATCGTCGATGCGGGCGGCGCCTATCTCACGATACCCAATTTCGATGCGGGCGTGGCGCTGGGGATGCTGGCGCGGGAAAAGGCGACGCATGCCTATCCGTGCTTCGTCACGATCATGCAGGATCTGATCGCGCACCCGGATTTTGCCACAACCGACCTCTCGAGCGTGCGGCTGATGAACGCCAATTTCGCGGTACAGCCCGATGCGATCCGGACCGCGATGACCGCCGCGATGCCGCACACGATCATGGTTGGCACCTATGGCCTGACCGAAGGCTCCGGCACAATCTGCACCAGCCGCATCACTGACAGCTGGGAAGCACGCGGCTGGCGGCTCGGCGTTCCGCTCGACGAGTGGGAGGTGCGCATCGTCGATGTCGAGACCGGGGCGGAATGCCCCGTCGGCGTGCAAGGTGAGATCGTCGCACGCGGCCCCAACATGCTTGCAGGCTATTACAACGCGCCCGAAAAAACTGCCGAGGTGATCGATGTGGACGGCTGGTTCCACACCGGCGATATCGGCTCGTTCGATGCGGAAGGGCAGATCATGTTCCACGGCCGCACCAAGGACATGCTCAAGGTTGGCGGCGAGAATGTCGCGGCTGCCGAGATCGAGGCAGTGCTCCACACCCATCCGGCGGTGCAATTGGCGCAAGTCGTCGGCATTCCCGATCCGCGCTATGTCGAAGTGCCGGCCGCGTTCATCGAGCTGCGCGGTTCCGCCACGGCAGGCGAGCAGGAACTCATCGACCATTGCAAGGGCAAGCTCGCCAGCTTCAAGTTACCGCGCCACGTGCGGTTCGTAACCTCGTGGCCGATGTCGACCTCGAAAATCCAGAAATTCCGTTTGCGAGATACGTTGGTTGCCGAACTTTCTGGAGAGACAGCATGACGCTTGCCCGCAGCTTTATCGCCCGCCTGCTGGTCAAGCCCGAGCGGCGCGACGACTTCATCGGGCTCCAGACCGAGCTCAAGGGCCTCGTATTCCAGCACGAGCCCGATGCGATTGTTTACGAGCTGCTTCAGGCCGACGAGGATCCGAACCTGTTTCACTGCATCGCGACCTTCCGCGATCAGGCGGCGTTCGATCATCACATGCATATCGATTTCCATGACCGGCTGGTGCCGCCGATCCTGGATTGTCTGGCCGAGGACATGGTTGTGACCTTCCACAGCTCGCACAGCTGAGCGCGTTAGGCCAACTCGCGAACAACCTTGCTGCCGTCCCATTCGTCGGCAGCGCGGCGCACCATACCGAAAAAGCCGCGCAGCATTTCATTGTCGGGCAGGATCTCGGTCATGTGGCCGATGGCGGGTGCGGTATCGACATAGGCGAAGTCAGCGTTCCCGAACCGCCCGGTGAAGCCCACTTCGAAGCCCAGCGCGCGGTAGCGTTCAACCTCATGCGCCACGTCCGGCACGATTACCGCGACGTGGTGGAAGCCTTCCGAGCCCGCCGGATGGAGATCGCGGTAGACCGAGGCCGTATCGTCGTGCTGCACGATCAGTTCGATTTGAACATCGCCTGCCTGTGCCAGCGCAGTCGAAAAATCCGTGTGTGTCGGCGTACCGCGATAGCGAGGGTCACCCAGCTTGATGTGCCGGTTCATCAGGAACGGGCCGCAGCCGTAGATCCGGCTGAACCGGAGCGCTGCTTCTTCGAGGTCGTTCACGACCCACGCCAGCTGAACGATGGAACTGCCGGGGAGGATCATGGCTGCTTCGCCCCTTCGATGTACTGGTCCAGAACATGGTGGAAATGGCGGATGCGCAGCTCCTGGCTGCTCAGCCACAGGCCCTTGAAGGCGCTGGACTGCATGCCTTTCTGCACCGTGGGCAGGTTGAACGCATCCTGATCGAGCACTTGGCCGAGCGACTTGTCGCCATGCTTGAAATGCTGATGCCGCACCCGCGCGGGCCATTCCTCGCCCTGCGGCACCAGCTCGAACATCCACAGATCATAAAGCATCTTGTTCGGGTCGGTCGGGTGCGGACGCTGGCGGAACATCATGATGTCTTCGGCGTGGATGTTAAGCGAGACGTTGGGGAAAATCGAATAGTGGTAGTCGTCGGTCAGCTGGTCGTCGTTGAGCTGCGAAAAGTCCTTGCCCTGCGCGGCCGCATTGGCGCGGATGAAGCGCTGCAGATCGAGCCGGATATCGGAGACGCGGCCTTCGTATTCGGCCGGGTCCATGCCCGCCTTGCGCATCATGTAATCGATGGCGGGCGGGATCGAGGAGGGCAACGCGACACGCGGGCTGACCGTTGCGAACGGTACGAGATAGCGCGAGTGCTTGTCGTAGCAGTCGATCTGGACGTTGACGTCATCGAGATACCACTGGAGCTGCGGGTGAATGCCCTGGACGTGGTAGTTCTCGTGGAACGCATCCATCGAGGCCTTCCAGTTGCAATCCCATTCGACCGTTATGTCGCGCTTCCAGGCCATCCGCTCGAAGTGATAGGGATCGAGATGTTCGGGGATCATGCCGAGATACTCGGCCAGCGGCTCGACATCGGGGTTGAGCGAGAACCACACGAACCCGCCCCATTCTCCGGTGGGGAGCGAGGGCAGCCGTCCTTCCGGCGGGCCGCCTTGCGGGAAGCTGCCGAGATCGGGGATGCGCGTGATCGCACCGTCGAGGCCGTAGGCCCAGTGGTGATACATGCAGCGAAATTCAGCCGTGTTGCCAAGGCCTTCGGGCCGCAGACGGTTGCCGCGATGCAGGCAGACGTTGGGGAACGCGCGCAATGACCCATCGCTCTGGCGCACGATCAGCACCGATTCCCGCCCGATATCGGTGCAGATATAGTCGCCCTCGGCTTTCAGATCATCCGAGCGGCCCGCAAGCAGCCAGACTTTGGTCCACACCCGCTCCCATTCCAGCGCCATGTATTCGCTGGAGAAATAGCGCTCAGCGGGGATAATATCGTGGCCGTGATCGGGATCCTCGGCCTTGCCAGCGGGCGTGCCGTTTGGCCAATCCTGCGGATTGACGCGGATGATGTCGACCTTGCGCTTAACGTCCATAGCGGATGGCTCACCGATCAGAAGTGCGTGCGGTTGGTGTAGCCGCCATCGACCACGAGGTGCGATCCGTTGCACCAGCTGGCCGCAGGGCTCGCGAGGAAGGCGATCGCGCGGGCGATTTCCTCGGGCGTGCCGAGTCTTCCGCTCGGCTGCTGGCGCAGGGTGCCCGCGTAGAACTTTTCCATTGTGCCCTTGATCATGTCCCAGTTTCCGCCCTCGAACTCGACCGGGCCGGGCGAGACGACGTTGACGCGGATGCCGTCCTTGCCGTGGGCCAGCGCGAGCTGCTTGCCCCAGGTGATCAGCGAGGCCTTCATCGCGTTATAGGCTTGCGGGCCGCCCATCGCCTCGCCGGCAGAGGTGGTGGCGATCAGCACGATCGATCCGGTCTTGCGTGCAGTCATGCCCGGCAGCACCGCCTCGACCGCGCGGACCGGGCCCATCACGTCCACTTCAAAGGCGTTGTGCCAGTATTTCTCACTGCCCATGCCGCCGCCCGAGGACGAAATCGGGATCAGGATATCGCACCCGCCGAGTTCGTCGATCGTCTCGGCCAGCCAGGTCTTGTAGTCTTCGGCCTTCTTCACGTTGACCGCCGAGCCGATGACATTGGTGCCATACTTGCGCAAATTGGCGACAGCATCCTTCACGCCGTCCTCGGACCGCGCAGTGATTGCCAGATCGCAGCCCTCGCGCGCCAGGATTTCCGCGGTCGCCATGCCGATGCCGCGCGCGGCGCCGACGATGATCGCCTTCTTGCCGGTCAAACCAAGGTCCATGCTGCTCTCCCATACCCGCGGTGCGTTGAGGCCCGGGCCAAGCCGATCCTTGCGCTCGATCCCTGAACCAAATCGCCCGAGCCCGCAATAAAACAATCACACGTGTCTTTTTTATGGTGCTTAGGGACTAATGATCAGCGCATTGTCGATCAGGATCTCGGTGCCGTTGATGAAGCGGGACTCGTCGGAGGCAAGGTAGAGCACCAGCGCCGCGACATCCTTTGGCGCGCCGACTGCGCCAGCGGGCAGCACGCCTTCGGGAATGGCGGCTTCTTCGCCTTCGCGGCCTTCGGCGAACTGGATCATTGGCGTTTCGATCGACGCAGGGTGCACTGAATTGCAGCGGATGCCATAGCCTTTGGTCTGGCAGTGGATCGCAATCGATTTCGTCATCGCGCGCACCGCGCCCTTGGCCGCCGAATAGGCGAAGAACACGGGATAACCAAGGTGGCTGGCGGTTGACGACATGTTGATGATCGACCCGCCGCCCGAGCGAGCCATGAGCGGGATGGCATATTTGCAGCCAAGAAACACGCCCTCCGACATGACCGCATTCGCTTTGCGGAACTGTTCGAGCGTGGTCTCCTCAGGGTCCGCGATCACGACAATTCCGGCGTTGTTGACGAGCACGTGGAGCCCGCCGAAGCGCGCTTCGGTTGCGGCGATTGCTGCCTGCCAGTCACTTTCGGAGGACACATCGTGCTGCAGTGCGATGGCGTTTGCGCCGATCTCGTCTGCCACGGCTTGCGCGGACGCAACGTTGATATCGCTGACGACGACCATTGCGCCTTCTGCTGCCAGCATCAGGCAATCGGCCTTGCCAAGGCCCGATCCGCCGCCTGTTACCAGCGCTACTTTTCCTGCAACCCTTCCCAACTTCCGACTCCCTGCTTAGGATTATTCTCGATTAAGGCGCTGCTATCGGTTGCCTGTCAAAGCAAAAACAATCATGATTGTCTTTTATGCAAGAGGCTTTGGAACGCATGGCGGCCAGCGTGGCACAAACACATAAACCTGCGGGCAAACCGGCTGCCACTGCGGCCCCGACCCTGCAGGCGACCAAAAGCGCCGCCACGCGGGCCCGGCTGATCGAGGCGACGATCCGCTGCATCGTGAAGTATGGCTATGCGCGCACCACCACCCCGCGCGTGGCCGATGAAGCTGGCATGTCGCGCGGGGCGATGCTGCACCACTTCGAGAACGGCAGCGCGCTGATGCAGGCTGCCATCGCCGAACTGCATGAAAAACGCCTCCATGCTTTCCGCCGCAGCGCGGGATCGACTGTCCATGAGGTCGGCACGCTGGTGCGCGCCTATTGGAAGCAGGTCTCGAGCCAAACCTTCATTGCTTTTCATGAACTGGCAATGGCGGCGCGCACCGATAGCGATCTCGCCAATATCCTTGTGCCCGTCCAGGTCGATTTCCGCAACCGCTGGTATCGGCAGGCAATCGAACTGTTTCCCGAATGGCAGAACGACCGGGTGCGGTTCGATCTGGCGCTCGCCCTGTCGCAGAATGTTCTGGAAGGAATGGCCATCAACCGGCTGACGCACGGCATCGACGATGCGATGGTCGAGCCGATCTTGCGCGATCTCGAGCGCCAGATCGAAGCGCTGAAGCCTGCCGCCTAAGGCACCCGATCAAAAATTGAAGGAACGGCCATGAGCGGTCAATTGAGCGGCCCGCTGGCCGGAGTGAAAGTGCTGGACCTGACCAGCGTGCTGATGGGGCCTTACGCCACGCAAATTTTCGCAGATCTCGGTGCGGACGTGATCAAGATCGAAAGCCCGGAGGGGGATACCACCCGCCGTCTGCCGCCGGTGCTGGGGCCGGGGCAGGGCGCAATGTTCGTCAATGTCAATCGCGGCAAGCGCAGTATGGCCATTGATCTGAAGTCCGAGGCCGGACGCGCTGTGGTGCTGCGGCTGGCCGAGACGGCGGACGTGTTCATCCATTCGATGCGCGGCGCGGCGATCCAGCGGCTCGGGCTGGATTATCCTGCGCTCAAGGCCGCCAACGCGAAGATCATCTACGCCAACCTGTATGGCTTCGGGCGCGGCGGGCCATACTCGGATTACCCGGCTTACGACGATATCGTGCAAGGCGCCTCGGGTCTCGCCTCGCTGCAGGGGCGACTGACCGGCGGCGAGCCCGGCTATGTCGCGAGCGCGGTGGCGGACAAAGTCGCGGGCCTGACGGGTGCCTACGCCGTAATGGCGGCGCTGTTCGCCCGCGAACGTACCGGGCAGGGGCAGGAAATCGAAGTGCCGATGTTCGAGACGATGGCCGCGTTCGTTATGGCCGAGCATCTGTGCGGCTCGGTTACAGAACCTGCGAGCGGCCCGCCCGAGTATCCGCGCGTCACCGCGCCAGACCGGCGGCCTTATCGCACGCTGGATGGCCACATCGGCCTCATGATCTACAACGACAAGCAGTGGCGCAGCTTCTTCGCGCTCATCGGCAATCCGGAGTGGTCGCGCGATCCCATGTTCGCCTCGATGACCAGTCGTACGGAGAACATCCAGATGGTGCTGGGCAAGCTCGGCGATGTGATCGCCACCCGCACCACCGAGGACTGGATGGACGCGTTCCGCACCGCCGAAATCCCTGCGATGCCAATCCTTTCGACCAGCGACCTGCTCGACGATCCGCATCTTGCCGCAACGGGCTTCTGGCACCGCGCCGACAGCGCGCTCGGCCCCGTCCGCATGCCCGGCATTCCGACCCGCTTTTCGGAAACCCCGGGCAAGATCGGCAATATCGGCCCGGCACTAGGCGCAGACAATCGCGATGTTCTGGCCGAAGCTGGGTTCACGCCAGACGAGATCGCGGCGCTGGAAAGCTCCGGCGTTCTGAAGGGTTAGGCGGGCACGAACAGAAGGATCGGCTCGCCGTCTTCCTGCCGGTCAATCCGGGCCTGCACCGCCATGCCGATGGTGACGTCAGAAGCGGGAACGCCCTCGACCCGGCTCATCATGCGCGGACCTTCTGCGAGATCGACAAGCACCACATTGTAGGGCTCGGCCGGGGGCTTGGGGCTTATCATCGTCACCGAATGGACCGTGCCCAGGCCCGAGGCCTCGACCCATTCGAGCGCATCGCCACCGGGTGTCGGCGCGATCACGCGCGGCGGATAGAAATGGCGGCCATCGGCAGGTGAGCGCTGCAGCAGGAAACGGCCTTCGGTGAGGGCTTGCCGCCAATGGGCTTCCGGTCCGGTTTGCTGGGTCATTGCACTCTCCTCTAGTCCGCTTTAGGCGCTGATCACATAGCCGCCGTTGACTGACAAGGTCTGGCCGGTGACATAGGACGCCGCCTCAGACAGCAGGAACAGCACCGGCTTAACGACCTCGTCCGGCGCGGCGAAACGGCCCAGCGGGATCTGCTGCAGGTAGGTGTCTCGGAAGCGGTCCTGCCTGATTGTCTCGGTCATCGGAGTCTCGACAATGCCGAAGCTGATCGCGTTGACCCGAATGCCGAAGCGCGCCCATTCGCGCGCCGCGCTCATCGTCAGGCCGATGGTGCCTGCCTTGGCCGCACCGTAATTGATCTGGCCGACGGTGCCGCGCCGCCCGGCATCGGAGGCAATGTTGACGATGGCGCGCTCGCCGACGAGGCCTTCCTTAGCGGCCGCGACCATGTGCGTACCCACAGCCTGCAGCATCAGAAAGCTGCCCGTGAGGTTGACATCGATCACCGCCTGCCACGCCTCTAGCGTCATGCGGTCGGCCATCGCGGGCCGTGAAATGCCGGCGTTGTTGACGAGTCCGTCGATCCCGCCAAGGCCCTCGACAGCCTTGGCCACCGCTGCCTCGACCTCTCCGGCGTTGCTCACGTCGCAGGCAATCGGCAGCAGGTGGTCCGATTCGGTCAGGCCCGCAATGTCACGGTCGACCGCTGCAACCCGCGCGCCGAGCGCAATCGCGAGATCGGCGACAGCGCGCCCGATACCCTGGTTCGCGCCGGTCACTACGATGCGCCTATCGGCCATGCTCATCGGATTTGTGGTTTCTGATAGCGTCATCGATATTGCTCCTGTCGCTGGCTTCGCTAAGCCGCAGGTAAGGGCAGGGCAAGAGCCAGCAGGAGTTGAGGATGGCAGAGCAGTTTCCGCGAGCGAAAACCGCAATCGCGGGCGCATCGACGTTTGGCCTTGGCGAAATGCCTGGCTGGAGTTCGCTGGAGCTGGCCGCCAAGGCGTCGCAGATTGCGCTGGCCGATGCCGGGGTCGCGCTCGCCGAAGTCGACGCCCTGTTTATCTGTACGCCCGATGATTTCCTCGCCGGGCTAACTTTCGCGCAAGTGCTGGGGCTCAACCCGCGCTTCACCGATAACAACCGCACTGGCGGATCGGCGTTCATCAGCCATGTGATCACGGCCGCCGCGATGCTCGATGCCGGGATGATCGACGTCGCGCTGATCGCCCACGGTTCCAACCAGCGCACCGGCTCTGGCGGCAAGCTCGTCTCGGCGGCGCGCAGTTCGAGCTGGGAAGCGCCTTACAAGCCGCTCTTTCCGGTAAGCAGCTATGCGCTCGCCGCCGCGCGCCACATGCACCAGTATGGCACCACGCGCGAGCATCTCGCCGAAGTCGCTGTTGCCGCGCGCGGCTGGGCCAACCGGAACCCGGAAGCCTTTGCCAAAGGGCCGCTCACAATTGAAGACTGCCTCAAGGCGCGGATGATCTCCACGCCCCTCTCGGCGCGCGATTGCTGTCTCGTCACCGATGGCGCAGCGGCCATTGTCATGACCAGGGCGGATCGCGCGCGCGATCTGAAGCGGCCGCCGGTTTATGTGCTGGGCGGCGCTGCGGCCACAACCCACAACGATATCACCAGCATGCCCGACCTCACCACGACCGCCGCTGCAGAATCCGGGCGGCGGGCCTATGCCATGGCCGGGACCACGCCGCAGGAGATCGATGTCGTCTCGCTCTATGATGCGTTCACGATCAACACGATCCTGTTCCTCGAGGACCTCGGCTTCTGCCCCAAGGGCGAGGGCGGCAACTTTGTCTCGGGTGGAGCAATTGGCCCGGGCGGAGTGTTGCCGGTGAATACCAATGGCGGCGGTCTCTCGTGCGCGCATCCCGGTATGTACGGCCTGCTTGCGATCACCGAGGCGGTGCGCCAGCTGCGCGGCGAGGCGGCATCGCAGATCGAGGGGGCCTCGCTCGCGCTCGCACATGGCAACGGCGGCACGCTTTCAAGCCAGGCGACGCTGATCCTTGGCTCGGGCGCCTGAGCGGCATATTTGCGCCGCGACGGTTTGAGATAATTGGTCGGGACGAGAGGATTCGAACCTCCGACCCCCACACCCCCAGTGTGATGCGCTACCAGGCTGCGCTACGTCCCGACCGGAAGGCGGGCGTATAGGGAGGGCTTCGCGCGATAGCAAGGCTTCT
>JBJXEK010000008.1:0-6780 GCA_046155055.1 Novosphingobium sp. | reverse complement strand
GTCCCACACGCCTATGGCGCGCACTTTGTCACCGCCATTGGCCTCGGTCCACAGCGTCTTGCCCAGCCGCCCGCTATTCTCGGCAATGAGGCCCGAGGCTGCCGCAAGGATATGCGGGGTGGAGCGGTAGTTCTGCTCCAGCCGGATCACTTTTGCGCCGGGGAAATCCTTTTCAAACCGCAGGATATTTGCGACTTCTGCGCCGCGCCACGAATAGATCGACTGGTCATCATCGCCCACCACGCAAATGTTCTTGCGCGTCTGCGCCAGCAGCCGCAGCCACAGATATTGGACCGCGTTGGTATCCTGATACTCGTCCACCATCACGTATTTGAAGCGCGCCTGCCAGCTTTCGAGCACTTCGCGGTAGCGCTTGAAAATTGTCAGCATGTGCAGCGTGAGATCGCCGAAATCGCAGGCGTTGAGCGCGCGCAGGCGGTCCTGATAGAGCGTGTAGAAGCGCGTACCCTTGCCGTTGGCGTACGCCTCGTTCTCGCCCGCATCGAGTTCACTGGGGCCAAGCCCGCGGTTCTTCCAGCGGTCGATCAGCCCGGCAAGTTGGCGCGCAGGCCAGCGCTTTTCATCAAGGCCTTCCGCCACGATCAGCTGCTTGAGCAGGCGCAGCTGGTCGTCGGTGTCGATGATCGTGAAATTGGCTTGCAGGCCGACCAATTCGGCATGGCGGCGCAGCATCTTGGCGGCGACCGAGTGGAATGTGCCGAGCCACGGCATGCCTTCCACCGAAGGGCCGATCAGCGCGCCAACGCGCTCGCGCATTTCGCGTGCAGCCTTGTTGGTGAACGTGACGCAGAGGATTTCCGAAGGCCACGCCAGCCGCGCGCGCAGCAAATGCGCCAGCCGCGCGGTAAGCGCGGCGGTCTTGCCCGTTCCCGCACCCGCAAGCATCAGCACCGGGCCTTCGGTGGTCAGCACGGCTTCGCGCTGCGGGGAATTGAGGCCGTCGAGCCAGTTTGAAGCGGCCTGGGCAGAATCAGGTTGGGAGAGCACCGTCACACGGGAACAAGTAGGGAACTTGGGTCCCGCGCGCAACCCTGTCCGGCGAGAGTTGCACCGGGCGGAGAGAGCGGGCATGGCGGCCTAAGGCCACACAGTGGAAGCGGATGGCGGGGGGTATCATGCACACAGCGATGGCGGATCATCAGGCGGGGCCGGCAGCCCATCCGATCCGCCGCCACGCGCGCGTTCTGACCGCCAGCCTTGTCGGCACGGCGGTAGAGTTCTACGATTTCTACATTTTCGGGACGGCCGCCGCGCTGGTGATCGGTCCGCTGTTCTTTCCATCGGAATCGAAGGCCGCGCAGACGCTGCTGGCACTGATGACCTTCGGTATCGCGTTTTTCGCGCGGCCTGTCGGGGCAGTGGTGTTCGGCCATTTCGGTGACCGCATCGGGCGCAAGTCGACTTTGGTTGTCTCGTTGCTCCTTATGGGCATTTCCACCTTCCTCGTGGCCTTCCTGCCAAGCTATGCTGTGGCGGGATGGATTGCGCCCGCGCTGCTGTGCCTGCTCCGCTTCGGGCAGGGCTTCGGGCTGGGCGGGGAATGGGGCGGGGCTTCGCTGCTCGCCGTAGAGAACGCGCCGAAGGGCTGGGAAGCGCGCTTCGGCATTGCTGCACCGCTGGGTGCACCGCTGGGGTTCCTGTTTGCCAACGGACTGTTCCTGCTGCTTGGGCTGGGGCTTTCGGAGGCCGATTTCCTGAGCTGGGGCTGGCGCGTGCCGTTTCTGGCGAGCGCGCTGCTGGTGGTGCTGGGGCTGTGGATTCGCCTCAGGATCGGCGAGACCCCGGCGTTCCGCGAGGCCGTGGAAAACGCGCCGCCACCGCGCGTGCCGCTGGGGCGGCTGCTGGCGGATCATCCCGGCGCGGTTCTGGCGGGCACGGTGGGTGTGATCGCGTGCTTTTCGCTGTTCTACCTTGCAACCACCTTCGCGCTTTCGTTCGCCACGACCAAGCTCGGCTATCCGCGCGAGACCATTCTGGCGATCCAGCTGGCGGCAGATGTAGTGTTTGCCATCGGCATCGTGGTTTCAGGGTGGTGGTCTGACAAGACCTCGCCCCGCATTGTTATGGCTGTGGGGGCGGGTTTGACGGTGCTGGTGGGGCTTGGCTTTGGCAGCGGGCTTGCTTCGGGATCGCTCCTCGTGATGTTCCTGACGCTGTCGAGCGCGCTGTTTGTCATGGGGCTTTGCTATGGCCCGCTTGGCGCGTGGCTGCCGAACCTCTTTGCCGTGCCGGTGCGCTACACCGGGATTTCGCTGGCGTTCAATCTGGGCGGGATCGTTGGCGGCGCGCTGGCCCCGTTTGGTGCGGCGTGGCTGGCCGAGCATGGCGGCGTGGCCTGGACGGGGCTGGTTCTCAGTGCAGCGGGGGGCGTGACCCTGGCGGGGGTCTTGTTGGCACCTACCCTGCGGGAAGACGCAGCAGCGTAAGCCGCGCCTTGCCAACCTTGCGCTCGCTCTCGATTTCCATGTTGCGCACGCCAGCAGGTTCGTCGGCATGGGTTTCAAGGCTGACCCACGTGCCTTCACCGATCCAGCCGAGCCGCACCAGCTTATCGAGCGCCACGGCACCCGCGCCCGAGCCATAGGGCGGATCGAGCATCACTACATCCAGCGGCGCTTTGATCGGACCGAGCCCCAGCACCGAAGCGGCGCGGACATCGCAGCGGGTCTGCGCCTGCAGCGCGGCGATATTGGCGCGCAGCGCGCGGATTGCAGCCGGGTCCTGCTCCACGAACACAGCAGAGGCCGCACCGCGCGAAAGCGCCTCGAGCCCCAGCGCGCCCGAACCGGCAAAGTGATCGGCGACGGTGAGATCCTCAAAGCTGCCGAGCCGGCTCGTCAGCATCGAGAACAGCGTTTCGCGGGTACGGTCGGAGGTCGGGCGGGTGGTGTCGCCTACCGGGGCCTGCAATTTGCGCCCGCGCCAGGTGCCCGCAATGATCCGCAGCATCAGCGCTTGGCTCCGCCTGGTTTTGGGCCTGGTTTTGGTCCGGGCTTTGGCCCTGCTGGCTTGCCGCGAAACTTGCGCCGGGGCCGCGAATCGGGGCCGGGCGACGGGGCCTCGGTCGCCGGTTTGGCATAGGGCCGGTTGGGATAGGTCTTCCCGGCAGGCCTGGGTGCTGAGGGTTTGGCGACAAGGTGTCCGGCGTCTTCCGAAGGCCTGATGCGCGCGGGGCGTTCCCGTGCCGCGCGCTCTGGCATCGGTTGCTCCTGGCCCTGGAATGAACGTTCGTTGCGAACCGGACGCGCAGGAGCCGCACGTTCAGGTGCAGCAACAGGCGCGGGCTTGCGCGGGGCAATCGCCTTGCCGGCATGCACGGCCTGCTGCACGCGCGTGGCATTGTCACCCGCAAGGCCCTTGCGGAAGCGTTCGACCACCGCTTGCGGCACTTCCTCCGACCCGCCGCGCGGCAATTCGCCAAGATCGAACGGCCCATAGCGCAGGCGTAGCAGGCGCGAGACTTCGAGCCCGAGGTGTTCTAGCACGCGCCGCACTTCGCGGTTCTTGCCTTCGGTAAGGGTCAGTTCGATCCACTTGTTGCGGCCCGCGCTGCGCTCCAGATTGGCGTTGATCGGGCCGTAGCGGATGCCCTCGATCTCCACGCCTTCCATCAGCTCTTCGAGCCGGCCTTGCGAGATATCGCCGAATGTGCGCGCGCGGTAGGTGCGCGGCACGCCATTGGCGGGCAGCTCCATCGCGCGCTTGAGCTCGCCGTCATTGGTCATGAGCAGCAGGCCCTCGGTGTTGATATCGAGCCGTCCGACCGGCATGACCCGGCCCGCGCCCGGGGGCAGGCTATTGCGCAACGCGGTGTAGATTGTCGGCCGCCCGGTTGGATCGCGTTCGGCGGTGATGAGGCCCGAGGGCTTGTGGAACATGAACAGGCGCGGCGGTTCTGCGGCGGCAACCGGATTGCCATCGACCGTAACGCCGCGCAGGTTTTTGAGGATTGTTGCGGGCGTGGTGATCACCTCGCCATCGAGCGCGACCCGGCCATCTTCGATATACCGTTCGATCTCGCGGCGGCTGGCGATACCGGCGCGGGCGAGTAGCTTGGCGATGCGGTCGCCCTCGCGCTCGCTGCCGTCCTCGGCAAGCGCACGGGTCTGCGGCACGGCGGCGGCCTTGGGCAGGCGCGGCTTAGGGATCTTGTAGGGGGCGGGGGGGCCGGGGTTGCGCCGTGAGCCGGTCGCGTCGCCGGGCCGTCGCGGCCCGCCGGTCCTGTCTTTGGGGGGGAATGCCATGTGCCGCCCTTACGCTGCCAGGCGGCTGCCGTCACCCCGCTTCATGCGTGGTGATTTCGCGCTGGCAGATATCGTGAAAGCGCCGGATGCCGCCTTCAAGCGTGCCGAGTGTGAGCTCGTTGATCGCCCCTGTGGAAAGGCCCTGCTGGCCGAGCTGCGCGGCGCGGAAGTCTTCAGCACCGAAGACGCGACCGTCGAGCAGCTCCCAGCTGCGCCGCCAGTGGTCTTCCGCTTTGGCGTCGGCTGGGGCATCGGCGATCAACATGAAGTCCTCGACCAATGTCTGGTCGTGCGCTTGAGGCCAGATCGTCATCAGGTTCACGTAGTCCGGGCTGATCACCACGACGGTGGCGGGAAACAGCTGATAGGCGAACGTGGCAACACGGCGGAGCGCCTGCCAGTCGGTGAGATCGAGCCCCTCCAGCTCGGTCACGCGGCCGACCAGCGAGCGCATATGCGGCCCGATCTCGTCGCCTGCGGTGACCCCGTCCTTGAAATAGGGCGCGATCGTCTGCGCGTGGAGGCGCTGCACATGATAGCTCTCAAGAAAGGCATCCATGATCAGCTTCCAGTTGGACGCGACGGTGTGTGTGCGGCGCGCATAAAGGAAATGCTGCGCCAGATCCGCTGCAGCAAAATCGGCGCTGATGGTCTCAGCAGCCGCAAAATCGGCAGGCGCAAGATCATTTTTGGGCGCATACCAGATCAGGCCGCCCGCCTCGCGGCTTGGCAGTTCGATAAGGCCCATCGCCGCCTTCTCGAGCCCCGGAAAGGTTTCTGGCCGCGGTAGCGCGAGCAACGCGCCGTCTGTTGCATAAGTCCAAGCGTGATAAGGGCAAACAATGCGCCTGGTGCATTGCACCTCGCCCGTTTCGACCAGCCGCGTACCGCGATGGCGGCAGACGTTGAGCAGCACATGCGCCTTGCCGTCCGCATCGCGCGTGATCAGCAGCGGCTGGCCGGTGGCATCGTGCGGCACGATCATGTTCGGTTCGGGCAGCAACGCGGAAGGGCCGAGGACCTGCGGCAGCCGCGCAAAGAGCCCCGCTTTCTCGCGTGCCCAGTGCTGCGGATCGGTGTAGACACTGGCGGGAACGTGGGTGATCGCCTCGGCCTTGCGGCCCTGGCCTGATGCGACCAGCCGGGCGAGTGCGATCTGGCCATCGGTCGGCCGGGTCTCGCTTTCCTGGTCTGGCGTGATCGTGGCCATGGCTGCTCTCCCCCGATTGTCTTGTTCTCGCACTAGGCATACCGCAAATTGCCGTTAATCTCGCGCGGAAATGACAAGCGGGAATAAGGGTTTCGCATGAGTCCAACGGCCGCCGCAACCGAGGCAGTGCCTGCAGAGGGGCCTCCCCCCCGGCCCAAGGGCTGGCGGCTGCTGGTGCTGGCGCTGCGCACGCGCAAGTCTGCCACCATGCTGGGCTTCGGTTTTTCCTCCGGGCTGCCTTATGCGCTGCTGATCGGCACGCTGAATGCGTGGCTGGGCGAGGTAAAGATCGATCTGGCAACCATCGGCGTGCTCTCGTGGATCGGCCTTTCCTACTCGTTCAAGTTCCTGTGGTCGCCGCTGGTTGACCGCATGGCACTGCCCGGGCTCGATGTGCTGGGGCGGCGCAAGAGTTGGATTCTGCTCTGCCAGATCACCATGGTGCTGGGCTTTTCGGGCCTCGCCGCGACCGATCCGGCGCATGCCATCGGCACGTTTGCGCTGTTTGCCTTCATGGCGGCGTTCGCGTCCGCGACGCAGGACGTGGCGGTGGATGCCTGGCGGATCGACGTGGCCGACGAGGACACCCCGGTCGAGCTGCTCTCCTCGATCTACCAGTTCGGCTACCGCATTGCCTCGATTGTCGGCGGGGCGCTGGCACTGGTGCTGGCGGGGCGGATGTCGTGGCCACTGGTTTATTGCCTGATGGCTGGGTTGATCGGGCTGATCTGCATCGTGACCCTGCGCGCGCCCGATACACCGCGGCCCGAGCAGGGCACGCTGCATGCGGCGCTTGCGCAGCCGGGAGAGCTGGAACCGCGCGTGCGGGGGTTGGCGCTGCTGGTTGTCGGCACGAGCTGGGCCTGGGCCATTGGCACGATCGTGCGCTTCATGATCACGATGCTGAGCCCGTTGGGGCCGGGCGAGAAGCACCCTTCCGTGGGCGATTTCACCCGCGAATACGCCCCGCTGATCGTGCTGGCGACCGTTGCCGTACCGCTGATGGTGGCGGCCACGACCAATGCGCTGAAACGGCAGGGCCGCGCGGTGCTGCAGGTTCCCGATACCCGGGTTTCGGCGGTGCGGACGGCAGCGAACCATCTTTATGTCGCGCTGATCTCGCCGCTGGCGGAGCTGACGCAGCGGCTGGGTTGGGGTGTGCTGATCGTGATCGGCATGATCCTGACGTACACGCTGTGCTACAATGTGTGGTCGAGCTTTGCCTTCCCGTTCTACCTTGAGCATCTGAAATACACCAAGGACGAGGTGGCCTTCGCCTCCAAAGTCTTCGGCATTTTCATGACC
>JBJXEK010000007.1:0-19020 GCA_046155055.1 Novosphingobium sp. | reverse complement strand
AACAGGCGGGTAAAGAACAACGGTGCGTCGTTGACGTGAATGGCGGTCGCGCTGTCGCAAGTCACGCCGGTGCACAGATCGCCGATGCCGCGAATGGTGAAGCTGGAGGTGGTGAAGTTGGTCTTGGTAAACGTGATGTTGGGCAGGCTGAGCTGCAGATCCGACGGGTTCTTGATCTGCTGCTTGTCGAGGTTGTCCGCCGTGAACGCGCTGATCGCGATCGGCACTGCCTGCAGGCGCTGCGACTGGCGCTGCGCGGTCACGATGATTTCCTGAACGCCCGGGCCGCTTTCGGCAGCCTGCGGTGCAGACTGCGCAAACGACGGCGTTGCAACGGCTGCTGCGCACACACCTGCGAGCAGGGTAAGTTTGCCCCTCATATCAATCTCCTCTCTCTTCAGCGACGCCCATCATTTTTGAGGGTCGACCTTCTGCCCCTAGAACATAGCGGGACACCTGCGTTGTCAACCGCTTAATTAAATTTCGCCCTTTCCGTAGCGGCATCTCACAGGGACTGTGACACTGGAGCCACCTAGAGCCCTGCCCCAAAGGGCAAATTTCGAATCAGGTGCGCGAATTTGTTATTTCAATGTGATCACCCTTCTTGATTTTCACATTTGGATGTGAAATATCATCGTTATGTCCAGCGACCTCATCGATCGAATCCGCCGCCTCGTTGTCGAGGGCGGCATGTCCCGTTCGGGCCTCGCCCGTGCCGCGGGGCTCCATGCCAACACCTTGCGCGATCTCACGTTGCCTGGCTGGAACCCCACCGCCGACACGCTCGCCAAACTGGAACGCGTGCTCAGCGAAAGCGACGATGCGCCCGCGCTTGTGCCGATTGAGGAAATCATCGACGAAGCGCGCAACGGCCGCATGTTCATTCTGGTCGACGACGAGGACCGCGAGAACGAAGGCGATCTCGTGATCCCGGCCCAGATGGCGACGCCCGATGCGATCAACTTCATGGCGACGCATGGCCGGGGCCTGATCTGCCTCACCCTCACCCGCACGCGCTGCGAGCAGCTTGGGCTCGAACTGATGAGCCGCAACAACGGTACGCGGCACGAGACGGCCTTCACCGTCTCGGTCGAGGCGCGCGAGGGCGTGACCACCGGCATTTCCGCCGCCGACCGCGCGCGCACCGTGGCCGTGGCGGTCGATGCCGCCAAGACCCGCGACGATATCGTCACCCCGGGCCACATATTCCCGCTGATCGCGCGCGACGGCGGTGTGCTGGTCCGCGCCGGGCACACCGAGGCCGCGGTCGATATCTCGCGGCTGGCGGGGCTCAACCCCTCGGGCGTGATCTGCGAGATCATGAAGGACGATGGCACGATGGCGCGGATGGACGATCTCGTCCCCTTCGCGCGGCGCCACGGGCTCAAGATGGGTACGATCCGGGACCTGATCGAATACCGCCGCCGCCACGATCACCTTGTCGAATGCGTCGATCAGCAGCCGTTCCATTCGGACTACGGCGGCGACTGGATGATCCGCACCTATCGCAACAAGATCGACGGCGTGGTTCACCTCGTGCTGCAAAAGGGCGGAGTGCGGCCCGATGTGCCGACACTGGTGCGCATGCACGGCATTTCGATCCTCTCCGACGTGCTCGGCCAGCCGGGTCCGCGCAAACGCAGCCTGCAGCGCGCGATGAGCGAGATCGGCAAGGAGGGCGCGGGCGTGATCGTGCTGCTTATGCCCGGTGGCAGCGAGCAACTTCAGGCCGAGATTTCCGGCCGAACGGGCGACATGGACCTGCGCAGCTACGGCATCGGCGCGCAGATCCTGGCAGACCTTGGCATTCACGACATGGTGCTGCTCACCAATTCGCACCGCAATGTCGTGGCTATCGAAGGCTACGGTCTCAATATCGTCGGCGAACAGCCGATCCTGGCGGAGTAAGCGCACATGGCCAAGTTTCTGATCGTCGAAGCGCGCTTTTACGACCATCTCAACGACATGCTCGTGGCGGGTGCGACCGGGGCGCTCAAGGATGCGGGCCACGAGACCCAAGTCCTTACAGTGCCCGGCGCGCTCGAAATCCCTGGCGCAATCGCGCTTGCCGACCAGTCGGGTGACTTTGACGGTTATGTCGCGATCGGCGTGGTAATCCGCGGCGAAACTTATCATTTCGAGATCGTGGCGGGTGAAAGCGCGCGGGGCGTAATGGCGCTGACCATGGACGGCCTCGCGATCGGCAATGGCATTCTCACGGTGGAAAACGAGGCCCAGGCGCTTGTCCGGGCCGATCCGGCGCAGAAGAACAAGGGCGGCGAGGCTGCTGCGGCGGCTATGACCCTGCTCGCCTTGCGGCAAAAATACACGTAAACTCAGCGGCGTATTCGCCGCAGGGTGATGCGGCATCTCGCGCCTAGTGCGTGGGCGGGCATGCTTTGCAGTGGGTTATCCAGCACACCCGGGGCGGCGGGACCGTGCAGACCCGCATCGACACAGACACCGGCTTCACCGCTGATACCCTGCCCCCGCCGCTCTATATTGTCGAACTAGTACTCGAGGCCAAACAGGTCGCGCACGATCGCCGCACATCAGGCCAGGCCCGCACCGCTCTCGCCACGTTCGAGCTGCCCGCGCCGGTGATGCTGGCCGGGGCTTTGCCGTGGTCGCCAACGAGGTGCGCGCCCTCGCCCAGCGTTCGGCCGATGCCGCGGGCGATATCCGCAAGCTGATTGCCACCAGCTCGCGCGAAGTGTCCGGCGGCGTGTCGCTCGTCAGCCGCACCGGCGAGGAGCTGACCACGATGGTCGGCCGGGTTGGCACGCTGGCCGATCTCGTCGCCGAAATTGCCGCCTTCGCCGGGCACCAGGCCACCAACCTCGATCAAGTGAGCGCTTCGGTCGCGGGCATGGACGGCATGACCCAGCGCAACGCGGCGATGGAGGAGGAAACCGCCGCCGCCGCCCGCTCGCTGTCCGATGAGGCAGGCGAGCTGGCCGCAGCGGTCGCCCAGTTCCGCACTTCCGTGCAGCATCAGCAGGCACGGCGGCGCCCGGCTGCGCTCGCCGCCTGACCATCTGCCGTGCTGCAGGGCCGGAACGCGCGGGTTCAGCTTGCTTTTTGTGAGGGTTTGACCTAGGGGCGCGCTCGTCTGTTTGGGGCTTTCCCGAGGCGGACACTTGCCATGGCATACGGCCCGGCAGGTACAGCGGCCCTTTTGGCCCGCAGGCCGCATGGTGCGGACGTGCGGTGAAAGACCGGCGGAGACAACCGCCTGGCCGGAAACAGCGATTACAGGAACTACCAGCAATGGCATCTCATCCCACGCGCGACGATTTCGCCGCGATGCTCGACGAAACCCTCGGCGGTGCTGCCAATGGCGGCTTTGAAGGCCGAGTCGTCAAGGGCACCGTCACCGCCATCGAAAACGACAAGGCCGTCATCGACGTCGGTCTGAAGAGCGAAGGCCGCGTCCCGCTGCGCGAATTCGCCATGCCCGGCCAGGCCCACGGCCTGTCGGTCGGCGATGAAGTCGAAGTCTATGTCGACCGCGTCGAGAACGCCGACGGCGAAGCGATGCTCAGCCGCGACCGCGCCCGCCGCGAAGCCGCATGGGACAAGCTCGAGAACGAATTCGGCGAAGGCAAGCGCGTCGAGGGTGTTATCTTCGGCCGCGTCAAGGGCGGCTTCACCGTCGATCTCGACGGCGCCGTGGCGTTCCTGCCCGGCTCGCAGGTCGATATCCGCCCGGTGCGCGACGTGACCCCGCTGATGGACATGCCGCAGCCTTTCCAGATCCTCAAGATGGACCGCCGCCGCGGCAACATCGTCGTCTCGCGCCGCGCGGTGCTGGAAGAGACTCGCGCCGAACAGCGCACCGGCCTGATCCAGAACCTCAAGGAAGGCCAGATCATCGACGGCGTGGTCAAGAACATCACCGATTACGGTGCGTTCGTTGATCTCGGCGGCATCGACGGCCTGCTCCACGTGACGGACATGAGCTACAAGCGCGTCAACCACCCGAGCGAAGTGATCGCCATTGGCGACACCGTGAAGGTGCAGATCATCCGCATCAACCAGGATACCCAGCGCATCAGCCTCGGCATGAAGCAGCTGGAAAGCGATCCTTGGGACGGTGTCGTCGCCAAGTACCCGGTCGGCGCGAAGCTGCACGGCGTGGTCACCAACATCACCGAATACGGTGCTTTCGTGGAACTGGAAGCGGGCATCGAAGGCCTCGTCCACGTTTCCGAAATGTCGTGGACCAAGAAGAACGTCCACCCCGGCAAGATCGTCTCGACCTCGCAGGAAGTCGACGTGCTGGTGCTCGAAGTTGACAGCGACAAGCGCCGCATCAGCCTGGGCCTGAAGCAGGCGCAGCAGAACCCGTGGGAAGCCTTTGCCGACCAGCACCCGGTTGGCTCGACCGTTGAGGGCGAAGTCAAGAACGCCACCGAATTCGGCCTGTTCATCGGGCTTGACGGCGATGTGGACGGCATGGTCCACATGTCGGACATCGCCTGGGGCATCTCGGGCGAAGACGCGCTGGCGCTGCACCGCAAGGGCGAGCAGGTTTCGGCCGTCGTGCTCGACGTCGATGTCGAGAAGGAGCGCATCAGCCTCGGCATGAAGCAGCTTGAAAAGGGCGCTCCGGCGGCCGGCGGCGTTTCGACCTCAAGTGCCAACTCGCTGCGCCGCGGCGAAGTCGTCACAGTCACCGTGCTCGAAGTCCGCGATGGCGGCCTCGAAGTGCAGGCCGGCGACGACGGCGCAACCGGCTTCATCAAGCGCACCGACCTCGGCCGCGACCGCGACGAGCAGCGTCCGGACCGCTTCCAGGTTGGCCAGAAGCTCGATGCGATGATCATCGGCTTCGACCGTTCCAAGAAGCCCAACTTCTCGGTCAAGGCGCGTCAGCTCGCCGAAGAGAAGGAAGCCGTGGAACAGTACGGCTCGTCGGAAGCCGGCGCTTCGCTCGGCGACATCCTCGGTGCGGCGCTGAAGGCGAAGCAGTAAGGTTTGCCTCCGGCGGGCAGGGGCTGCGGCCCTTGCATCCCGTGATTATCAAAAGCCCGTCCGGAGCGATCCGGGCGGGCTTTTGCATTGCAGCGCGCTCTCGGCTAGGCTTGCGCTAATCCGATGAGAGTAACCATGACGCTTGAAGTTCACCAATTCGCCTGCCTGTCAGACAATTACGGCTACCTGCTCCACGATCCTGTGAGCGGCGAGACCGCCTGCATCGATACGCCGGACGCGGAGGCCTATCTGCGCGAGGCGGCGGGCAAGGGCTGGACGATCACGCAAATCTGGAACACGCACTGGCACCCCGATCACGCGGGCGGGAACGAGGCGATCAAGGCTGCAACGGGCTGCAAGGTCATCGCCCCAGCGGTAGACGCCCCGCGCATCGCCGGGATCGACCGGACTGTGGCGCAGGACGATACCGTGCCGTTCGGGGCTTACAGTGCGCACGTCATTGATGTGGGCGGGCACACAATGGGGCATATCGCCTATCACCTGCCCGAGGCTGGCATGGCGTTTGTCGGCGATGCGCTGTTCGCGCTTGGCTGCGGGCGCATGTTTGAAGGCACGCCGGACCAGTTCTGGGCCAGCCTGCTGCGGCTGAGAGCCCTGCCCGCCGCGACGACGATTTACTGCGCGCACGAATACACCGCCTCGAACGCCAAGTTCGCGGTGCATGCCGATCCGGACAACGCCGCGCTCGTCGCCTATGCCGACGAAATCGCCGACAAGCGCGCGCGCGGGGAATGGACCGTGCCTACCCGGATGGACCGGGAGCTCGCCACCAACCCGTTCCTGCGCGCCGATGATCCGGCCTTGCAGGCCCGCTGGGCCAATCACGGCGGAAAAATCGGGGGCGCAGTCGAAACCTTCGCCGCGCTGCGCAGCGCCAAGGACAACTTCCGCTAGATGGCCGGACCATCCGATGCGGGTCCCGCCCCCCTCCCCCGGCGCATTTCGCGCGTCACTTCGTTCGATGTGGCGGAACAGGCCGGTGTAAGCCAGTCGACCGTCAGCCGCGCGCTGGCCGGCGATGCCTCGATCAGCGAACCGACCCGCCAGCGCGTGATCGCCGCTGCGGCCAAGCTCAACTATCAGGTGGATGAAAACGCCGCGCGCCTGCGCCGGGGCAAGACCGGCACTCTGGCGGTGGTGATGATCTGCCGCGCCGGGGAGGACCGCAAGGATATCAACCCGTTCTACTATTCGCTGCTTGGCAGCACGTGCGCTGCAGCCTCGGCGCGCGGCTATGAAGTGCTGGTGTCGTTTCAGGACAGTCCCGAAAGCTTCTGGGGCCACTATCAGGAACGCCGCAAGGCGGACGGCCTGATCGTGATCGGCACGAGCGAGAACACCGCGGCCTGGGACTATTTCGGCGTGCTGGACGCGGCGACCAACTGGGTCTGCTGGGGCGCACCAAGCGATGGTTTCCCCTGGGTGCGCAGCGACAATCTGGCAGGCGCGACGCTCGCCACGCGCCACATGCTGGTGCGCGGCTATGCCCATGTCGTGTGCATCGGCTCGGAAACCTCGCCCCAGCGTCAGTTCAAGGAACGCTATGACGGCTATGCCGCGGCGATGCGGGATGCCGGGCTCGAACCCGTGCTGCAGCGGATCGAGCGCGGCCTCCCGCGCGAAGAACAAGGCCGCCGCGCGGCCGCCGCGCTGGTCGCATCCGGTCAGCCGTTCGACGCAATCTTTGCGGTGAGCGACGAGATCGCGCTCGGCGCGCTCAAGGAATTCGAACGGCAAGGCTATCACGTGCCCGATCAGGTCGGCGTTGTCGGCTTCGATGGTGTGCGAGCGGGGGCATGGTCCACCCCGCCCCTTACCACGATCGAGCCCGACTTCGAGATTGCCGGGACCCTGCTGGTCGACCGGCTGCTTGCAGCGATGGCCGGTGAGCCCGAAACGCCGCGCCGCGTGCCGGTGAGGCTGGTTGTGCGCGGCTCCACGCGGCTCTGATTCTTCAGGCCTGAGGACTCCAATGAAGATCGCCTTTCTTGCGTGCAGTACTACGCTACCCGGCGCACCGGACCGCCGCGGCGATGCCTTCGAGCACGACCAGCAGATGGCCGCGCTCGTCGCCGCGCTGGTTCCCGGCGAGACAGTCGCGGAAACCGACTGGCGCGCGCCGCTGGCCGATTTCGCGGAGTTCGATCTGGCGCTGATCGGCACGCCGTGGGACTATCAGGACAACCTGGAGGCATTTCTCGCACGGCTGGACGAGATCGCGGCGCTTGGCGTGCCGGTGTGCAATGCGCCAGACGTCGTGCGCTGGAACGTCGACAAGGGCTATCTGGCGGAGCTTGCAATGCGCGGCGTCGCCACGATCCCCACACTGCTGCTGGACAATCCCGGCCCCGCACAGATCCTCGCCGCCTTCGATCACTTCGCCTGCGACCGCGTGATCGCCAAGCGCCGCGTCGGCGCGGGCGCGGAAGGGCAGTTTGATTTCACGCGGGAGGCCCCGCCCCCACCCGATTGGCGGATGGGCCATGCAGCGCTTATCCAACCGTTCCTCCCTGCCATTATGGACGAAGGCGAGCATTCACTGATCTTCATCGACGGCCAGTTCAGCCACGGCCTGATCAAGCGCCCGGCGGCGGGTGACTACCGGGTGCAGTCGCTTTACGGGGGATGGGATACGGCCGTCACCCCAGCGCCTGCCGATCTGGCTGCCGCCGAAGCGGTGCTGGCCGGCCTGCCCTTCCCCGCACCGCTCATTGCGCGGATCGACCTCGTGCGCGGGAGCGAAGGCGCGCTGCTGCTGATGGAGGCCGAACTGATCGAGCCGTTTCTCTATCCGTTGCAGGGGCCCGAACTCGGACCTCGGCTTCTGGCAGGCATCCGGCGGAGGCTTACTTCATCTGCGCCTGGATCGAGACCGTGAAGCTCGGCGGGGTGCCGCTCGATCCGGCCATAGTGCCCTTGGGGTTGAAGCACACGAACTTGACCGCCGGATCGTAGGCCGAAACCGGGTTATAGGTGCAGCCGGCATAGGTCGTGGGTGCCGAGGCGGCGCTGGAATACTTGATGTCGGTGCTCGCCGTGAAAGTCAGCGCGCTCGTCGGGCTGCCCTGGGTGAAGGTGGGCGTCGCCGACGTGCCCACGGCCATCTGGGTTGGCAGGGAATCGACCAGCAGCACCGAATTGGTATCGACCGCGGTCGGCCCGGTGTTGGTGACAAGGATCGAGTATTGCACGATCGCACCGGGAATGGCCTTGGGATTGCTGGTTCCATTCACCGGATCGGACAGCACGGTCGAAGTTTTGACCAGAGTCAGCGTGGCATTGGCGGTACGGCGCGTGTTGGTGATCGTGCAAGAGATGACATCACCCATGCGCGGCGTGACCGTGCCGCCGACAGTGCTTGGCAGCGTGGTGACCGAGCCGCTGAAGGCATTGGAGCAGGCCATGGCCGAAGTATACTGGGTCAGGCTGGTGCTCCCCGCCCCGAGCTCGGTAAAGGTGTAGGCCGTCAGGGGCGTGACCATGACTTGCGGGGTCGTGCCGGTGTTCACCGTCGTGGTCGTACCCGTCGTGGTCGTCGTCGCAACGGTGGTCGAGCCCTGGTTGATGTTCATCACGAACTGGTCGGTGGTGAAGCGCCGCCCGCCGGTGCCCAAAGCCTTGGTCAATTGCAGGTGCGGGAAGACCGTGTTGGTGAACGTACAGGTGATGATATCGCCGAACTGCAGCGACCCGAAACTGTAGCTGGTGCTGATCACCCCGCTGGGCAACGACGTGCTGGAGGAGACCGAATTGGTGCAGGTCAGGCTCGACTGATAATCGGTCAGCGGATTGACGCTGCCGCTCGCCATCGTCTGCGCCAAGGTCACTGGCAGGGCCGAAGCAGTCGTCAGCGTTGCAGCTGTGAACGGCCCGAGCCCGGTGCCCGAGGACGTACCCGTTGCCAGCGTCCCGCCGCCCGAGGTTGCGTTGATTTGGAACGTGAACTGGTCCGCCGCTGCCGCACGCGCGCCGGTGATCTGCAGATTGAGCTTGATCGAGGCAAACCGCACCGCGAACATCACGCCCTGCAGACCGCCGCCCACGATCGTGGTGGTAAGCGCTGTCGGCGTGCTCGACCCGACGATATTGGCACCGACCGTACCGGGAGCGCCCGCGACAGCGAACGTCTGCGTGCCAAGACCCGACGAGGTCGGATACGTCGAACCGCTGATCGGCCCTGCCGTATCGAGCGCCGTCCAGTTGCCGCCGTTGGTTTGAAACGTCAGCGATTCGCCATCGTTCGAGGACTCGCCGTCTGCTGCCACAAACATGTAGCTGGTGATTGACGATACGCCCACCGGGGGGGTCAGCACGATATTCGAGATCGCCGCTGTCGTCGTACCCGCGGCGGTCTGGTAGAGAATGGGTCTGCCGCTGATGCCAAGGAACGCAGTGTTGCCCACCGCAGCTCCAGTCCACGAAGGGCTGGCAGAGCCGCCGATGGCGGCGCCGCTGATCTTCAGGGTGAAGGTCATCGTGGTGCCGTCGGGCAAGGTGTAGGACATTGCCTGCCCGCCGGCCGACCGCGCGGCGGTATCGTTGTACCCGGAAAAATCGAGCCAGCAGTAGGATTGCCAGTTGGCCGGGCCAGTCGCGCCTTGCGAAGTCGCGTAAAAGCAGCTCGCAGCCTCGGCGCGACCCGCGCCCAGAATCGCCAAGGCGAGCGCCAGGAACAGCGCCGAAAGTTGCCGAATTCGCCCGCGCCTCATCCCCGCACCCGGTCCGTCCCTCTTCATGGGAACCGGAACTAGGGGAAAACCTTTAGGACCGGGTTAACCTAACAGCGCCCCGTCGGTGCGGGCGAAGGCTCAGTTGGAGAGTGCGGCAATCGCGCTGTCGACCAGTGCCTTGTCAGCAGACGCGCCGTGGTGCGCGGCAATGAGGTGTCCGGCGGCAGCAGCGGCGGCCGATGCGGCGCGGGCGCGCAGCTCGTCGACCGCAGCGCGTTCGGCCGCAGCGATCTTGTCGGTCGCCATCTTTTCGCGGCGCGCAATCATCTGGGTGGTGTCGGCCTCGGCCTTGGTCACGATCGCCTGCGCCTCATGCCGGGCATGCTCGATCATCGCGGCTGCATCAGCTTCGGCACCGGCAATCTTCGCGGCATATTCGGCGCGCAGAGCCTCGGCCTCCGCACGCAGCGCCTTGGCAGCATCGAGCTGCTCGCGGATTGCGGCGATCTTCTTGTCGAGCCCGCCGGCAATTGCACCCGGCACCTTCTTCCAGATCACGATCGCGAGGAACGCTGTCATCGAAAGCGCGACCCACATGCCGGGGGTCACGAACCCGAAGGCAACCGGTTCGGCGTGCTCGGCATGTTCGGCAGCAGCGGCAAGCAGAGCGAAGTTACCCATGGAGCACGTCCTTCACAGCCGCGCGCGCGGCATCGGCAGCAACCGTCAGGCCCGCAACGCGCGCCGCGATATCGGCAGCGGCTTCGGCGGCCACGGTTTCGATTTCGGCGAGCGCACCGTCGCGCGCAGCGGCGATACGGGCTTCGGCCTCGGCTACGCGGGCCTCAGCTACGCCGCCCGACGCGCTGAGCCGCACTTCGGCGGCTTTGGCGGCATCGACCTTGGCGGCGGCAATCAGCGCCTGCGCTTCGCCGCGTTGCTTGGCGGCAGAAGCCTTCCACGCATCGTCCTGCGCATCGGCATCGCGGCGCGCAGCTTCAGCAGCGGCTAGGTCTGCCGAAATCCGCTTGTCGCGGCCTTCCATGGTCTCGATCACGCGGGGCGCCATGCCCCGGCCGACGAGGAAGAAGACCGCGCCGAAGATGAGCAGCATCCAGAAAATCTGGCTGGAATAGGTCGCGGCTAGCTGCGAAATCTGGGGCATTGGGGTTCCCGCTCAGGCAGGTCGCTGGAAATCAATAGAGGTCTGCGGCTCGCCCGTCCTGCTCTGCAAGGCAGAACGGACGGGCGGGCTGCAGCCCAAAATCAGGCGACGAAGATCAGGATCATCGCGACGACGAACGACAGTAGACCGAGAAGTTCGGCGGCCGCGAAGCCGATGAACAGACGGCCCTGCTGGCCATCGGCCGCGCCCGGATTGCGCAGCGCGCTCTCGAGGAACGAACCGAAGACGTTGCCCACGCCGATGGCGGCCATGCCGGCACCGATTGCAGCGAGACCGGCACCGATGAGCTTTGCGCTTGCAGGTTCCATGACTTAAACTCCTCTTTCTCTTGTATTCAGGTGGTTGGGTGGCATTTCTAATAACGCGGTTTAATGGCTCTCAGTGCAGATGCTCGGCGTCGTTGATGTAGAGTGACGTCAGCAGCGCAAAGACATAGGCCTGAATGCCTGCGACGAGGATCTCGAGCGCGCAGATCGCAACCATCAGGATGAAGCTGGGAATCGAGACGAGCCCCATGAAGAACACGCCGGCATTGGCGCCGCCGATCACGAAGCTGGACAACACCTCGAGCAGCACGTGCCCGGCCATCATCGCCACGAAGAGCCGCAGGCCGAGGCTGAACGGCCGCACCAGGAACGAGACCAGCTCGATCACGAAGATCAGCGGGATCATGGGCAGCGGCGTACCGTGCGGAATGAACAGAGAAAAGAAGTGCAGCCCGTGCTTCCAGAAACCTACGATCAGCACGATGCCGAACGAAAGGATGGCCAGCACGCCGGTGGCGGTGAAGTGGCTTGTGAATGTGAACGGGTGAATGCCGACGAGGCCCAGCGGCAGCAGGCCGAGCAGGTTGGCAAACAGGATGAACATGAACAGCGAGAACACGTAAGGCAGGTATTTCCGGCCCTCGGGCCCGATGTTGGCGCTCAGCATGTTCTCGATAAAGCCGGTCATGCTCTCGACCGCCATTTGCCAGCGGCCGGGGACGAGCTCGCGCTTCATTCCGCCCAGCATGAACGCATAGAGCACGATCGCCGAAATCAGCATCCACAGCGCGGAATTGGTGAACGCAATGTTGTATCCGGCAATCGACCAGTGCTCCGTACCGAACATCGGCTCGATCGCAAACTGGTGCATCGGATCAACTTTGGCTTCGGCTGCCACGTGCGGGTCCCATTCAACTATGCAGAAACGGCCTCCCGATGCGGCCCTCTGCTAAAAAGGGTCAATCAGAACGCCGGTTTGCAATCCGGATAATGTTTCTGAAGGCAACCGCAGTCCCAAGGAACAGCATCACCAACAGGCCCCAGTGGCCGCGACCGACAAGCCAATCAATGGCCACGCCAACCGCTGCACCGCCGATCATACCCCCCAGCAATTCGGCCAGAACCTGGTTGCCTAGGCGGTAACCCGCATCTGCACCCTGCTGGTCGCTGCGGGTCCGCTGCGCTTCGCTGTGGCGGGCGGCGGCAAGCCGCTGCTCAAGCGATGCGATGCGGGGGTCCGCGCCGATGGAGTCCTCACGGTCAGGGTCGTCAACCATGCCAGCCTTTCCTTGGCGTTTCCGCATTGGAATTGGCTTGGCGCGGGAAACAGACCCCCGTCAAGAGCGCGGCCCCTTTAGGAAGCGCGGCTTTCCAAGTCAACCGCGCCGCAAACGGCTTTAACCTGCGGATTTGCCGCCGGTGCGAAGGCATTGGCGAGGCAAGGTGAAAAGCGCTCGCCGCCAGTTCGCGCGAATTGACCTTAGGGGCAGCGCGAATCGCGCAGCGGCGGGCTGGCCGTGCGGGTCTGCCAGCTGCCGTCGGGGCCCTGGTACTTCTCCCCCGGCACGGTCTGCGAGATCAGCAGACAGCCCGAGGTCAGCGCGTATTCCTCCACCGTCGCCTTGGCGGCGGCAGCCTTGTTGGCATAGACGGCCTTGCGCTTGATGTTAAGCTCGTCGATCACCGCCTTCAACGCAGGCGCGGGCGGGGTGACATAGCCGAGATAGCCGTCGACCTTCTCACCCACCTGACCGGCAGCACGCGCCGCAGAATAGGCCGGATCGCGCTGCGCCATGGCGCTCGCAGGCAACAGCCCGGCCACGGCCAGCCCACAGACCAGGCGGGTCACCGCAAGCTGAAGAAATCCGAGTTTGCGTGCCATCAGAAAATGTCCTTGTTCTTGTCGATCGTCTGGCTGGCGTCGCCGGCCAGACGGTAGACCACTTCCTGCTTGATGTTGATATTGAGCTCGATGACGATCGGCTTGTCCGGCGCTTTCACCGTAATGCAGCCGCCGGTCATCATGGGCCCAAGAATCAACACCGCTGCAAGACGCAGCCCCCCGCGCCTCATCCAATTCGGCCCGAAGTTTTTGCCTGCCATGCCGTCATGCCCCTTATGTCGCGTGGGCCACTTCGTCGCAGGGTTGCGCATCAGGGTCAATTGCAGCCTCCTTATGGCGTAGGGGCGCTTACCAGGGGCTGAACGCCGCTGGCAGGCTCCTGTAAGGTACTCTGGGGAATGGTTGGCGGCAGCACACCGGGCGGCGGCTGCGGATTCATCGAGCTGATCAGGCGATAGAACGGCGCACGGACGTTGATATTGAACTTCAGCGGCAGGTTCGCGACCTGCCGGGTGACGAAATTCTGCTTGGTACCCTTGCCCTGTTTGATCCCGTCAAACGCGACATTGGTGATGACCTCACCGGCAAGATCGCCGTTCATGCCGATCGTCATAGTGGTGTAATCGAGCGACTTCAGTGCATCGAAGGCAAAATTCGCCATCTGCGAAAGGTCCTTGTAGGACAGCGCGCCGACATAGGACACGGTGCCCCCCGGCGGACGCGAGACGAGCGTACCGCCCACGATCCGCCCCCCATTGGCGTCGAACTCGAGCGGAAGCTGCCCATCGAACGTGCCCGTGGCCGAAAGGTTGGCCAGCTCCATACGCCCGAGGAACTGCGCGGCATCGAGCCCGCTGATCTGGAGCGTGAAGCGCCGTGCCTCGGCCTCGGTGAGCCGAAGATTGGTCGGCGCCAGCCGCAGCGTGCCGCCGAGGAACGGCCAGACTGCGCTGTTGAGCCGGACGACCTGACCCGCGAGAAGTTCCAGATCGATCACGCCGCCCGTGACTTCGATCCCCGGATTGGCCGAGGCGACGCGCAAGGTCTGATGCGGGGCGGTGACCATGCCGATCAGGTCGGTGAAGACGAGATCGCCCGAAACGCCCCGGACCGGACCGAACGCTGCGGCAAAATCGAGCCCGTCGCTGCCGAAGGTGCCCGAACTGGTCACTGTGTCCGCGGTCCAGTCTACCCGGCCACTGCCGCGCACGGTGCCCTTGGCATCGGCAATCACGCCCTGGAATTGCGATGCGAGTGTCTTGGGCTGCAAACCGCCGACTTTGCCGGGCCGGATCTTGCCCTCATCGAACACCAGCCCGTCGACTGCCAGATCGGCGTGCCCGCTGGTGCTGGCGAGATCATGCCGCATTGTCATGCGCGCTACATCGCGGCCTGATTCCGGCTCGCGCAGCAGCGCACTCGCTTCGATCCGGTTGCCCTTCAACGTCAGCACCGCGTTGTCGCTGGTGAGCTTCTCGAAGCGGGCGGGCGTGAAGCGGTCGGTGGCGGCGAAGCGCACCCCGCTAAGGGTCAGCGTATCCCCGCCATAGCGCCACGCGCCCGCTGCCCCGGTCACATCGACCGGCACCGCCGCTAGCCGGGCCTCGACGCCGTCAAAGGTTCCGGCAAAGTCCTTGCCGAGGTGGGCAACCAGATTGCCCAGCCGCAGCCGCGTCGGCGCATCCCCCGGCCCCAGCGCCACATCCACGCTGCGCGCCGTGAGCGTGCCCGGCCAGGCCAGCCCGACCGCGCCGGTCGAAAGCGTCAGCGCCGTCGCGCCCAGCTTTCCGGTCAGCACGAAGGCCGAGGTGCCCAGCGCCACGCTCAATCCGCGCGCGCTGCTGCGCACAATGGCTTGCCCGCCGGCGGGACACAGCGTCAGCTGCCGGCGATCGAGCGTGAGCTGGCCCAGCTGCAAGCTATCAAACTGCGGGTTGATGCACTGCGTCCACAGCGCCAGATCGCCGCGCGGGCTCAAGCTGCCGGAAATCGGCATTTTGAGAGCCGTCACCGCGCCGCCGGGAATTGCACCTGAAACCTGCGCCGTGCCGGTGAAGACCAGCGCGCCATTGGAGCTTTGCGCGATCTCGAGCAGCGGCAACGCAGCGGAATCAGCGCCTGCACGGTATTCGGCCATGCGCAATCGCAGCGCCGGGCGGCCGCCCTGGACGGGCTCCATCCGCCCGGTGATCGGCGGCAGCCCCTCACCCGCCATCACGAAATTGCCGGTGAGGCGCGGCAGGCTGATCCCCTCCCCCGCGACTTGGAGGCGCGACACAGAGAGCAGCGCGGCACCGCTGCCGCCGCGCACCGCTGCCGTGGGCACAACAAGGCTCCATCGGCCGGGCTCACGGCGCAACATCACATCGCCCGCCAGCCGGCTGCCGCGCTCCTCACGGCCCAGCGCCGCGCGCAGCCGGGCCAGCAGCGGCGCAACCAGCGTGCCAGCCGCAGCGCCTTGCGCCTGGGCCAGCGCCCGCTCGGTCGCCGCCCCGCGTGCCAGCCCCTTGCCCGAAACCGCACCCCGAAACACGAGATTGGCCAAGCCCGCGTGAGCATCAAGATCGCCATCAAGGCCCAGCGCGGCGGCCGTCAGCCCGGCGGTACGCACGCCGCCAGCATCGCCCAGCACATGCCCCCGCAGCGCACCCGCCTTCAGCGCAAGCTCTCCGCCCAGCGCCAGCGTCTGCGCTGAAACACCCGGTGCGGTCAGCAGGCTGCTTGCCATGCGGCCCTTGATAACCGCGCCCGCCAGATCCTTGTCACCCGTCAGATCCAGCGCCAGCGCCGCGTCGTG
This sequence comes from Novosphingobium sp., assembly GCA_046155055.1. Taxonomy (GTDB): domain Bacteria; phylum Pseudomonadota; class Alphaproteobacteria; order Sphingomonadales; family Sphingomonadaceae; genus Novosphingobium. The sequence goes on along the minus strand of JBJXEK010000007.1, from coordinate 3,260 downwards.
CAGCGCCATATCCTTGCCGCAGGCGAGATTCGCCAGCCGCACCGGCCCGGCAAAGCGGGGACGCCCCGCTTCGACCGAGACCTTGCCGAAGGCGCTGAGCTTCTCTGCCGCGCAGCCCGCAGCCTGCGGCGTGGGTGCCAGCGCCGCCGGCGTTCCGGCGAATCCGCCGCTGAGGTTGCCTGCGCCTTCCGCCTTGACCGCAAGCCGCCCGTAATCGCTTTCCACCAGCGCACGGCCATCTACGATCTTCAGATCGATATCCGGCAGGCTGAACGGCGCGGTGCTTTTCGCCTCTGGAAACAGCAGCGGATCGAGCGAACCGAAGCTCAGCTTGCCGCCGTGATACGTGCCGTAGAGCCTTGGCTGCTCAAGCGTTATGCGTCCGATCCTTGGCCCCGTGAGGCTATAGACCAGCCGCACTTCAGCGCGTGCGATGGTGAGATCGGGATGTGCCGGATCGCCGATCACGATCCGTGTGAGGACCTGGGCATCGGTCCCGATCGATTCGATGGTGTAGTGGGCGGGCAGGCCAAGCTGGCCCAGTTGCCGGTCGATCAGGCTTTGCGCGATCGGCCCGCGCGCCAGCCACAGGCCGGTTCCGGCCGCAATCAGCATCCCGGCCGCCGCCAGCCCGGCCCGGCGGCGGCTAGCGCGCGGGGCCTTCCCGGCGCTCGATGCCGGATTGCCGCTTTCCGCCGCTTTCGCCAAATCGGTGTCGTCCGCCATCAAACCCCTTCTTGCGCAGGCGCGCCGGTTAGGCAATGCATTGCCTTCTGTCCCGCCTCGCGCCCACGCGCAGCGGTCACGGTCCACAACCCAAGGTGCCATGCCAGACGAACCACGCCTGTTTCCTGAACGTGATGCTGGCGCTGCTGAACGAGACCGCGTGCGCGAGGCCGGGCTCGATACGTCGGGCCACCGCGCGCGGCTGCGCAAGCGACTGCTGGAAGGCAGCGACGATGCGCTCGGCGATCACGAGGTTATCGAATATCTGCTCATGACCGCGATCCCCCGGCAGGACGTGAAGCCGCTCGCGCGAATGCTGTTGCAGCGCTTCGGCAGCCTCGCGGCGGTGTTTAACGCGGATCCGCGCGCGCTGATGGCGACGCCCGGCATCAAGGAGACCGCCGCCGCCGCGCTGCGCATCGCCGGGGTCTCGGCCCGGCGCCTCGCGCGCAGCGCTGTGCAGGAGCTGCCGGTCCTGTCGAGCTGGCAGGCGCTGCTCGATTATCTGCACATCGACATGGCGCACCTTACGCACGAGCGCGTGCGCGTGCTTTATCTCAACACGCAGAACCGCCTGATCCTCGATGACAAGGTGGCCGACGGCGATATCGACGAGGCGGCGATCCACCCGCGCAAAGTGATCCACAAGGCGATGGACATCGGCGCGGCCGCGTTGATCCTCGTCCACAACCACCCCTCGGGCAGCCCCGAACCGAGCCGCGCCGATATCCAGATCACGCAAAAGATCATGGAGGCCGGACGGTTGCTGGGCGTGACGGTCCACGATCACGTGATCATCGGGCGGCAAGGCCACGTGAGCCTGAAGGCGAAGGGTCTTATCTGACCGCGATTTGACACACGGGCTGGTGCAGGTAGAGGCGCGGGCGCGTCTCGGTGCGGGCTCACAGGGTCGCTACGGGTGGGGGAGCAGGTTGGAGGCGGATCGCACAAGGCTTGAGAACGCAACGGTGCTTGGCGGGCTGGTCCTGCTGGCGCTGCTGGTTCGCGCCGCCACACTCGCCAACCCGGTGATCGGTTTCGACGAGCAGTTCTATCTGCTGGTGGGGACGCGCATGCTGCACGGCGCGGTGCCCTATGTCGACATCTGGGACCGCAAGCCGATCGGGCTGTTTCTGATCTACATGGTCGGCGCGGGGATCGGCCCGGATCCGTTTCTGCAGTACAAGCTGCTGGCGCTCGCCTTCGTCGCGGCAACTGCCTTTACGATCTACCGGATGGCGCGGAAGGCCGGAGCCGGACTGCAAACCGCGCTGTGCGCCGCGGCGCTCTATGTCCTGTGGCTCAATGTGTGCGAGGGCGAGGCCGGGCAATCGCCGGTGTTCTACAACATGCCGGTGACGCTGGCGGCCTTGCTGGTGCAATCTGCGCTGCAAACGCGCCGCCGCATCGTGCTGCGCGGCGTCGCAGCCATGCTGCTGGTCGGCCTCGCGCTGCAGATCAAATACACCGCGATTTTCGAAGGTATGTTCTTCGGCCTAGCGCTCCTGTGGGCCGGCTTCCAATCCGGCCTGCGGCCACGGCTGATCGCGGCCGCCGCGCTCATCTGGGCGGGCTGCGCGCTCGCCCCGACCGCGCTGGCGGCAGCATGGTACTGGCGCATGGGCGCACTTGACACGTTTGTCTTTGCCAACTTCCTCTCGATCTTCGGCAAGCTGCCCGATCCTGCCACAGCGCGCATCGAAGGCTTGCTGACGATTGCTGCGATCCTGTTGCCGCTAGCCTGCGTGGTGGCCGCCCGCTATCTGGGCAACCGCAATCTGGGCGCACGCAATCTGGGCAGCCGCCCCGCCCGCCCGGCAGCTCTGGATTTCGCCGCGAGCTGGCTGATTGCTGCCCTGACCGGTTTCCTGCTGTTCGGCAATTTTCTGTCTCCGGGCAACGCGCTGCCGCTGATCGGGCCGCTGTGCCTGTGCTGCGCGCCGTTCCTTGACGATGCGCGGCGGCGCATGCGGATCGCAGTGCCGCTGATGCTCTTCGTAGCGCTGGCCGGGCAAGCGGTGATCTGGATCACCGCATCGGGCAAGGGCAGCCGGGCCGAAGCGATGGCCGTGGCCGCTGCCGCAACGCCGGCAGACGGGTGCATTTGGGTCTATGACGGCTATCCGGCGCTCTACCTGCTCACCGGGTCCTGCCTGCCCACGCGCTGGGTGTTCCCCGGCCACCTCAACACGGCCAACGAGGCTTCAGTCGGAGCAATCGGGGTCGATCCGGCGACGGAAGTGCGCCGGATTCTGGCCACGCAGCCCAAGGTGATCGTCGACGATGCGCCGGCCTACGATCTCGGCAATCGCACCACCCGCGCTATCGTAACGGCAGCACTGCAGCGCGACTATCATCTGGTCCGCAGCGTGCGCACCGGCACGGCACGGTTCCGGCTGGTCTATCGCCGCAATGCCGCCGGTCTCGCGGCACCGCGCGCGATGCTCAAAGTGGGACAGCACTAGGGGGACGGCAATAGGCCGTTGATACGGCACGGCGATCACGCTACGCTTCGCGTTTAACACATATGGCCA
>JBJXEK010000006.1:0-8755 GCA_046155055.1 Novosphingobium sp. | reverse complement strand
CCGCGCCCATCGATGTGCTGCTGTTCGAGGGCTGGTGCATGGCCGCGACGCCGCAATCAGCGGCGGAATTGACTGCTCCGGTGAACCGCCTTGAAGCCGAGGAAGACCCGGACGGCCGCTGGCGTGCTCTAGTGAATGCCGCGCTGGAAGGCCCCTATCGCGTGCTGTTTGGCGGGCTCGACTATCTCGTCATGCTCGCCGCGCCGGGGTTCGAAGCGGTGCTCGGCTGGCGGCAATTGCAGGAGGCGAAGCTGCGCGCGCACACAGGTGGCGGGATGAGCGACACCGAGGTGGCGCGGTTCATCATGCATTATGAGCGGCTGACTCGCCATGCGCTCGCCGTGCTGCCGGGCAGGGCGGACGCAGTTGCCACGCTGGACAGCGATCACGCAGTTACGCGCCTAAGCTTGCGCTAGCCGCCCCGCTCAGTGTGGCGGCAGCGGCAGACCCGGTGCGGCAGCGGCCATCACTTTGTCGAACAACGCGGCCGAATCGGGAATGTCGGAGTTCACCAGAACGGCAATGCCGGTTTTCTGCTTGGGATAATGTACGATCATCGCGCGGAAGCCCTGCCACGAGCCGCCGTGGTACTCGATCAAGGTCCCGTCCACAGTCGCGGTGAACCAGCCAAAGCCGTAAAAAGAAGACTTGTCGCGGTCGGTCCTGATCACGGGTGCCTTGGCCTGCGCCCAAAGCGGCGCGAAGGCCGGGTTGGTCGCGTCCATCGCGGCAAGGTAGGTCGTGAAATCGCGCGCGCTGATATAAGTGCTGCCATCGGCGGTGTGGTTGAAGGTCGTTGAAACCCAGGCCTGATGCTTGATCGGCGCACCAAGCTTGCTGCCCTCGCGCTCATAGCCGGAGGCGCGGCCGGGGATGATATCGGCCTCCGAGATATCGCGCGTGGCGCTCATGCCCAGCGGCTTGAAGATGTGGCTGGTGAAATACTGGTGATAGGGCGCTCCGGTCAGCTGCTCGATCACCATGCCGAGCATCATGTAGGCCGCGTTGCAATAGGCCCACTTCGCTCCGGCCGGCCGGGTTTTGGGCATCTTGTAGATCAGCTGGCGTACCTGATCCCAAGGCAGGGTCTTCTGCAGATCGACCCCCGCATAATCGTCATCAAGCCCGGAGGTGTGCGAGAGGAGATGCCGCAGCCTGATATCGGCCCAATTGGTGGGCACATCGGGGAAGTACTTGGAAATCGGATCGTCGATACTGAGCTTGCCCTCCTGCTGCAGCATCAGCACGGCGAGGCTGGCGAACTGCTTGCCGGTCGATCCCGTCTGGAACAGCGTGTCGGGCGTGACCGGCACCGTCCATTCCAGATTGGCGCTGCCATAGCCGGAAAGGCGGGTGATCTTGCCGTCCTGCTCGATTCCGATGGCGAGGCCCGGGATGGCTTGCCGCTTGAGCTCGGCGTTTACTGCATCATCAAGCGCATCGGCGCGCGCCGTCTGCGCTGCCATGAGCGAAAGGAGGAGAATTAAACCCGTCGCCGACGTTTTACACATGAAACAACCCCCCGCCAATCACTGCGGGAACAAAGCTAGGCCAGGCGGGCCGAGCCTTGCAAGTGCCCTCAGACGAAGCTGTAGGGATCGATATCCACCGCCACCCGCACGCCCGGCGGGAAGCGCAAGGGATCGAGCCAGGCGCGGATCACCTTTTGCACTTCGCTCGATCGGCGCGCGGCGATCAGCAGGCGGTAGCGGTGGCGGCCGCGTAGCAGTGCTAGCGGAGCGGGCGCAGGGCCGAGGATCAGCACATCGGCAAGCTCGGGCCGGGTGCCGCCGATGGCCCGCGCGGCCTCGCGCGCTTCGGCCTCGTCCTCGCTCGAAACGATGATCGCCGCCCACCGGCCAAACGGCGGCGCACCTGCCTCGCGCCGCGCCTCGGTCTCGGCGGCGTAGAACGCGTCGCGCGTGCCGCTGGCAAGCGCGGCGATTACCGCGGCCTTGGGGTGGCGCGTCTGGATCAGCACGAGCCCTGCCTTGGCGCTGCGCCCGGCGCGGCCGGCGACCTGGGCGATCTGCTGGTAGGTGCGCTCGGCGGCGCGGAGATCACCGCCATCGAGGCCCATGTCCGCATCGACCACGCCGACGAGCGTGAGCTCGGGGAAATGAAAGCCCTTGGTGACGAGCTGGGTGCCCACGATCACATCAATCGTCCCCGCCTCGGCCTTCGCCACGAACTCGGCTGCGGCGGCGGGGCTGGTCAGCGTGTCCGACGTCACGACCGCCACGCGCGCGCCGGGCAGGATTTCGGCGACCTCGTCGGCAATGCGCTCCACGCCTGGCCCGCAGGCGACAAGGCAATCCGGCTCGCCGCATTCGGGGCAGACCGGCGGCGGTGGTACTTCGTGGCCGCAGTGGTGGCAGGCGAGGCGCTGCGAGAGCCGGTGCTCGACCAGCCACGCCGAGCAGTTGGGGCATTTGAAGCGGAAGCCGCAGTGCCGGCACAACGTGAGCGGGGCATACCCGCGCCGGTTGAGGAAAAGCAGGCTCTGCTCGCCCTTGGCCAGCCGGTCCTGCAGCGCCTCGACCAGCGGCGGCGCCAGCCAGCGCCCGCGCGGCGGCTGCATTTCGGTGAGGTTGACCACCTCGATCTCGGGCATGCTCGCCCCGCCGAAGCGGCTCGGCAGCACCAGCCGCCGGTAGCGCCCCGCCTCGGCCATCTGCAGGCTTTCGAGCGCGGGGGTGGCACTGGCAAGCACCACCGGCACATGCTCGAAATGCCCGCGCATGACGGCAACATCACGCGCATTGTACCGCACACCGTCGTCCTGCTTGAACGCAATTTCGTGCGCTTCATCCACCACGATCAGCCCGAGATCGGCGAACGGCAGGAACAGCGCCGAGCGCGCGCCGACCACCACTTTCGCCCCGCCGAACGCGACTTGCCGCCATGCCCGCCGTCGTTCCGAAGCCTTGAGCGAGGAATGCCACATGACCGGCGCCGCTCCGAAGCGCGCCTCGAACCGGCTTAGAAACGCGGCGGTCAGGGCGATTTCGGGGAGCAGTACAAGGACCTGCCGGCCTGCCTCCAGTGCGGCGGCCACGGCCTCGAAATAGGTCTCGGTCTTGCCCGAGCCGGTTACGCCGTCGAGCAGGAAAGGTTGGAACTTGCGGGCCTTGACCGCCTCGACCATTTCCGCTGCAGCTTCGGCTTGTTCCGCCGATAGATCGGGCTGCGCGAAGTACGGATCGGGCGCGGGGTAGGGCCGGTCGCTGTCCACGAGAACCGGCTCGATGAGGCCAACCCCCAGCATGCCGCGCAGCACGCCTTCGGATACGCCCGCCGTCTCCGCCAGTTCGCGCATCGTGCCTTGCTCGCCGTGGAGCAGATCGAGCGCGAGCAGGCGCTGCGGGGTCATCCGTGCGGGCTCCTCGCCTGTCAGACGGTATTCGGTGAGCGTCCCGCTGCCGCGCAGCGCAGCGCTGCTCGACAGCGCCATGCGCGCCACGGATGCCAGCGACGCAAGGTAATAGTCCGCTACCCACTCGATCAGGCGGCGCAGCGGCGCAGGCAGCGGCGGCACGGGCAAAACGTCCAGCAGCTTGCGCAGCTTGTTCTCGGGCCAAGGTTCGGCTGCCTGATCGGCGTCGAGGTGGCCCTCGTCCCACACTACGCCCACGATCTGGCGCGGGCCGAGCGGTGCCACGACCACGCTGCCGGGTTCCACCACCATGTCCTCGGGAACCCGGTAATCGAGTGGCCCGAGTGCGGCATTGAAAACGAGGCAGCGGACGCGGGTCATCAGGGCCGTCTATATGGGGTGCGCGGCAGGAGGGGAAACCCTGCCGGTGCGAAAGTCGCGGACAGGTATGCCGGGGCGACTGACACGCGCGGCAAGCTTGCCTATAGCATGGAAGAATCGCCGCTTTGCAGGACATCCCCCATGAAATTCTTCGTCGACACCGCCGACACCGCCGACATTGCCGATCTGGCAGCCACCGGCCTGCTCGACGGGGTGACCACCAACCCCTCGCTGATTGCAAAGGCGGGGCGCGACTTCATCGAGGTGACTCGCGAGATCTGCGGTTTGACCAGCGGCCCCGTCTCGGCCGAAGTCGTTGCGCTCGATCATCCTGGCATGATGCGCGAGGCCGAAATCCTGCGAAAGATCGCGGACAATGTGTGCGTCAAGGTGCCGCTGACGATAGACGGGCTTAAGACCTGCAAGGCGCTGACCGGCGAAGGCACCATGGTCAACGTCACGCTGTGCTTCTCGGCCAATCAGGCGCTTCTGGCCGCGAAGGCCGGGGCCACGTTCGTCTCGCCGTTTGTCGGCCGCCACGATGACAACGGCTTCGACGGCATGGACCTCATCCGCGACATTCGCCTGATCTACGACAACTACGCGTTCGGCACCGAGATTCTCGTCGCCTCGATCCGCCACGGTATCCACGTGCTGGAAAGCGCGAAGATCGGCGCGGATGTGATCACCGCGCCGCCTGCGGTGATCAAGGGCCTGTTCAAGCACGTGCTTACCGAAAAGGGCATCGAGGGCTTCCTTGCGGATTGGGCCAAGACCGGGCAATCCATCGGCTGAACTTTTTCGATTTGGACTGACCTTGCCCGACGATACCCCTCTCGACCAGTTTCGCGCGGTGCTTGCCGGCACTGCGCGCGCCGTTTCCGACGTTGCCGAAGTCGAGGTGGCGTGGACGGCCGATGCCCCAAGCCAGGCAGGCGCGAACATGCGCCTGCCGATGCCGGGCCGTGCGCTGCCCGCCGCGCAAGTGGCCGAGGCGCGGGGGTTCGCCGATGGCATGGCGCTCAAACTGCGCCTCCACGACGAGCCGCTGCACAATCGCGGTGCGCCTGCCGAGCCGCTGGCGCGCGCGTGTTACGATGCGATCGAGCAAGTGCGCTACGAAGCGGCGGGCTCTGACGGCTATGCCGGGATGCGCGGCAATCTCGATGCCGCGACCACGATGCGCATGGCTTCTGATCCGATCGCCCGTGCCGCGCGGCCTGAGGAAGTTCCGTTGCCCTCCGCGCTCGCCATGTTGTTGCGCGAGAAGCTGACCGGCCAGCCGGTGCCAGCCGCCGCCGAAGTGGGCACGGCGATGGTGCGCAGCTGGATCGAGGCGCGGGCAGGCGCGGATTTCGAAGGGCTGGCCGAGGCGCTGGACGACCAGAAGGCGTTCCAGAACCTAGCACTCGAAATGCTCGGTCACCTCGATCTCACCAAATCCAATGACGATGCGGATGATGGCGGCGACGAGGATGAGGGCGAGCAGTCCGACGATCAGGACGACGACCAGCCCGATGCCTCGGAGGACTCCGCCGATCAGCAGCCCAGCGAAATCGCAGGTGATACCACCGAAGGCGACGACGAAGGCGAAGACCAGGAGGACATGGAGCGACCGGAGGAATCGGCCGATGCCGACATGGCCGACGAGGGCGAGGAGGGCATGCTGCCCACGCGCCCCAATCGCCCGTGGACCGACCTGCCGGACAGCTGGGAATACAAGGCCTTCACGAGCCAGTTCGACGAGGTTGTCTCGGCCAGCGAGCTGTGCGACGAGGAAGAGCTGACCCGGCTGCGTGCCTATCTCGATGCCCAGCTCAAGGGCCTTCAGGGGATCGTCACACGGCTCGCCAACCGGCTCCAGCGTCGGCTCATGGCGCAGCAGAACCGCAGTTGGGATTTCGATCAGGAAGAAGGGCTGCTCGATGCTGCTCGGCTGGCGCGCGTGGTGATCTCGCCCGGCCACTCGCTTTCCTACAAGATCGAGCGCGATATCCAGTTCAAGGATACCGTTGTCACCCTGCTGATCGACAATTCCGGCTCGATGCGCGGGCGGCCAATCTCGATTGCGGCGATCAGCGCCGACATCATGGCGCGCACTTTGGAGCGCTGCGGGGTCAAGACCGAGATCCTCGGCTTCACCACCCGCGCGTGGAAGGGCGGCCAATCGCGCGAGGCGTGGCTCTCGGGCGGAAAACCGGCGCATCCGGGCCGGCTCAACGACTTGCGCCATATCGTCTACAAGAAGGCAGACGAGCCCTGGCGGCGCGCGCGCAAAAACCTTGGCCTGATGATGCGCGAGGGCCTGCTCAAGGAAAACATCGACGGCGAAGCGCTGCTCTGGGCGCACACGCGCCTGCTCGCGCGGCAGGAGGATCGCCGCATCCTCATGGTCATTTCCGACGGTGCGCCGGTCGACGATTCGACGCTTTCGGTGAACTCTGCCGGATACCTTGAACAGCATTTGCGCCGCGTGATCGACTGGATCGAGAAGCAATCGCCGGTGCAGCTTGTTGCCATCGGCATCGGTCATGACGTCACGCGTTATTATCGGCGCGCGGTGACGATCATGGATGTCGAGCAGCTCGGCGGCACGATGGTCGAGCAGCTGGCGGGGCTGTTCGAGGACGATTGACAGCCTTGCTTTAATCGGTCAGTTAAATTGTCATGACTGACCCGATGACCGTTTCCGAAGCCGTTTTGTCGCGCCGTTCGATCCGCGTGTTCAAGGATACGCCGGTGCCGCAAGACGTGCTGCGCCGCGTGCTGGATGCAGCGCGCTGGGCGCCTTCGGGCTGCAATTTCCAGCCGTGGGAAGCGACCATCGTGACGGGCGCGCCGCTGCGCGAACTGCGCGACAAGATGCTGGCCACTCCCCCGCAGGACCCGCGCGAATACAGCTGGGACGATCCCGAAGTGATCCCCGAATGCAAGGCGCGGCTGCACGGAGTGGGCAAGGCGATGTATAGCGCGATGGGCATCGGCCGCGGCGATACCGAGGCGCGTACCAAGTTCATGGCGAGCAACATCGAATCGTTCGGCGCGCCGGCGGTGCTGCTGTGCTATTTTGATCGCCGGATGGGGCCGCCGCAGTGGTCGGATGTGGGCATGTGGCTGCAGACGGTGATGTTGCTGCTGCGCGGTGAGGGGCTCGACAGCTGCCCGCAGGAAGCGCTTTCGCTTTATGCCAAGCTGATCAAGGACTTCATCGGCGTTTCGGACGAGACCCACATCTTCTTCTGCGGCATTGCGATCGGCTACCGCGACGCGGAAAGCCCGGTGAACAACTTCGAGCGCGAGCGCGAACCGGTGGACGGCAACGTTCGGTTCCTGGGCTTCTGAGGAAACAAGTGCGCTGCGGCATAGGCAGCGGCGCAGGAGACGGCTAGACCACCCCGCAGTGACGGGGGGGTGAAGCAGTGCCCGATACCACAGGCAGTGCGGTGCAGGGGCTACGGCAAGGCGTGCGCCAGCTGGGCTGGCAGCGACTCGCCGTGGCGGCGCTGCTGCTGGGCCTTGCGCTGTTTACCGCGCTGCGCAGCTGGCAGCTGCCGTTGCTCGGCGATGCCGAAAGCGTGCTCTACGATGTTCGCGCCGCCCAATTCGCCCCGCGCACCGATACCGACAAGCGGGTGGTTCTGGTGGTCTACACCGCCGATACCAACCGCAAGACGGGTCAGATATCCCCAGTGGACCGCACGGTGCTGGCTGAAGCGCTCGCTCAGATCGAAACCATGGGTGCCAAGGGCGTGGGCATCGACGTATTGTTCGACAGCCCACAGGACGATGACCCGCTGCTCCAGGCGGCGCTGCGCGGCATGGCAACGCCGGTGTACCTCGCCTATGCCGACAAGCGCACCAATCCGGAGGCGATCACGTTCGAGCAGGAGCGGGACCTGCGCCGCTATATCGCGGCAACGCGCACGGACGAGGTGGGCCCGGCAAGCATTCTGCTCGAGACTGACAGCGACCGCGTTGCCCGGCGCTGGCCGCGCCAGTATGAAGGCTTGCCGCCGCTGCTTTCGGTGGCTTTGACGCGCGGCACGCCGGATGCCGATCCGGACTTCACGCACTTTACCGGCCGCATCCGCTACCGCGTGCCGGGCGACCCGCAGCGTCCGGTTTTCGACAAGATCCCGATCGACCTGCTGGCCGATCCCGCCACCGCGCCGCTTGTCGCCGAAACGATCAAGGGCCGTTATGTGCTGATCGGCGGTGACTTTGCCGATTTCGATCAGTTTGACACGCCGCTCACCCGCACCGGGGTCGCCGCGCGGCTAAATGATGGCCAGTCGCGGATGATCGGGGTCGAGGTCCATGCCTCGATGCTGGCGCAATTGCTCGACAAGGCCTTGCCGCGCGTGGTGCCGGGTTGGGCGCTGTGGCTTGGCAGCCTGCTAGCCATTGGCCTTGGCGTCACGACCGCCGCCGCACGGGCGCGGCCCTGGCAGCTGGCGCTCGCAGTGGTCGTGCAACTCGGGTTCTTCGCTGCCGGCCCGTTTATTGCCGAGCGCGCGGGGTTCGATACCCTGGGGCATCCCGCTGTCGGTTGGGCGGTAGGCTGGCTGATCGCCTATGTCGCCGTCAGCGCGGCGCTGCGCGCGATCAACGCGGCGCAGCGCGAATTTGCGCAAGGTGCGCTGGGCAAATACCTGCCGCGTTCGGTGGCGGCCGAGATCTTGCGCAACCCGGAACGGCTGCGGCTCCACGGCGAGAAGCGCGAGATATTCTGCCTGTTCAGCGATCTGGAAGGCTTCACCAAGCTGACCCACGCGGTCGAGGCGGAGATGATCGCGCAGTTGCTCAACGACTATCTCGACCGACTCTCTGCGGTCGTACTCGAACACGGCGGCACGCTCGACAAGTTCGTTGGCGATGCGGTCGTGGCGTTCTGGGGCGCGCCGATCGCCTTTCCCGATGACGGCGCGCGGGCGGTGAAAGCGGCCATCGCGATGTATCAGGCGGGCGAGGAGTTCCGCCGCGCCGCGCCGCCGGGGG
>JBJXEK010000005.1:0-3697 GCA_046155055.1 Novosphingobium sp. | reverse complement strand
ATGTAGATGTGCTCGGGCTTCACGCCCATCAGTTCGGCCTTGGCGCGCGCCGGCCCGAGCTCTTCGCCCTGGCCGAGATCGGCGGTGAAGGTCACTACCTCGCAGCCATAAGTCACCTGCAGCCACTTGAGAATGACGCTGGTATCGAGGCCGCCCGAGTAGGCGAGGACGACACGTTTGATATCGGACATGGCTGGTGGTTCCCTATCAGTCTCGGGCGCAGTTGGCTGCGCGCGCGGCTAGCAGGGGAGACGCGGCGGTGCAACCGAGGCTGCGCCTGCAATCAGTCGCGTCGCGAGGCCGCGTAGCCTTTCTCGGTCTCGGCAATATAATTGCGGGTGAGGGGCAGGGCATCGCGGTTGCGCACGATCTGCAGCTGGAAGTTCACCAGATCGGCATGCTCGAACCCGGTGGCCGCGCCGGCAAGATAGAACTGCCACATGCGGAAGAAGCGGCCGTCGTAGATGCGGGTGATCGTCTCTTCCTGCTCAGCGCAGCGGGCATACCAGGCGCGAAGAGTCAGCGCATAGTGCCGACGCAGGATCTCGCAGTCCGTCAGCATAAGCTTGCACGGCTCGATCGCTTTCACCGTCTCGCTGAGCGAGGGGATATAGCCACCGGGGAAAATGTATTTCCGGGTGAAATCGTCGGTAATGTTGGGCGGGCCTGCGCGGCCGATGGTGTGAAGTAGCATCACCCCGTCGATGGCCAGCAGATCATGGCACTTGCGGAAAAACGTCTCGTAGTTGGGGACGCCGACATGCTCGAACATACCGACCGAGACGATTCGGTCGTAAGGGCCGACCTCGTCGCGGTAGTCTGTGAGGCTGAAGGTGACTTTGTCCGCCACGCCTTCGCGCTCCGCCCAGGCTTTGGCGTAACCGATCTGTTCCTTGCTGAGCGAAATGCCGTGGATCGCGGCACCGGAAATCTTGTGGAGGTGGATCGCGAGGCCGCCCCAGCCGCAGCCAATATCAAGCACGCGCTGGCCGGGTTTGAGATCCAACTTGGCGGCGATGTGGTCCATCTTGGCGATCTGCGCTTGCTCGAGCGTGGTAACGCCCTCGTCCCAATAGGCGCAGGAATACTGGCGCGCGGGATCGAGAAAGAGATCGTAGAGCCGGTCATCGAGATCATAATGATGCGCGACGTTCCGGCGCGAGGAATTGCGCTGGTTGATCTGGTCCAGACGCCCGGAAACGGCGACGCGCAGCTTGTCGAACAGGTTCAGGTTGTCGAGATCGCCGCCCTTGTCCCACGGGTTGTTGCGGCGGATGAAGCCGACGAAATCCATGATGTCGCCGTTCTCGATGGTCAGGCGGCCATCCATGAAGCATTCGGCCATGCCAAGACTGGGATTGCGGGCGAGCGCGCCGGGCACTTTGGCGTCGTGGAGCCGCAGCCCCAAATCAGGCCAGCCCGGCATGCTCGTTCCATACTTGCGCTGGCGGCCTGATGCTTCGGTGACAGTAAGCGTCCCTTGCTTGACCAGACGGCGCAGCGCGACATCGAGCAGAACCATTGACATCAGCGCGTCATCCTCAGTTGTTTAGGCTTGAAGATGGCCTATGGCGCGGTGCAAAGGCGCGGGCAAGCCGCGCCTTGCATAAGTGTCATGCGTCAACGGCACTGTCATGCGTCAACGGCACTGGGATCCGCCGCGATCGATCTCGCGGCCCAGAAGCCCGCCGCCTGCCGCGCCGAGCAAAGTACCGAGCGTGCGATCGCCGCGGGTGTCGATGGTCCGTCCGACAAGAGCCCCGCCGATGGCGCCAACCACCAGCCCGGTCGTGCCGTTGCTGCGGCGGCAGTGATATTGACCGTCACGCCCGCGCCAGATGTGATCGTTGCGCGTCAGCGAACGCGGCTGATAGTGCCGGCCATAGCGCTCATCGTCGCGGTCATGTCCGTGTCGGCCATGCCCATGCCCATGCCCATATGCCCAGGAGGGCGGATCTGCGAGCGCCGGAGCCGCCGGCAGAATGGCGGTAGTCAGTGCGGCTGCCAGAAAAAACCTGTTCATGATGCGTATCCTTTGGATGAAGGCCGTTCGAACTGAGAACATCTGCAATGGTCCCTTGATCCCAAACCCCGCATGAACGCGCGAAAAAACACGACGAACCGGTTCTCGGGGGCGATACGCAGCCATTTTGGAATAAATCACTTTCCTACATGTACCATAAAGGTTAATTGCGCTGCCATTGACCCAACCGTCGATGGAGAGCGTTCATGCCCAATCCTCCCGTTACTTTCCCCGCTCTGTTTGCACCGGCCAATGCCGTTGCCTTTACCAACAGCGATGGGACCGCCCAGACCGTGAGCGCTACTGCGCCTCTGCCGGTCGCTATTTCAGGGTCCGTGGGCACCCAAGCGGTCAGTGCGGCGACCTTGCCGCTGCCGGCGGGCGCGGCCACTTCTGCAAACCAGACCACGACCAATGCGGCGCTCAGCGGCATTTCGGCGCAGCTGCCCGGAAGCCTCGGTGCCAAACCAGGCGCGGCAAGCCTTTCAGTTGCGGTGCCGACGGATCTGGCCAATCTTGAGCCTGCGGGCGCAGCTATCACCGGCACGGCGATGCCGGGCGGCGGCACCGGGCTGACCGGATGGCTTTCGGCGATCTACCGTTCGTGCAGCGAAGGCGCCACCGTTTCGGGCAGCGTTACGGCTGCAACCAACGTGGTCTCGGTGAGCAACAATCCCTATATGGGCGGCTCGTTCCAAGTGACTAGCGCGGGTACGACCTGCACGATCACCTATGAACAATCGAACGATGCTACCAATTGGGTAACGTTGCCGGTCATCTCGGCGGCAGCGCCTAACTCGGCACCAGTCACGACATCGACTGCCACGGGTGTTTTCAGCTACGTTTCGTCCGCCGCGTTCGTGCGTGCGCGCGTGTCCACTTACACCAGCGGCACGGTCTCAGTGGTGCTGAGCCAGAAGCAGCAGGCTGCCCCCAATACCGGGCTTTCGCTGGCTGCCGGCAGTTCGGCGATCGGCAGCGTTTCCGTGAGCGGCACCGCCACGGTCTCCGGCACAGTCAATGCGGGCTCCGGCTTCACCGATAGCGTTGCTGTGCTGGCTGCATCGGCCACGTTTACCGGCACCGGCCGCGCCAACAGCGCGGGGCAGTTGGCGTTTTTCAACGCTACGGCGTTTGCGGATCAGGCGGGCACTCTGTTCATCGACCAGTCGCTCGATACCGGCGCGACCTATCAGGCGATCGCGAGCCAGGCGCTGGTGGCCAATGGCGCGGTGAACCTTTCGGTGCGCATGTGCGGTGCTGTGGGCACGGCGACGCTCTACCGCGTGCGCTATGTAAACGGCGCGGCCGTGCAGGCCACGTTCCGGCTTTCGAGCAGCTTCTCGGCGAGCTGAAGGGTGTTTAGCCTGTTTCAGCCTAGCTGAACCAGGGCCGGTGCCGCTTTCCCCGTCAGGGGAACAAACTACCCGAGCGCGGCCTGCTTCTCTTCGGCGAGGCGGTCGAGCTCGGCGCGGGACTTGCGTTCTGCCGCGGTTTTGAGCTGCCCGCAGGCCGCATCTATATCGCGCCCCCGCGGCGTGCGTACCGGCGCGGAAATGCCTGCATCGAACACGATCTTGGCGAAGCGGCGGATCCGCTCCGGTGTGGAGCACTCATAAGGCGCGCCGGGCCAGGGGTTGAACGGAATGAGGTTGACCTTGGCGGGAAAGTCAT
>JBJXEK010000004.1:0-4505 GCA_046155055.1 Novosphingobium sp. | reverse complement strand
CGCACGGTTACGAGGGGGAACCGCGGGCCATCGTGGGGGGCCGGGGTGTTGCTGGGCGAAGAGGACACGCCATTGCCCAGCATGTTGGGCACGATGATGAAGTACGTGTCCGGATCGAGCGCCAGGCCCGGCCCGATGGCCCAGGCATTGCTGTCGTGCGTGCCGGCATAGTGGGTCGGATAGACAATCGCGTTGTCGCGGGCCGCGTTCAGGGTGCCGTGCGTGACATAGGCCACCCGAACCGACGGCAGCAGCGCGCCCGATCGAAGCGTTACGTCGCCGGCTTCGAAGGTCTCGTAGTGCGTCATCGGCCGTCTCCTTGCTTTTCCTGCCGTGCCACGCCAATCCGGGTCGGACAACCCTGCGGGACAGATGGCAACGGCCTTTCATCCCGGCCACAGAGGCTTTAGCCTTGGCCGCTCAAGCATGGCACGATCAGGGAGATGGCGCGCATGACGACAGATGAAATGATCGCGCTTTCGGCGGGCGAAGCCGTGCACGCCATGCGCGAGGGTCGTTTAACGGCGCTGGCCTATGCCGATGCGTTGCTGGCGCGCTGCGGGGTTGGCGCGGACCTGAATGCGTTCATCACGCTCGATCCCGAAGCGGTGCGCGCCCAGGCCCGCGCTGCGGATGCGCGCCGGATGGCCGGCGAAGCGCTCGGCCCGCTCCATGGCCTGCCGGTGCCGGTCAAGGACAGCATCAACACCGCCGATCTGCCGACCACCGCCGGAACCTCCGCGCTGCGCCGCTTCTTCCCGGCCGCCGATGCCTCGGTGGTTGCCCGCCTGCGCGCAGCAGGGGCTATCGTGCTCGGCAAGACCAATCTGCATGAGTTGTCGCTCGGCTGGACCAGCAGCAATTTGGCCTATGGCGCGGTGCGCAATCCGTGGGACCGCGCGCGGATCCCCGGCGGAAGCAGCGGCGGCAGCGCGGCGGCGGTTGCGGCCGGGATGGCGCCGCTGGCCTTGGCCGAGGACACACAGGGCTCGATCCGGGTGCCGGCGGCGCTGTGCGGGATCGCCGGATTTCGGCCCACCACCGGCCGCTATCCCAATCACGGCTGCGCGCCGATCACCGGAGAGTTTGATCAGGTCGGACCGGTTGCCCGCCACGTTTCCGATCTGGTGCTGTTCGATGACGTGATGACAGGCGAAACGTCGCCGGTCGTCGCCCCGCCGCTCGCAGGACTGCGGATCGGAATCGCGCCCGATTACTACTTCTCGGGTCTCGATCCTGCCCTGGCAGAGGCGGTCGACGGCGTGATCGAACGGCTGGAGCACGCCGGCGTGACGATCATCAGCGCCGATCTGCCGGGGCTCGGCGCGCTGATCGAGGTGATTACCTTGCCTGTGCAGATCCACGACGTGGTGCCCTCGCTCACTCGCTGGCTGGCAGCATCCGGAGCAAGCATCACGTATGAAGCGCTGCACGCTGAAGTCAGCCCCGACGTGAAGGCACTGCTCGATGCCTTCGCCGTGCCTGGTGCGCCCCGGGCTATTCCGGAAGCGCACTATTCTGCCGCGATCACCGTCCACCTGCCCGCACTGCGGAGCATGCTTGCCGCATGGTTCACCGAAAACCGGGTCGATGCCATGCTGCTTCCGGTCACCATGACACCGGCGACCCCGATTGGCGACGAAAGCGCGGTGCGTATTGCAGGCAGCGATGTGCCGTTCGAAACCGCGATGGGCCGTAACATTGCGCCGGGCAGCACCGCCGGACTTCCGGGATTGGTCCTGCCCGCCGCCACGGCAGGCAACCTGCCGGTTGCCATTGAGCTCGATGGTCCCGCTGGCAGCGATCGCAAGCTGCTCGGTATCGGGCTGGCGATAGAGGCCTTGCTCGGCCGCTTGCCGAGTCCTTGGCCCGCGCCACCGCCGATCAGTGCCGGGTGAACAGCGATTTCTTTAGGACGACGTGGACCCCCTTGTTGCGATCGACCAGTTCGGTGATTTCAACGTCTCCCGCAACGCTCATCAGCATATAGGCATCGTCGCGGGACATGCCCTTGGCGGTGACCAGAAAGTCGAGCATGTTGCGCAAGGCCTTGCGCACGGCGTTGCTCAGATCGTCGTCAAATCCCATCGCTATATGAGCGTCTGGGGTTTCGGCCCGCGGATAGGGTGATTTCATGCCCTTGTGCAGGATGAATTCAAACGTCCCGGTCAGCGAGGTTTCGAGCGCGGTGATATCGACTTCCCCGCCTCCCTGCGCGGCGTGTCCATCGCCGGCCTGAAACAGCGCACCCGCCGCGTGGACGGGCAGGAACAGCGTGGACCCGGCGACCAGCGCCTTGTCGTCCATGTTGCCGCCGTTGATGTTGGGCGGTGCCGAATCATACCGGCCAAACCCGGGCGGCGGTGCAACGCCCATGCTACCGAAAAACGGATGCAGCGGCACCTCGATGTTCGGCGCGAATTGCGCAGTCATGCGCTGCCGGTCGAGCGGGATGATGCGCATGCGCGAATAGGGGAAATCGTCGGTCAGGAAGCCCGTGCCGACCCCGAAGGCATTGTAGGAATAGGGAATCGCCAGATCGATCTTATGGATGCGCACTTCGAGCGTGTCGCCAGGCTCCGCGCCCTCGATCGCGATCGGGCCGGTGAGGATATGGCCGCCAGGGCCACGGGCCGCGGCAGGCACACCGTCGAACACAGCGCGCAGCGCCGGCTCGACATCCTGCGGCGCCACGCCGGCCTTTTCGAGGCGCGTGGGGCTGCTGGTCAACAAAGTGTGGATCACCACCGTGTCGCCGGACTGGATCGTCAGGACCGGTTTGTCCGTGGCATCGTAGTGCCCCCACGCGACGGTTTGCGGCGTGGCCTGAAGTTCGTACGTCTTCGCCGCAGCTGGCGCGGCGAAAGTCAGCGCTGCGAGCATCATCAAACGCATCGGCTTTCCTTCATGTCAGCTCCACGCCGTCTCGGCGGACCTCGCGCGCTCCGTTTGATAGCGCTATGCGATCAAAATCAAGCTCAAGAGCCATATTGCGGTTTACCTGCGCATCCGCCACCGCATGGCCATGATCGAACCCCGTTCCCGGCTGCTGGTGCGCGCGCTTGCCAAGTCTGTTCCCGGCCCCCGGTCGCTGTTCCGTCAGCTCGACCTTGCGGTCATGCCCGGCGAACTGGTGGCGATAGTCGGCGAATCCGGTGTCGGCAAATCGACTTTGCTCAACATCCTGGCCGGACTGGACGAGGCGGACACCGGCAGTGTCGCCATCGACGGAACCGAGCTTGGGCCCCTCGACGAGACCGCACGCACCAAGCTGCGCCGCGAGCGCATCGGCTTCGTATTCCAGGCCTTTCACATCCTGCCCTACCTGACCTTGCGCCAAAACGTGGCGTTGCCGCTGGCGCTGGTCTCGTCCGATGCCGCCGCCGCGGAAGGGCGGGCGGAGGAGATGCTGGAGGCGGTCGGACTTGGCGGGCGCGGCCCGGGCTATGCCCGCGATCTGTCGGGCGGTGAGTTGCAGCGCGTTGCGATTGCGCGCGCGCTCGTACACCGGCCGGCGTTGATCCTCGCCGATGAGCCGACCGGCAACCTCGATCCTGAGACCGCTGCACGGGTGCTGGCGCTGTTTGCCGAGGCCGTACGCCGCCATGACGCCGCTTGCGTGATGGTCACGCATTCCGCCGAAAGCGCCATGATTGCCGATCGGGTGCTGCGGCTGAGCGCAGAAGGGCTAGTGGAGCTGCGTGGCCGCTAAATCTGGCCTTTTTTCCGGGCGTTTGGCGCTCGGCTGGCTGATCGGCGGCGAGTGGCGCTTTCATCCGGCGCGCTTTGCGATGACGGCCATCGCGATTGCAGTCGGTGTGGCGCTGGGCTTTGCCGTCCATCTCGTCAACGGGTCGGCACTTGCTTCGTTCAACGGTGCGATGCGCGGCATCAGCGGCGGTGCGGCGCTGTCGGTCCGCGCAGCCAGCCCGCTCGGGTTCGACGAGCAGGCCTACCCCAAGATCGCCCGAGCCGAAGGGGTCGCCGATGCCAGTCCGGTCGTCAGTCTCAACGCGCGGGCAGGCGATGTCCGTCTGACCCTGCTCGGGGTCGATATCATCCGCGCTGCGGCGGTAACCCCCGCGCTCATCAGCATGCGCGCTCGAGGCCCCAGGGCGGGTAATGACGCAGTCTTTGACGAGACGGCGCTTTTCCTGTCCCGCCATGCCATGGCCCGGACGCGCGCCCGCGTCGGATCGCAGCTTTCGGTCCTTGCCAATGGCCGCACAGTTCAGCTCCGGGTCGCAGGCACGCTGCCCGCAGCGGGCGACACGGCGGACATCGCCGTGATGGATATCGCCGCGGCGCAATGGCGGTTTGGCCGGCTGGGCCGAATCGACCGGCTGGACCTCGCCCTGTCGGACCGCCCTGCAGCAGAGGCGGCGTTGCGCGCGCGGATGCCGCCGGATACCATCCTGTCGACCGAGGCGGCGCAGAATGCCGAAGGAGACGCGCTGTCACGCGCGTACCGCGTCAATCTCGATATGCTGGCGCTGGTCGCGCTG
>JBJXEK010000003.1:0-3992 GCA_046155055.1 Novosphingobium sp. | reverse complement strand
GGGATTGAACGGAATGAGGTTGACCTTGGCGGGCAAGTCATATTGGCGCAGCAGCCGGACCAGCTCGTGCGCATCGCTGTCGCGGTCGTTCTTGTCCTTGAGCATCACATATTCGAACGTGATGCGCCGCGCGTTCGAAGCGCCGGGATAGTCGGCGCAGGCCTGTAACAACGCCTCGATCCCGAACTTGCGGTTGATCGGCACGAGTTCGTCGCGCACGTCCTTGGTTACGCCGTGGAGCGAAACCGCCAAGTTTACGCCGATCTCCGCGCCCGCGCGGGCCATCATCGGCACCACCCCGCTGGTCGAAAGCGTGATCCGCCGCTTGGAGAGCGCGAGCCCGGCACCATCCATCACCAGCTTCAGCGCATCGCGCACATGCTCGAAATTGTAGAGCGGCTCGCCCATGCCCATCATCACGATGTTGGTGAGGAGGCGGCCATCGGGGGTGTAGTCGGAGCTGTCGTCTTCGTCGTCGGGCTCATCGAAATCGAGCCCGGCCATAGAGCCCTTGGGCCATTCGCCCAGCACGTCGCGCGCGAGCATGACCTGGCCGACAATCTCGCCGGGCGTCAGATTGCGCACCAGGCGCATCGTGCCGGTGTGGCAGAAGCGGCAATTGAGCGTGCAGCCAACCTGGCTCGAGACGCACAGGGTGCCGCGCGTGGCATCGGGGATGAACACCATCTCGAAATCGTGGGCATCTGATGTGCGCAGCAACCACTTGCGTGTGCCGTCATTCGAGACTTGCGCCTCGACCACCTCGGGCCGGCCGATAACGAAGCGGGTTGCCAGCCACGGGCGCATGGTCTTGGCGATGTCGGTCATTGCCTCGAACTCGGTCACCCCGCGGTGATAGAGCCAGTGGAACACCTGCTTCGCCCGCAGCTTGGCGGCCTTTGCGTCGAGCCCGGCTTCGGCGAACAGCGCAGCGATCTGCGGCCGGGCCAGGCCGATCATGTCGATCCGCCCGTCGTCGCGCGGGGTCACCTCACGGGGGACGGGAACGGGATCTACAAGTCCCGGGATCGGCATCGGCGCTATCTGCATGACGCGCATATAGGGGCAAGCGGGCCTGCGCGCAAACAGCGGCGGCTTGTAGTGTCTGCGCGCGGTGCAGCGAACCTTGAGGCAGATCAGTCCTGCCGAGGTTGCTTGCCATGTTCCGCAAATGTTTACCGCAGTCGCACTCCTGCTCGGCCCGGTGATCGCCGGGGCCGAGGGCGATCTGTGCGGATCGAGCGCCTCGCAGGTCATCGGTACGCGCCGTGCTGATCAGGGCGTGTTCGCCTCGGCAACAGTGCGGCTGGCGGTGCCGGTGACGGACGGGCTGCGCGGCTTTGTGCGCGGCGGCCAAGCCTATCACACTGTGGCCTATGACACGGGCCGTGCCTTGCGTGGCAGCGGCTGGACGCTGGGCGGCGGAGGCGAGGTCGATCTCACCAAGCGCGAGTTAGTGCGGGGGGAGTACCGCTTTTCCGGCTATGGCCAGACCGTGCGCGGGCGGCAGTTCCTGCTCGGCGCGGGCTTGCGCTTTTAGTTCTGGGCGCAGCCGAGCATGGCGGCATCCATCGCACTAGCAGCGCCGGCGAGGGCATAGCTGTCGCTGAATACGCGGCCGGAGGCGGTACGGCCAGTGACGGTCATGCTTGTTGCCGAGCGCATCGCGGCGACGATCGCCGCGTCCATCCGCTGATCCTGTGCCCAGGCATCGGCTGTGCCCGCCACGAGCGGGAAGCGCTCGCCCGAAATCGACAGGGTGGCCGTGCCGCCCGGGCCGAGCCGACGCGAGAGGCGGACGTGGACTTCGCCGCGCGCTTTCCGGCGCGGCCAGGTGCCGACCGTAAAGTATGGCTGGAATTCGTTGCTGCGGCCCGCCACCGCATCGGCCATGGCGATGGCATAGCAGCGCGGCACACCGGCATCGGCGAACGCGCCCCACGTGTTCCAGATTCCGAGGCTGTCGCGCGCCATTGCGGGGGCGGCGAGGAACAGCGCGGCAGCCAGCAGAACCCGCTTCATGGCCCCACCAGATCAAGATAGGCAACGACATCGTTGTCGGTGGCAATGAACAGGCCTTCCTGCAGATCCTCCGGCTGCTGGGCGGCGAGCGCCAGTGCCTCTGCCAGCGTGCCGTAAAGCAGCGTATGCGCCGCACCGCCCTCGGGGCCATCGTCGAGATGGTAGAGCCGCACGCTAGTGGAATCTCCGGTCGAGCGCATCAGACCCTGCTATCCAGCTTTACGCCATCAAGCATCCGGGCTGCGCGTTCGTTGTCCGCCCTGATCAGTTCACGATCGGCTTTGGTGCGGCCGTGGCGCGCGCGGTTGCCGGCGGCGTCCGCCTCCTTCGCCTTGCGCGCGGCGGCCTTGCGCGCGAGCCTGAGGTTGATCACATCGCCCATCAGGCGTGCTCGGTGCCCCGCTCGGCACCGAAGAGCACTGTCTCTCGGCCATCCACCATCAGCGCGATCGAGCCTTGCACCAGCGAAGGGGCGATCGGCACGCCGAGATCGGGATGGACCGGACAGCCTGCCATCATGCCGCGCAGCACGCGGCTGGAAATGCCGTGCATGACGACGATGTGATCACCGGGCATCCCGGCCACTTCGCCCAGCCAGCGGCTCAGGCGTGCGGCGATCATGGGATAGTCCTCGCCATCCGGCGCGGGGCGGAGGAGGTGATCGGCCAGGACGATGGGGCCGATCTCGGCCTCCACATCATCGTAGAGCCGCCCGCACCATGAGCCCATGTCGATTTCCTTGAGATCATCGGTGCGCCGGGCCGCAAACCAGTCGATGCCGAGACCTTGTGCAACCATCGCCGCCGTCTGCAGCGCGCGGCCGGTTTCGGAGACGTGGAGCGTGACGTCCGGCGTCTCGCCCAGCGCGGCCTTCAGCGCACCGCCCATCGCCAGAGCCTGCTCGAACCCCAAACGGGTGAGCGGGGTGTGGATGTGGTTCGCCTGCAGGCGGCGCGCGGCGTTATACACGGTCTCGCCGTGGCGCATGATGAAGAAGCGGGGGCTGGGCATGGCGCGGGTGATAGCGTGACCTTACAGCCAAGGCGAGGGGGGATGCGGCGCAAGCCTTTGGCACACGCGGCCTAGTCAGCGCTATCCGGTAGGACAGGCTTGCGATCGGGTGCCGGGGGCTGGACGAACGTTGGCGGAGGCGATTTCGCCAACGCGTCGAGCGCGATGCGAACCGCGGCCTCAAGCTGCGGGTCGTGCCCCAATCGCTGCTGCGCTGGATTCTGTTCGACCTCGACGTCGGGCGGGATGCCGATATTCTCGACTTCCCATTCCCCGTTTGTGCCATAGATCGCCCAGCGCGGGGCGGTGATCCCGCCGCCGTCGATCAAAGTGGGATACCCGCCGATGCCCACCAGACCGCCCCATGTGCGCGTACCGACGAGCGTTCCAACACCGGCCTTGCGGAACAGCCAAGGCAATGCATCACCGCCTGAACCCGACATCTGGTTGATGATCATCACTTTCGGCCCGTAAATCGCCTGAGCCGGCTCAACCACAGATTCGCCTTCGCGCCCGGAATTGACCATTTGCGGGGTGCGCTTCAACTGGTCGACAATGAAATCGGCAATGTCTCCTCCGTGATTGAAGCGCTCGTCGAGGATCACCCCTTGCTTGCCGACTTGCGCAAAATAGTAGCGATTGAAGTTGGCAAATCCGCCGGCATAGGTGTCCGGCAAATAGACATAGGCCAGTTTGCCGCCTGAGAGCGTATCGACCAGCCGCCGGTTGGCTTCCATCCAGCTGTGCAAGCGCAGGGGAATATCCTCTGCGATCGGCACGACCTTGACCATGCGCGATCCAGCGCCGTCCGGATTGGGCCCGACCGTCAACATGGTTTGCTTTCCAGCCAAACCCTCGAAGCCTTTGTAGACTTCGTTTGCCACATCGACCGGACGACCGTTGATGGCCAGCAAATACTCGCCGGGACGGACTTCAGCGCCAGGCTGCGCCAGCGGCGC
>JBJXEK010000002.1:0-13961 GCA_046155055.1 Novosphingobium sp. | reverse complement strand
ACCGGATACCTGACGCGAAGCGCGCGCATCAAGCTCGGCACCGGCACGGTCACGTCTGACAACGCGCAGGAACAGGTCTTCCGCGGCTATTTCGAGGCGAACGGCCGCTTTCAGCTATCGGATGCCTGGAGCCTCACGGGCTTCGGCCGCTATGCCAGCGACCGTACCTTCCTGCGCCGCTACGACATTAGCCGCGACGACCGGCTGCGCTCGACCATCAATCTCGAGCGGATCGACGATTCCAGCTATTTCAGTCTCGCGGGCTGGGCGGTGCAGACGTTGCGCAGAGGCGACCGGCAAGGGCTGGTGCCGATCGCACTGCCCGCGCTGGAGTACCGCCGCCGGATCGTCCCGCCGGCGATCGGCGGCACACTGGAACTGGAAGCCAACAGCCTCGCGCTCTCCCGCTCGGCCGGTCAGAACACGCAGCGCGCCTTTGCCCGCGCGCACTGGGACCTGCGCACGATAACCGGACTGGGCCAGGAGGTCACGTTCACCGGGCTGGTGCGGGGCGATGTTTATCACAGCAGCGGCAACCAGCTCACCAGCACACTGCTTTATCGCGGCGATCCGGGCTGGCAGGCACGCGGCATCGCCACCGCCGCGATCGATGTGAAGTGGCCGCTGATCGGCGCCGCGCTGGGCGGTACGCAAGTGCTGACCCCGCGTTTCCAGATCGTCGCAACTCCGCACGTCCGCAACCTTGCCATTCCCAACGAGGATTCGCGGGCAGTCGAGTTGGAGGATTCCAACCTTTTCGCGCTCAACCGCTTCCCGGGATACGACCGCATCGAGGACGGAGTGCGCGTGACCTACGGGGCTGACTGGCAGCTCACCCGCCCGGGCTGGCGGGTCTTGACGACCATCGGCCAAAGCTACCGGCTCTCCACCCAGCAGACCTTGCTGCCGAACGGCACCGGCCTCTCCTCGCGCGTCTCGGATGTGGTCGGGCGCACATCGCTGCGGTTCCGCGACATTGTCCAGTTCACCCACCGCTTCCGGCTCGACAAGGACGGGCTGAAGCTGCGCCGCAACGAATTCGACGCCACGATCGGCGATCACCGGACCTATGCCGAAATCGGGTACCTGCGCCTGAACCGCAATATTCCCACCACGTTCGAGGACTTGCGCGACCGCGAGGAGCTGCGCTTTTCCGGCCGTGTCGCGTTTGCGCGCTACTGGTCGGTGTTCGGCTCGGGCGTCGTCAACCTCACGCGGCGCGGGGATGATCCGACCCAGGCCTCGGACGGCTTCCAGATACTGCGCCACCGGCTCGGATTTGCCTATACCGACGATTGCCTCGATCTCGCGCTCACCTGGCGGCGCGACTATATCACGACCGGCGACGCAACCCGCGGCAATACCATCCAGTTCAACATTTCGTTGCGCAATATCGGCGTGCGCTGACCACCAGATTTCCTCCCTGTTTTCACGAAGTGCAAATGGGGAGGTGGCAGTCCGAAGGGCTGACGGAGGGGTTCTTTTCCCCCGTTTCGCTTTCATCGGCATTGCAATCGGGCTATCGCGGCGTCACTCACCTCGGGTTCAGCCGGAAATGCTAGGGTTCGAACGTTGAATTGCCCAAAGCGTCGGACGATGCGGGCGTTTTCGTGCTGTAGACTGACCAAGAGACAGGACCATCTGATTGCCATGAAGACCCGGTTTCGCTTGTTTTCCGTCTCCGCACACCGTGTTGTCAGTCAGGCCGCGCTGGCTCTGGGCGCAATAGCCGTGGCTACCGCGCCGCTCGCCGGCACGATCGCCAGCGCGCAGACATTGCTCGACCCGGTCGACGAGGCTCCACCAGCCACCGCCAGTGCGCTCAATCTGCCCACCAATCCGGTCATCTTCGGCAAGACCGATCCGCACGTGCGCCGCGCCACAGCGATCGTGAACGGCGAAATCGTGACCGGAACTGATATCGACCAGCGCCTCGCGCTCATCGTCAGCGCGAATGGCGGCAAGGTCGCGCCCGAGGAAATGGAGCGGCTGCGCCTGCAGGTGCTGCGCAACCTGATCGACGAAACGTTGCAAATTCAGGAGGCCAAGGCCGCCAGTATCGAGATCGAAGACGAAGAGGTGATGCAGACCTTCAACCGCGTCGCCCAGCAGAATTTCGGCCAGAACCCGGCAGCACTCGAAAAGTACCTGATCACGATCGGCTCATCCACTGCCTCGCTCAAGCGCCAGATCAAGGGCGAACTCGCCTGGCAGCGCCTGCTGCGCCGCAACGTCCAGCCGTTCGTCAACATCGCGGACGGCGAAGTGCGCGAGATGATGGACCGCCTCAAGGCCGCAAAGGGCACCGAGGAATACCGCATCGGCGAAATTTTCCTCTCCGCCACCGACGAAACCAGGCCGCAAGTTCTTGCCAATGGGCAGAAGGTCGTGGAGCAACTCAAGGCTGGCGGCAGCTTCGTCGCGTATGCGCGCCAGTATTCCGAAGCCTCGACTGCCGCAGTCGGCGGCGATCTTGGCTGGATCAAGCTGGCCCAGCTTCCGCCGGAACTCGCTACGCCCGCGGCGCAGATGACCGCCGGCCAGCTCGTCGGCCCGATCGAACTGCGCGGCGGCTATTCGATCCTGTACCTCATCGACAAGCGCCAGGTGCTCACCGCCGACCCGCGCGACGCGCTGCTCAGCCTCAAGCAGATCTCGATCACCTTCCCCAAGGGCACGCCCGAAAAGGATGCCGCCGCCAAAGCCAGCGCCTTCGACAAGATGGTCAAGGACATCCACGGCTGCGGCTCGGCAGAGGCCGCTGCCGCGCCCATCGGAGCATCAGTCGTCGCCAACGACCAGATCAAGGTGCGCGATCTGCCGAGCGCCTTGCAGGACACGATCCTCAAGCTCTCCGTGGGCGAAACCACCCCGCCCTTCGGCTCGATCGAAGAGGGCGTGCGCGTGCTCATGCTCTGCGGGCGCGATGATCCCAAGGTCGAATCCGGCCCGAATTTCGAACAGCTCCAGTCGCAGATGGAAGACGACCGCGTGAACAAGCGCGCACAGACGTACTTGCGCGATCTGCGGCGCGATGCGGTGATTGAATACAACTAAAAGGGCCTTCGACAGGCAAGGGCCATCGCCCTTGCAACCCTTGAATCAGCTCAGTGCTGTACTGACCACTTCGCGCCCGCCGCGAAGCGGCTTCAAAGCCTCCGGCAGTGCGGCCTTGCGCTGTGCTCCAGCCTCGGCTCCCACCTCGACAGCATCGGGATGCAAGGGTGATAGCCCTTGCCCCGCCGGAGGCTCTTGAGCCGCCTAGGAAACCTCTCTCCCTGCCGCATCCTGTCTGCTAGGGCCACCGCATGACCGTCTCCCTACCTATAGCCATCAGTCTGGGCGATCCCGCCGGAATTGGCCCCGAGCTGATTGCCGCCGCTTGGGCTGTGCGCGAAGCGGAGGGTTTGCCGCCGTTCTTCGCAGTTGGCAGTCGCGCCGTGATCGAAGCCGCCGCCCGGTCGCGCGGGCTCGGCATCCCGGTGCAGTCCATCGCTGGGCCGGATGAAGCCGCCGCCGTGTTCCCCCACGCGCTCCCCGTGCTCGACGTGGGGCTTTGCGCCTACACCCCCGGCGCGCCCGACGATGCCGGGGCCGAACTCGCCCTGCGCTCTCTGGAAACCGCCACCGGCCTCGTCAAGCAAGGCGGCGCCGCCGCGCTCGTCACCGGCCCCATCGCCAAGAGCCGCCTTGCCCGCATCGGCTTCAGCCAGCCGGGCCAGACCGAATTCGTGGCGGAAGCGTGCGGAATCACGCCGGAAAACGCGGTGATGATGCTCGCCGGCCCGCACCTGCGCGTCGTGCCAATCACCGTCCATGTCGCGCTCAGCCAGGTGCCGGGCCTGCTCTCGGTCGAACTGATCCGCGCCCGCTCGTGCATCGCCGCCACCGCGCTGCGCCGCGATTTCGGCGTCGAGCATCCCCGCCTCGCGCTCGCCGGGCTGAACCCGCATGCGGGTGAAGATGGCCGCATGGGCACCGAGGACCGCGACCTCATCGCCCCCGCCGTCGCCGCGCTGCGCGACATGGGCATCGACGCGCGCGGGCCGCTTCCGGCGGACACCATGTTCCACGCCGAAGCCCGCGCGACGTATGACGTAGCAATTTGCATGTACCACGATCAGGCGCTGATTCCGATCAAGGTGCTCGATTTCGACGAGGGCGTGAACATCACGCTAGGCCTGCCCATCGTGCGCACCTCGCCCGATCACGGCACCGCGTTTGCCATCGCGGGCCTCGGCACCGCCCGCCCCGGCGCAACCATCGCCGCGATCCGCATGGCCGGCCAATGCGCCGCGCGCAGGCTCTCAAACGGATGACAGACCTCCCCCCCTTGCGCGAAGTCGTCCAGCGCCACGGACTCATCGCCACCAAGGCGCTCGGCCAGAACTTCCTGTTCGACGAACAGCTTCTCGCCCGCATCGCGCTCGTCCCCGGCGACCTGAAGGACCAGAACGTCCTCGAAGTCGGCCCCGGCCCCGGCGGCCTCACCCGCGCGCTGCTGCGCCGCGGCGCGCGCGTCACCGCCATCGAGATGGACCGCCGCTGCCTCCCCGCGCTGGCCGAACTGAACGAAGCCTTCCCCGGCCAACTCACCGTGATCGAAGGCGACGCGGTGAAAATCGCGCCCGAAACCTTGTTCGACACCCCCTGGCACGTCGTCGCCAACCTGCCCTACAACGTCGGCACCGCGCTCTTTGTCGGCTGGCTCTCCGGCCCGGGCTGGCCGCCCCCCTGGCGCAGCCTCACCCTCATGTTCCAGCAGGAAGTCGCCGAACGCATCATCGCCGCCCCCGGCAGCGACGCCTACGGGCGCCTGGCGGTCCTTGCCCCGTGGCGCGCAGCCCCCCGCATCGCCATGCGCGTCCACCGCAGCGCCTTCACCCCGCCGCCCAAAGTGATGTCGGCGATCATCCACGTCGAACCCAAGGCGATGCCCGAACATGTCTCCCCCCGCATGCTCGAGCGCGTCACCGAAGCCGCCTTCGGCCAGCGCCGCAAAATGCTCCGCCAATCGCTCAAGGGGTTGCCGGGGGCTTTGGAAGCGTTGGAGATTTTGGGGATAGACCCGCAGCGGCGCGCGGAAACGCTGGACGTCGCCGATTTCGTCGCGATTGCGCGGGTGCTGACGGTTTAAAGGCCTCTCGCTCGTCCTGAGCCTGTCGAAGGACAGGCAAGGGCCATAACAGGCGTTCCAGCGCTGGCTTGACTTTTCCAGTTTGTTCTATATATGTTCTCCTTTAACCGATAGGAGAATGCGATGCAAGCGAGCGGGGTTACCGAGCGTGAGGCAGCTGAATTGCTCGCGTTTGAGCATTTTCTGCGCACCGGATTTGTGTTGGATGAAGTCGATCTGGCGCTTCTATTCGAACGGAAGTTCAATCCGAACCACGATCCGAGCAACGGCCAGTTTACCTTCGGACCAGGGGGCCAAGGCAATCCTCAGGAGATCGTCGTCTACGGGCGCAAGCCGGGCCGCGGCGGATCGCCGGGCTCAAAATGGAAAGCCAAGAGTGATGCGGTCAGGATTCCGGAAAAGATTCGTGGCAAGATCGATGCGGTTGCGGCAGATTATCATGCTGCGACTGGAAAGACCTTGACCGTAACCGATGGAGTGCGAACTCCCATGGATCAGGCCCAGCGGATTTACTATAAGTTTTCGCATGGCGATTATGGGACATATAAAGGAGCTCAAGGCGCTGAATTAAAAATTATTTATCAAAAAGGCATAAGTGATGGGAAATCAAAGAGCCAAGTTTTAAGCGACATGGCGGCTGCAATAGATCGAAATTTAAAAAAAGGCCCTCCAATTTCGAAGCATCTTTTGGGAAGAGGTGTGGACTTCAGGGTAAGTGATATGAACTCGGCCGATAAGGTTGCACTTGAGCACGCTATTCGTAGAAATGGCGGCGCACCTTTGAAGGAAGGCGTACCGCCGCACATTCATGCATCGTTTTGAAGGTTCACACCCATGAACCCCCTACTCACCTTCGCCTTTCTCGCTGGCTCACAGGCGGCTGCGTCGCCTGCCCCTCCCGACTTTTCGGTTTTTTTGGGGAACGGTGAAAACACCATCCGTTCGTGCGAGATTTTGCAACGTGCGGATGGGGATCATGTGATCATTTCCATGGCAAAGAACCGAGAAGGCGATTCCATCCATATAGAGGCTGACTCAGGTAATGGGAGCTACGATTATGTGTTCGCCAAGGGCGCAGGCAAGAAGGGGCGCCTTGAGATTGAAAGCAAGACGTTGTCCACGCTCGATCAGATCGATGTCCCTGTCCGCACCGCCATCGGGCTGACAGAAAAAGGTGCCGAGCGGATTTTCTCCAAAAGTGGAACCTATTCGATTTACGTCGGATTCAATTTCCGTGGATCGGACGAATCCCAGATTTTTGGCGCTTGCCAGATAGCCGTGCAAGTTCGGTAGCCCCAAGCAGTAGCGTCATACCACAGGCTTCCCTCACAGTCAGCAAGGCGAACTTGCCCAAACTCTCGTCATTCCCGCGAAGGCGGGAATCCAGAGCGGCAGGTACGAAGGCCTGACTTCGAAGCAATCCCGTAGGGCAAACCGATGGGTTGCGGCTGGTTTCCCACCTGCGCGGGAATGACGAAGGGTTGGAGGCTGGCACCGACTGACGGGATGCAAGGGCCGCCGGCCCTTGCCCGCCGGAGGCTCTTAACCCGCCGCCAAAGCCGCCTTCTTCCGCAACCGCCACGCATGCAGCAGCGGTTCGGTATAGCCGCTAGGCTGCTCGCGCCCCTTGAACACCAGATCGCAGGCCGCCTGAAACGCCAGCGAAGTGTCCCAGTTGCCGGCCATCGGTTCATACAGCGGATCACCTGCGTTCTGCGCGTCGACCTTCGTGGCCATGCGGTGCAGTGCGTCCGTGACTTCGGCCTCGCTGCACACGCCGTGGTGCAGCCAGTTGGCCATGTGCTGGCTGGAGATGCGCAGGGTGGCGCGGTCTTCCATCAGGCCCACGTCGTGGATATCGGGCACTTTGGAGCAGCCGACGCCTTGGTCGATCCAGCGCACGACGTAGCCGAGCAGGCCTTGCGCGTTGTTGTCGAGTTCGGCGCGCACGTCCTCGGCGGACCAGTTGGCCCCTTCGGCCAGCGGGATCGCCAGCAGCGCGTCCAGCCCCGGCGTTTCCATCCGGCGCACTTCGTCCTGCACCGCGAACACATCGACTGCATGGTAGTGCATCGCGTGGAGCGTCGCGGCGGTGGGGCTGGGCACCCAGGCGGTGTTGGCCCCGGTGCGCGGATGGGCGATTTTCTGCTCCATCATGCCCGCCATCATGTCCGGCGCGGCCCACATGCCTTTGCCGATCTGCGCCTTGCCGGAAAGCCCGTGGGCGAGACCGATGCAGACGTTGCGCTGTTCATACGCCGCAATCCAGCGTGAGGCCTTCATCGCGCCCTTACGCACCATCGGCCCGGCTTCCATCGAGGTGTGGAGTTCGTCCCCGGTCCGGTCGAGGAACCCGGTGTTGATGAAGCACACGCGGTCTTTCACCGCCGCGATGCAGGCCGCGAGATTGGCCGAAGTGCGGCGCTCCTCGTCCATCACGCCGATCTTCACGGTGTTGCGGTCCAGCCCCAGCAGGTCTTCCACTGCGGCGAACAGGTCGTTGGCGAAGGCGGCTTCCTCCGGCCCGTGCATCTTGGGCTTCACGATATAGATCGAGCCGGTGCGGCTGTTGGTGAATTGGCCGAGACGTTTGAGGTCGTGCATGCCGATGACCGAGGTGATCACCGCGTCCATGATTCCTTCGGGGATTTCGCTGCCGTCCGCGAGGCTGATCGCCGGGTTGGTCATCAGGTGCCCGACATTGCGCACGAACAGCACGCTGCGCCCCGGCAGGGTAAGCGTGGTGCCATCGGGCAGTGTCCACGCGCGGTCTGCGTTCAGCGTGCGGGTCAGGGTCTTGCCGCCCTTGGTGAAGCTGGCGGCAAGATCGCCGCGCATCAGGCCGAGCCAGTTGCGATAGCCGAGCAGCTTGTCCTGCGCATCCACCGCCGCGACCGAGTCTTCCAGATCGACGATGGTTGATAGCGCGGCTTCGAGCACGACATCGGCAATGCCTGCCGTGTCGTCCGCGCCGACGGGCGAGGCCGGGTCGATCACGATCTCGATGTGGAGGCCGTTGTGCTTGAGCAGGATGCCACCCGCGTTGCGAGCGACAAACTGCGCTGGATCGCGCAAGAGGAGCGCCTCGCCGCCGTCCCAGTCGCTCCAGCTCAGCCCTTCAAGCGGCACCGCCGAATCGAGGAACGCACGCGCGGCCTTGACCACGGCTGCGCCCCGGACCTTGTCATAGCCGCCCGGTAACGCCGGGGGTGCATCGAGCGCATCGGTGCCGTAAAACGCGTCATACAGGCTGCCCCAGCGCGCATTCGCGGCATTGAGTACGAACCGGTCATTGAGCATGGGCACGACGAGCTGCGGTCCGGCCATCCGCGCGATTTCGGGATCGACGTTCTCCGTGCCGATCTCGAACGGCGCGGGCTCGGGCACGAGGTATCCGATTTCGCTGAGGAACGCCTGATAGGCTGCAGCATCGTGCGGTGTGCCGACGCGGGCCTTGTGCCAGGCGTCGATCGCGTGTTGCAAGGTCTCGCGCTTGGCGAGGAGCGCGCGGTTGACGGGTACGAAGCGGTCGCACAGCGCGGCAAAGCCCTGCCAGAACGCGGGCGAATCCAAACCGAGCGGCGAGAGCACGTCCGCGTCTACAAACCCCGCCAGCGAGGCGTCGACCTGCATCCCGGCCTTGGCAACTCGTTCGTTCATTGGACCTGTTCCCATTCGTTTCAAGCACATGGAATGTGCCGCAAGGACCGTTGGGCCATGCAGCAGAGCGAAAAACCGTGTCCCGGGGAGGATAGACGCGCCTATGCCTTTCGATCAGCGGCTTGGCAATCACCGATGGCAGCAGCGGTGGGGGTTCACCCCGGCTGCCGGGCAGGCTAGAGCAGGCGCGCATGTCCACGCTTTCGCCCTCAGAAGCCGCCCTCAGCGAGGGGATCGATGCCCCCGCCATGCTGGCCCGAGTGGAGACCTGGTGCGCGATCAACACCGGTACGCGCAATCTGGCCGGGCTGGCGCAGCAGGCGGCGCTGCTGGCCGATACCTGTGCAGCGCTGCCGGGCGAAGTGCGGCTGGTGCGCCCTGCCCCGGTCGAGGCAGTTGCCGTCGACGGCCGCATCGTTGCGATCGAGCATGGCAATCATGTGGTGCTCTCGGTCCGCCCCGATGCGCCGCGCCGCTACCTCCTCACCGGCCACATGGACACCGTCTACCCGGTCGATCATCCGTTCCAGATGCTCACCTGGCTCGATGCTGAAACGCTCGGCGGGCCCGGCACGGCGGACATGAAGGGCGGCATCGCGGTGATCCTTGCGGCGCTCAAGGCGTTCGAGACGAGCCCGCGGGCGGCGTCGGTGGGCTATGACGTACTGATCAATTCGGACGAGGAAACCGGCAGCCTCGCCTCCGCGCCGCTGATTGCGCAGCTCGCGCACGGCAAGGCGGCTGCCTTCACTTACGAGCCTTCCGCGCTGCCCGACGGCACACTGGCGGGCGCGCGCGGCGGCAGCGGCAACTACAGCGCGGTGGTCACCGGCCGCTCCGCCCACGCCGGGCGCAACCCGCAGGATGGGCGCAACGCGCTGGTCGCCGCTGCCGATCTCGCGCTGGGGCTGAAGGCGCTCTCGGGAAACGGCCTTGCCATCAATCCCGCACGGATCGATGGCGGTTCGGCTAACAATGTCGTGCCCGATCATGCCGTGCTGCGCTTCAATATACGCCCGCGCGCCGAGGAAGATGCCGCGCGCTTTGCCGCTGCGATCGGCCAGCTGGTGCGCGAGGTCGAGCTGGCGCACGAGGTTTCCATTCATCTGCACGGCGGGATCAGCCGCCCGCCCAAACCGCTGACGCCCGAAGCCGAGGCGCTGTTCGAATTGGTGCGCAGCTGCGGTGCAGCGCTGCGGCAGCCGATCCGCTGGCAGCCTTCGGGAGGAGTCTGCGACGGCAACAACATCGCCGCGCTCGGTGTGCCGGTGGTCGATACCATGGGCGTGCGCGGCGGGGCGATCCACTCGCCGGACGAATATATGATCGTGCCATCGCTGGCGGAGCGCGCCGCGCTCTCCGCGCTGGTGCTGCACCGCCTTTCCGGGGGAGAATAAGGCAAGTGACCCATCGCATCCGCGCGGCCCGCGCCTCGGACCTGGAGCATCTCTACGAGATGGCCAAACTGACCGGCGGCGGCTTTACCAACCTGCCCGCTGACCGCAAGGCGCTCACTGCCAAGCTGGAGCGGGCTGCTGCCGCCTTCGCGCAGACCGAGGACGGCGAGCCCGGCACGCTACGGGATGAGCTGTTCGTGCTGATCCTCGAGGACACGGCGACCGGCGAAGTGCGCGGCACCTCGCAGATCTTCACGCATATCGGACAAACTTGGCCGTTCTATTCCTACCGCATCGCCACGCTCACCCAGCATTCCAAGGAACTGGGCCGCACCTTCCGCGCCGAGCTGCTCAACCTCGTCACCGACCTTGAGGGTTCGAGCGAAGTCGGCGGCCTGTTCCTCCATCCGGGCGAGCGCGCCGGGGGGCTCGGCATGCTGCTCGCGCGCAGCCGCTATCTGTTCATCGCGATGCACCGCAGGCGCTTTGCTGATCGCATTCTGGCCGAGCTGCGCGGCGTGATCGACGAGCGCGGCGGCTCGCCGTTCTGGGACGGGGTGGCCGGGCGCTTCTTCGGGATGAACTTCCAGGAAGCCGACTATTTCAACGCGATCAACGGCAATCAATTCATCGCCGATCTGATGCCCAAGCATCCGGTCTACGTCGCCATGCTGCCCGATGCAGCGCGCACGGCAATCGGCCTGCCGCACCCCAGCGGCCGCGCCGCGATGCGCATGCTGGAGAACGAAGGGTTCGCCGCCGAGGGCTATATCGACATCTTCGACGGCGGCCCGACCATGACGTCGCGCACCGACCGGGTCCGTTCGATCACGGAGGCCAAGATGGTCCCCGTGACCGAAATCCGTGCGGGCGAAGGCACCGCCGGCCGCGCGCTGGTCGCCACCGGCAAGCTCGCCGATTTCCGCTGCGCCTTTGCCCAGATCACCGACGAAGGCGACGGCGTGGTGCTTGATCCCGCCGCCGCCGAGGCGCTGGCGGTCGGAACCGGCGACATCGTCTGGCACGTGCCGCGCTGAAGGAATACGAAATGAGCACTCTGGTCGAGATCAACTTCGACGGCATCGTCGGCCCCAGCCACAACTACGCCGGCCTCAGCCTCGGTAACCTCGCGTCGGCGCGTCATGGAGGCAACGTCTCTTACCCGCGCGCCGCAGCGCTGCAGGGTCTGGGCAAAATGCGCCACAACATCGGGCTTGGCCTTGCGCAGGGGCTGCTGTGCCCGCTGCCTCGCCCGAACGATGGCTTCCTCGCCGCACTGGGGCTCAATGAGAGCCCGCCTGCTGATGAGGCGCAGCGCCGCCTGCGCGCCGCCGCGTGGTCGGCCAGTTCGATGTGGACGGCCAATGCCGCCACCGTCTCACCCGCGCCCGATACGCTCGACGGGCGCTGCCACATGACCGCGGCCAATCTCGTCACCATGCCGCACCGCGCGCAGGAATGGCCCGATACCGTGCGCCAGCTGCGCATTGCCTTTGGCGAGACTGCGCATTTCGCGGTTCATGATGCCGTACCCTCCTGCTTCGGCGATGAGGGCGCGGCCAACCATATGCGCATGGCATCGCACCACAGCGCGCCGGGGCTGGAAATTTTCGTCTATGGCAAAACCGGCGGCGCTTTTCCCGCGCGCCAGCACGAGCAGGCCAGCCGCGCCGTTGCCCGCATCCATCGGCTCGATCCCTCAGATTGCCTGTTCGTTGAGCAGTCCCCGGAAGCCATTGCCGCAGGCGCATTCCACAACGATGTTGTCGCCGTAGCCAACGAGCGCGTGCTGTTCACCCATGAACAGGCATTCGCAGATCCGGAGGGCACGTACGCCGCGATCCGCGCGCGGTTGCCCGGGGCCGAAATCGTGGTCGTGCCCGCCAGTGCGGTCAGCCTTGCCGACGCCATCGCAAGCTATCTGTTCAATGCGCAGCTGCTAACCCTGCCAACCGGCGAAATGGGTCTGGTCATCCCGCTGGAAGCGTGGGAGCATCCCGCCGTGCGCGCCTGGCTCGACGGCATGCTGGCCTCGAACGGCCCGATCCGCCGCGTGCTGCCCGTCGATGTGCGCCAGTCGATGGCCAATGGCGGGGGCCCCGCGTGTTTGCGCCTGCGCGTTGTCGCCGATCCTGCCACGGTCGATCCGCGTTTCCTGCTCAGTGAAGCGCGCGCCGATGCGCTGGAAAAGGTGATTGCGGCGCATTGGCCAGAGCAGATTGATCCGGGCGAAATCGGCCATGAAGCCCTCGCCAGAACTGTCACCGCCGCGCGCACTGCGCTGCTCAGCGCGCTTGATCTTGGCGAACTGGCCTGAAACGACACACCGGCCGTTAACCTGGTCTTTACCATGGCATGTCGCCCTGCTTTACATGTCGCAGAGCCGGTGTTGGCAGCGACGCAGCGTTTGTTGATATGGCACGAAGGTTGCGAAGAGCGATGGCGATGAGAGGAAAAACCCCCATGTTGCGCAAGCTTGGCCGCCTGTTCGTGATCAAGAACCGGTTCGAGGCCTGTGCCATCATCTATGCTCTGGCGCTGGGCGCTTCTGAGCGCGGGTCGATCTACCTCACCCAGTATCCGGGTTTCGGCGGCAAGCTGCTATTCCTCGCCTGCTGCCTCGCGGTGTTCATGGCGGGTGCCAAGATCATGGACGCGATGAAGTATGAGCGCGAGGCCAAAGTGGCGGCCGTTCGCGTGACCAGCGAGAGCGCCGTCTGACGGGCCAGCGACAGCGCCGTCTGACGGGAAAGTGCAGGCGTTTCTGTTGCCAGGTACTCCTGAGACTGCCGATTATGGGCGAGCCGGGCTGATGCGCCGCGCGGAATAGGGTGGGGGGTTCTGGTGCCCGGCCCCCCCAGGCCGCTGAATTCCGTTCTGTTGCCCGGTCGGTTCAACCGCGCTTTAGCTTTGTAAGATCAGGCCGTTAAGCCGTCAGATTACGCCGCGAGAGCGAGTGCTTCGTTGTCGTTGGCACTTGTGGGTTTTGAGCCTTGAACGGGTTACTCAGCCCGGGCAAAAATAGCGCCTTTCAACACACGTCGATCCTAGTTCGGCCCCAACATCACCCCTGCGACAACAGGGCCCGGGCCCACGCTCAAAAAGCGCTTACCGGTGGTGGTGGTGGAGCCGCCGGGTACCGCCCCCGGGTCCGCTGTGCCTATTGCACGCCACAATTTATCGCCATATCCGGCCGAAGCCGACAAGGCCGATATAAGCCTTCCGCAGCGGAATGGAAGGGGCCAGAAAGCAAAGCCCCGCCCCTTCCGTCATAGGTCATCCGCGCTTGCGCAGTTCGTCGCGGATCTCGGCGAGCAAGTCGACTTCGCTCGGGCCGGCAGGTGCCGGAGCTTCGGCGGGCTTTGCCTGCATGATCTTGTTGGCCGCGCGCACGATCTGGAAGATCACGAACGCCATCAGCAGGAAGCTGATGATAGCCGTGACGAACGCCCCGTAGCCAAGTATTGCGACGCCTGCCTTCTTGAGCGCAGCGTAATCGCTGAGCGAGCCTGTGTAGCTATCGGGAATGGTCCCGAGCACGATGAACTTGCTGGAAAAATCAACGCCGCCAGTCAGAAAACCGATCACCGGCATGATCAGGTCTTCGGTCAAGGACGTAACGACCTTGCCGAACGCGGCGCCGATGATCACACCGACCGCGAGGTCAAGCACGTTACCGCGCGCCACGAAATCCCGGAATTCGCCCATCATGCCCATTACTTCCCACTCCCAAGTCGCTTCAACCTCCCGACTTCCTTGCCATCAGC
>JBJXEK010000001.1:0-22067 GCA_046155055.1 Novosphingobium sp. | reverse complement strand
ATCAAGACTGCTGTCGATGTTCTTGCCGACCCCTACGGCCTTGTTTTCGACAGCGAAGATGGCGCCCCGATCGATGGCGCGCGGGTCACTCTGGTCGATGTCGCCACTGGCCAGCCTGCTCGCGTGTTCGGCGAGGACGGCCTGACGCCCTGGCCCTCGACGATCACGACCGGATCGCAAATTGTTGATGGTGCAGGAAATATCTGGCAAATGCCGCCCGGTGAATATCGCTTTCCGCTCGCGGCGCTCGGCATCTACCGGCTGGTTGTCGTGCCGCCTGATCCCTATACGGCGCCTTCCGCGCTGACACCGAAGAACTTTGCCGGCCTCACCCGCCCCGATGGGGGCGAATTGGTGATTCTGCCCGCCTCGTACGGTGGTCCTGTCACGCTTTCGACCCCCGCTCCGGTGCGTGTCGACATTCCGGTCGACCGGCCGCCGGTCGCGGTCTCCCTTGCCAAGGTCGCCTCGCGCGTCGTCGCGCAGCCGGGTGATGCGGTGTTCTACACCGTGACCGTGCGCAATACCGATCCCGGCCGCGCCAAGCGCGGGATCGTGCTCACCGACACGCCTTCCGCGAGCTTGCGGCTGCGCTCCGGCACGATCCGGCTCGACGGCGCGAAGGCACCACAGGGCACTGTCACCATCGCGCCCGACGGCCGCACGCTGACTATCGCGATCGGAACGATCGAGGCCGGCGCGGCGCGGACAGTGACGTATGCCATGACCGTGCGGCCCGAAGCCGCCTCGGGCCAGGCGGTGAACCGGATTGACGCCGTTGATGCGCGCGGATTGACCGCAACGGCGAGTGCCGCCGTGCGCATCGAGCGCGACAATCTGGCCGCAACGATGACCCTGATTGGCCGGGTGAGCTTGGGCGACTGCTCAGTGCCCAGCACAGGGAAAGACCCACGCCCGGGCATCGGCGGCGTGCGCGTGGTGCTGGAAGACGGCAGCTTCGCAGTCACCGACGCCGAGGGCCGTTACCACTTCGAAGGCCTGATGCCCGGCACGCATGTCGTTGAAGCACAAGAGGTTACTTTGCCCAAGGGCGGCAAGCTGATCGACTGCACGCGCTCCACCCGCAGCGCCGGTAGCGCCGCCTCGCGGTTCGTGATCGGCCAGGGCGGCAGCCTCGTCACCGCCGATTTCGCCGCGACGGTCCCGGCAGAAACGCTGGCCGCAGCAGCGGCTGCCGCGGCGGCGGCCATACCCGCCGAGAACACCGATCGCGTCGCCGCCGGCGGTGAGACCGACTGGCTGGCTGAGGGCGACGGGCCGACCGAATTCCTGTTCCCAGCCGCCGACTACAACCCGCGCGCGCCCACCACGCGCATCGTGATCCGGCACCGCAAGGGACAGACCGTGGCGCTGAAGATCGACGGTAAGCCGGTCGACAAGCTGGCCTTCGACGGCGCGCACAACGCACCTGAGGGCTATGCGGTCAGCATATGGCGCGGCATTCCGCTGGGCGGCGAAGATACCCGGATCGACGCGGAAATCCGCGAACCCGGCGGCGCGCTCGCGCAGACATTGACCCGCACGGTGCACTTCGGCGCGCTGCCGGCACGGGTCGAAATGATGCCCGAGCGGTCGCGGCTGGTGGCCGATGGAGCCACCCGCCCGGTCGTGGCGGTGCGCGTGCTCGATCGCACCGGCCGGCCGGTTCATGCCGGCATTTCGGGCCCGATCACGCTGTCCGCGCCTTACGAGAGCGCGCAGGCGCTCGACGCGCTGCAGAACCGCGTGCTTTCGGGGCTCGACCGGGCCCCGCCGACCTGGACGGTCAAGGGCGATGACGGCGTCGCGCTGATCGAGCTGGCGCCAACCATGGTCAGCGGCGGCCTCGATCTCACTTTCCAGTTCATCGACCGTGAAGTGAAGCGCGAGCAAGTGCTGGAAACCTGGGTTGTGCCGGGCGAAGCCAAGTGGACGCTGGTGGGTCTTGCCGAAGGTGCGGTGGGCGCAAGAACCGTTGCCGATCACATGCAGCGCAGCGGCCATTTCGACAGCGACCTGGGCGATCACGCACGCGTCGCGTTCTATGCAAAGGGGCGGATCAAGGGCAAATACCTGACCACGATCGCCTACGACAGTGCCAAGCAGCGCGCCGAACAGCGCCTGCTCGGCGGACTCGATCCCAAGGCCTACTACACGATTTTCGCCGATGGATCAGACCGCCGGTTCGATGCCGCCAGTGTCAACAAGCTCTACGTCCGCATCGAAAGCGCGAGAGTCCGCGCGATGTTCGGCGATTTCGCCACAGGCTTCG
Source organism: Novosphingobium sp. (assembly GCA_046155055.1). Taxonomy (GTDB): domain Bacteria; phylum Pseudomonadota; class Alphaproteobacteria; order Sphingomonadales; family Sphingomonadaceae; genus Novosphingobium. Next base: position 19,795 of record JBJXEK010000001.1, on the reverse strand, counting down.
ATCACACCCAGCTCGGCCGCTACCAGCGCACGATGACCGGCGTGAAGGCCGAGGCGCGGTTGGGTGCACTGCGCGCCGAAGGCTTTGCGGCCAAAGTCGCCACCACCCACCGTCGCGACCAGATCCCCGGCGGCGGCATCAGCGGGCCCTATCAGCTCTCCAGCCGCGCGATCGTGCCGAACAGCGAAACCGTGACGATCGAAGTGCGCGACCGGTTCCGCTCGGAAATCGTGGTCACGAGCCGGGCCCTGACCCGCTTTCTGGACTACGATATCGACCTGCTTTCGGGCACGATCACGTTCAAGCAGCCGGTGCTGAGCCGCGATGCCAATCTCAACCCGCAGACCATCGTGGTCGACTACGAAATCGACACGCTGCGCGGCGGGGCCTGGAACGCCGGGCTGCGCAGCGAATGGCGCAACAAGAGCGAAAAGGTGCGCATCGGCGCGACCGCGATCAGCGATGCATCGGCCAATGCCGGCGCGGCGGTGACCCGCACCAATCTGGGCGCAGTCGATGCCAAGGTCTATCTCGGCACCAAGACCGAAGTGCGTGCCGAAGCCGCGCTCAGCCGTGCCACGGGCGGAAACCCTGCCGGCAGCGGAACCAAGGCGGCCTGGTTGATCGAGGCCGAACGCCATGACGCGCGGCTCGATCTGCTGGCCTATATCCGCTCGCTCGATCCCGGCTTCGGCGTTGGCCAAGTTAGTATCGGCGAGCTTGGGCGGCGCAAGATCGGCGTCGACACGCGCTACCGGCTCAGCCCCAAGTGGTCGCTCAATGCCACAGCCTGGTACGACAGCTCGCTGATCGACAGCTCACATCGTAGTGCCATGCAGCTCGGCACGAGTTGGGTGACCCCGGGCACCGAAATGCGGCTCGGCATTGCACGCTACAGCGAAACGCTTGCTGGCGGCGCAAACGCCGCCAGCGGCACCGGATTGACGAGCGGAGGCCAGAGCGGGAGTCCGAGCGGAGGATCGACCACGCTGATCGAGGCGGGCACGACCAAGCGCTTGCTGGGCAACAAGCTCGAACTCAGCGCAGCGGGATCGGTCTCGATTGGCCGCAGCGATGCAACCTCCTATCAGGCACCGCGCTACCGGTTTGGTGCGCGCTATGCGATCAGCCCCGATGTGCGCGTGATCAGCGATTATGAGATCGCCAATGGCGGCCAGGGCCAAACCCGGACGCTGCGAGGCGGGGTCGAGCTGGCGCCCTGGACCGGCGCGCGGATCGCCACGATGCTGGGACGGCAAACCACCAAGGGGGCCGGAAGCACGGATCAGGGCAGCACGGAACAGGGCATCAAAGAACAGGGCAAGCGTGCGTTTGCCTCCTATGGCCTTGCGCAGTCGCTGCCGATCAGCACCGCGGTAACTCTCGACGCCAGCATCGACGGCAACAAGGTGATCGGCGGCAAGAGCGCGCGGGCGACCAATGGCGGCACGGCGGTGGTCGGCGCGAGCAGCAACACCGTGATCGCCGAGGATTTCACCGCCTATACGCTGGGCGCAACCTGGCGTTCGGGCCGCTGGAGCGCGAGCACTCGGGCCGAACTGCGCGACGGCGAGCTTTCCAAGCGCAAGGGCGCGACCTTTGGCATGATCCGCCAGCTTGGCGAAGGCAGCGTAGTCGGCGGCGCGGTGAGTTGGGCCTCGATGCGCGATGCGACCGGGGGCTCCAGCGAGGTTGGCAGCGCCGCGCTTTCGATCGCACATCGCCCGGCAACCTCTGCGTTCGCATTCCTCGCCAAGCTCGAATACCGCAACGACATCGTCCGCGCCGGGGCACCCGGAGCCGCTGGTGCCGCCGATCCGAACGCCGGTGACGGCACCGCACTGACCGTGACCGGCGATGCCCGCTCGCGCCGCATCGTCGGCAGCTTCTCGGGCGATTGGGCACCGACCGGCCGCGTCGATGGCCAGATGGTCCAGCGCACGGAGATCGGTGTATTCGTTGCAGCACGTCATACTCTTGATAGTTATCAGGGCTTTGATCTTGCCGGCACGACTGTGCTCGGCGGCGTCGATGCCCGGATCGGCATCGGTAGGCGGCTTGAAGTGGGCGGCAGCGCCACGGTGCGGCGCAGCCTGTCCGATGGCACAACGTCGTTCGCCATCGGCCCCCAGATCGGCGTGGTTCCGGCTGACAATGTCATGGTGGTGATCGGCTATAACCTGATCGGCTTCCGCGACCGTGATTTCGCCGCAGCCCGTTCGACGACCAAGGGCGTGTTCGCCGCGATGCGCATGAAATTCGACAGCCGCAGCCTCGCTTTCCTCGGCATCGGCCGGTAGCCGACGGAATAACAGCAATCCCGCCGCGACGTGCCAATGTTGGACGAAGCGCCCGCCCGAAGGCTTGCCCACCCCGTCTCCCCGTCCTATCAAGCTCTCGATCGCTTTCGTTTCTTGATCGCAGGACAGGTCAGTGCACCGGGTTCGCCCCGTCTCGTCTTCCCCTTTTGGCCATGCTGGCCGGCGCCTTTTGGTGGCTCTGGCGCTGCTCGCGGGCTGCGTGGCGGTGTCCGAGCCAGCACAAGCGGCCGCTTCCTCGGTGACACTCAGCGCGGATCAGGCGCTGCGCTTCGGCAGCTTTTTCACCGATACCTTTGGCAGCCGCACCGTGTCAGCCAGCGGGTCGGTCACTGGCACATCCATTGTTCCCATCACCGGCGCGTCGCCCGGCCCGGCACAATTCACGCTCACCTATGATCGCGGCAACAATGCCAACACGTCCTATTCGCTGCTGATTTCGGTCCTCCTGCCCAGCGGATCCAGCCAGGTGAGCGGGGGCGTAACTGGCACGCTTTCGGGTTTCGATACCGATTTGCCTGGCATCGGCACGTTGATTCCGGGGCAAAGTGTGCAAACGACGCTGGTCGGTTGCCAGCGCCGCACCTGCATCCGCACTTTTCGGGTGGGCGGAACGCTGCAGATCGCACGCACCAGCGGCGGGGCACAACTGACGATCCCGGTCCCGATCGTCGTGACCGTGCTGGCCGAGCTGTGATGCGCGGCGTGCCGGTTCTGACAGGTCTCGCGACCGCGTTGCTGACGGCCAGCCCGGCCGAGGCAGCGAGCGGGTCCGCGGCCACCGCGCAAGGCTCGGTCGAAGCCACGGTGATCCAGCCGATCGTCGTCAGCGTGATCAGCAATCTCGATTTCGGCATGCTGACCGCCTCGCGCACTTCGGGCGGCACCGTCACGATCGATCCGGCCAACAGCGCGCAGTACGGCGGCGGCGCGGGCCCGGCATGCTTTGGCAGCGGGGCCACTTGCCCAGCCGTGCACGCCTCGCGCTTTGCCGTGCGCGGGGAGGCCGCGCGCAGCTACGTGGTGACCGCGCCGTCCGCCCTGGTCGCATCGGGCACGCTGGCGGGTTCCGGGCAGGGTCCGGGCGCTGCCGCGCCAGATCTGGCCATTGAGGCCCTTACCGTGCGCACCGCAAGCCGCCCGCAAAGCGGCCCTGCGGGAACGCTGGATCTTAACGGAAATGATTATTTTTCCATTGGCGGCACGCTTGTCGTGCCGGCGGGAACCAGCGCGGCACATTACCAGGCCACACTACCGGTCATTGTAACCTACAGCTAAATCAATAGTTTAACCTGAACAGCGCAGCCACGGCCCCCGTGCCGACTAGCTGCTTGCGATCTTGCTCGCCTGCTGGCGGCAACCGGTTGTTAACCATTTCTACTTAGGAAACCTACGTATCAGGGTGCCGCAAGGCAGAACCCCCTGATGCACAGGCATTTGTCTGCTCCGAGACCGGGACGTTGCGGGGCGATTGTATTCAGGAGCACACACATGAAGAAGATCATTCTCGCATCGGGTATCGCACTGCTTTCCGCCACTCCTGCCTTCGCCGGCTCGGGCAACACCTCCACCGCCACCGGCACCGCCACAGCCACGATCGTCGCGCCAATTGTGCTGACCCACCCGTCGGGCGCAGCGCTGAACTTCGGCCGCTTCACCACCGGCACCGGCGGCACCGTGACGATCACCGCCGCAGGCGTCGGTTCAGTCGGCAGCGATGTCACGTTCGTGCCGGGTTCGACCACCGCGGCGGATTCGTTCACAGTGGCCGGCGATGCCAGCCGTTCGTTCTCGATCGGCACGACCGGCGGCAGCGTGACGTCGGGCGGCACCAGCCTTGCCTTCACCACGGCGCCTTCGGCAGCAACCGCCACGCTCACTGCCGGCGGCACATCGAGCTTCACCGTCGGCGGCACGCTGACCGTGTCGGGTACGGCGGCAGCGGGTGCTTACACCGGCACCTACTCCGCGACCGTCACCTACAACTGATCGCAAACGGGGCTCCGGTTGCCGCTGGCTTCAGCGGCAACCGGGCCAACCCGCCGACGAACACAGGCATGACCATGGCTCGCCAGCTTCGCCTCCTCCTCATCGCGCTCGCCGCAGTTGCTGCGCCGGTTTCGGCGTTCGCGGCACCGGGCAGGACCAGCACGATGACCGGCACCGCGAGCGCCACGCTGATCCAGCCAATCCGCATCGTTGCGGTCAATCCGCTACGCTTCGGGGCCATGGCCCGGCCCACGACCACGGGCACCGTCACGGTCAGCACCACCGGCGCGGTGACCACCGCCGGCGGCATGGTTGGCAACAACGCGATCGCGCAGGGCAGTTCGGGCCCGCAGGCGGGAACTTTCCGCGTCAGCGGCGATCCCGGACGGCAATTCTTCGTGAACCTGCCTGCCTCGGCCACGGTTACGATGACCGGCGCGTCGATGTCTATCACCCTCTTTACGGTCGGTGCACTGACCGGCTCGCCGGTCGGAACGCTCGATATCGCGGTCGGCGGAACGCTGACGGTTCTGGCGGCGCAGACTGTCGGCACCTACAACGGAACGTACCAGATTACCGCGTCGTATAACTAACCCGCGCGATCTGAGCGGGAGCGGCTTCACAACCATCCACAGCGTTCGTTACCGCGCGAGGTGACGCAGGCCGGTCAATTTGCCAAGAAGCCCGCATGAGACGCGGGCTTTTTTGCATGTGCGTGGGAGCGATCGGCCTGCTGGCGGCACCCGGCGCTGCTTTTGCCGCGCCAGGCGGTCAGGCCTCCTTGACCGGCACCGCCAATGCGACGCTGGTGCGCGCCATCAGCATTGCGCCCGTGACCGACCTGCGCTTCGGCGTCATCGCTGCGCCCACAACGCCTGGAACCATTACGGTGAGCCCGGGCGGCGCAACAACCGAATCGGGAAGCATGGCTGGCGCTCTGGCGATCAGCCAGGGTGCCGTCACCCGAGGGCCTGCCGCGTTTGCGGTCAGCGGTGATCCGGCACGGCTGTTTTCCGTCACTCTACCAACCACAATCGCGGTCAGCGCGGGATCAGCGGTGATGGCGGTAAGCGCTTTCACCAGCAATCACACCGCCGGATCGAGCAGCCTCGACCCGGCCGGCAAGTTCACGCTCGCCGTCGGAGCGACGCTTTCTGTCGCGGCGGGGCAGTTTCCAGGAAAATATTCTGGAACGTATTCGGTTACAGCAGCATACCAGTAGCGCCTACACCGGCACCGCGGCTGGCCTGGCCTGCGGCATATCCGCCTATTCCACCCGACAGTTATATGGTTAACAGCCAATACATCAATATTGATGATTGGTTTTTATTCTCATTTTGGGACACATTTTAAGTAAAGCTTCAAATAACTCCGCATTAACTCGCCGTTGCTACGTAGTTTTACGTACCGGATTACGGCTGCTCAGCCAGACATCGCAGTACGGAAGTTTCGCATTCGTGCCGCGCCCCGGGGGGATGCGCCACGTCCGCACTACGGGAGCACACACATGAAGAAGATCATTCTCGCCTCTGCCATTGTCTTCGGCACCGCCCTTGTTTCGGCGACGCCTGCTTTTGCCGCTTCGGGCAACACCTCGACTGCCACGGGCAGCGCCACCGCCACAATCGTTTCGCCGATCGTGCTGACGCACACTTCGGGCGCGGCGCTCGGCTTCGGTCGCTTCTCGACCGGCACCGGCGGCACTGTCGTCGTAACCACCGCGGGCGCTGGCTCGGTCGGCGGCGATGTTGGCTTCGTGCCCGGCTCGGTCAACTCGGCCGACGCGTTCACCGTCGCCGGTGATGCGGGCCGCTCGTTCTCGATCGCCACGACCGGCGGCAGCGTGACCGCCGGCACCACCAGCATGGCCTTCACCACCACGACTTCGGCCTCCACCGACACGCTGAGCGTCGGCGGCACTGGTGGCTTCACGGTCGGCGGCACGCTGACCGTCGCTGGCACCGAAGCAGCAGGCGCCTACACCGGCACCTACTCCGCAACCGTCACGTACAACTGAGTGCAAGCCGGCACCGGGAGCCGCCACGACGGCGGCCCCCGGCGCTCTTGCTGACCGGATCACCAGGCAATGTTCAACCCGCCGCGATTCCTGTCCGGGATTGTGACCATGGCGCTCGCCATGGCGCTTCTGCCCGGCACCGCCTTCGCAGCTCCGGGCAGTTCGACAACGAACGGCGCGGCGCAGGCGGCGGTGATTCAACCCTTGCGCATTTCGGCGGTCTCGCCGCTCGCCTTCGGACAGATAACGCGGCCCACCGCAGCGGGCACGGTCGTGCTTGATCCGGCGGGTGCGATCAGCACCACCGGCGGGGTGCTCACCAGCACCGCCATCGCCCAGAGTGGCGTTCGCGGTCCCGGCACGTTCACCGTGACAGGCGATCCTGGCCGCCTTTTCACGCTGAGCCTGCCCACCATTGCGGCGCTGCGCTCAGGCTCCCGGCTCATGCTGGTCGGCACGTTTCGCAGCAACTGGGCAACCGGCGATGCTCTCGGCGTATCGGGCAGTTACACCGTCTCGGTCGGCGCGACGCTACGCGTCGGCGCAAACCAGACAATTGGCACATATACAGGTAGTTACGCCGTAACTGTGGCTTATCAATAGCCGGCGATTGCCAGCGACTCAGGGAAACACCATAAGCGTGTTTACGTAGGGACCTGGATCGGGGCTTTTTCATTGCAGACAGTCGCAAAAGACGGCTTTGCGCGGACGCTAAGCGCTTCCGCGCTTTGTGTTTTTGCCACCTTGGCGATTGTTGCTCAAGATGTGAATCCCGCGCGGGCGCAAGCTCCAGCAGGGCCGGATCAAGCGCCCGATGCGCCGCCCCCTGCCCCGGCCGCCCTGCCCAGCGGGTCCGTCGGCGGCATGGGCGATATCAATCTGTTTCCCAAGCGCGTGGTGATAGACGACCGCGCGCGCATCGCCAGCGTGGGGCTCTACAACCGCGCGACGGCAGCGGGCGAGTACGAGATCACCGTCTCCGATATGGCGATGCAGCGCGATGGCCACCTCGTCGATCTCGCCGCGGTCGTTGATCCGGCAGCACGCGCCGCGGTCCATCCCGCCAGCAGCTTCCTGCGCTGGTCTCCGCGCCATGTCACGCTGCCTGGCAGCGAGGCCCAGATGGTGCGGATCATGGCGCGCGTCGCTCCTGATCTGCCCCCCGGCGAGTATCGTTCGCACTTCACCGTGGTTTCGGTGCCGCCCGAAACCGGCGGCACCAGCATCGATGAAGCAGCGGGTGCCGAGACCGGCAATGGCATCGGCGTGCGGATCGTGCCGCGCTTCGGCATCTCGATCCCGGTGATCGTGCGCGTGGGCGAAACCACACTGACCACCGGACTCAAGGACTTCGCGCTGACAACGCCAGCGGGCGGGACACCCACACTTGCCTTCACCATCACGCGCGAGGGCACGCGGTCTGCATTCGGCGATATCCTGATTACGGCGCCGGGATCGAAGAAGCCGGTGGCCGAGGTCAAGGGCATCGGCGTCTATACCGAAATCGCCGAGCGCGCGGTGAAAGTCGTGCTCGATCCCGCGACCGAACCGCGCTTCCTCGCGCACGGAACGCGGCTGACGATCACGTATACCGATGACGATGCTTCGCCCGGTAAGGTCCTGGCCAAACAGGAATTCGTCGTGCCGTGACACGCAGCGAGGGGGATCATGCGCGCGGATCCTCCGGTCCCATCGCTGTTGGACTTGGGCGTGTTATGCTGGGGGCCACGCTGGCGCTGGCTGGCGACACCGCGCGCGAAGCGCTGAACAAAGCCGACGACACCGCACCTGTACCGCCGCATCAAGAAGACAACGCGAGGCGTAGCACCACTCTGCCGCAGCCGGGATTTGCCGCCAGGAATGCGGCGGAAACTCCAGCTTTGGCGGTACGGGCCCCAACCCGCTCCGCCCCGCAGGCCCGGCCGCGCTCATCCCCGCGTTCGGCAAAGGTGCAGCCCTTTGCAGAGCCTCCCGCACCGCAGCTCGCGGTCGCCGACAAGCCGCTGCCGAGTGCCTCGCCGGCAAATGCCCCCCCGGAGACGAGCCGTTCTCTGGATACCGCAAAAACACCGGAGAGCGTGCTGTCCGCAGCGTTTCAACGTGCCATTCTGGATAGCTCATCGTCCGAGAAAAGCGCTGATACGACAAGTTCCATAGTGCCAGACTCAGGCGAGCACAAATTAACTGAACCCGCGATATTGCCTCCCCCTATCGCCCCGGGCATCGCGGAAGACCGCTCGGTCGCCGTTGCCAATCCGGCTAGTTTGGAGCCAGAGCCGAGATATTCGGCGCCAACTCCAGAACCGGCGCAAGCCGAAGCGCCGGCTGCATTGGCGGCGGCGGCCGAAGTACCGTTGCCAGCTCCAGCGCCCCGCGAACCGGAGGCCGCGCCGCTTCCGATCCAGGCCGTGCCGCCCGCAACCCCGGCTTTCGCGGAAACGTCAGGCGCTCTGCCGCGACCTGACGCCGTGGCGGTCGCCGTCGCCACGGCGCAACACCCAGTACCGGAGCGCCCGGCACCGCAGCCCGCCTCGCCGCCGATCCCCACCACCGCGGATGGGCATACGGCGCAGGCGAGTACCAGTCCGGCAGCCCGTCTGCCCCTGCCGGCCTTTGGTAGGCCAGTGCCCGAAGTGGTGCCAGCGAGCGCACTTGCACTGGCCCAGCCTCTGGCCCAGCCTCTGCCGCCTGCGGCAACCCGGCCCCAGCCGCAACCGATCCAGCCGCCAAAGCAAGCGTTGGCGCCGCAACCATTGGCGGCAAAGCGCGCCATTCGCGCCGCACCACCCGCACCACCCGCAGCGGCGACCATAACGGCTTCGGCTCCTGTCGATCCGGCAAATGCGCCGCCCCGCCGCCTTGCCTCGCGCAGCTTTGCCGAGGGACGACCGGACTTGCCCAAGCCGGTTTTCGGGCTTCCTGCGGCCCTCCCACCCGCTCTGGCCACCGCTTTGGCATCGGCCCCACCAGGATCCAAATCGCTGCTTGTTACCGGCGGCGCACCGGCGCCGCAGTCCGCTGCGCTCACCGCCCCGATCCGCGCGAGTGCCGGAGCCGCGCCGGGCCTCGGCACACAGGGACCGGTGCCGATGATCAGCGAGGACGACGAGCTGATCCTCCAGATCGAAACCCCTAGCGGAGAGATGAGCGACACGGTGATCGCCTACGGCCTGCGTCAGGGCGTTTATCTCCCGCTCGGCGCGCTCACCCGGTTTTTCGATCTCCCAATCTCTATCAGCGACGATGGCCACTATGCGAGCGGCTGGTTCCTCGACGAGAAGCGCACCCTCACGCTCAATCTGCGCGACGGCACGCTGATGGTCGCGGGCCGGCCGGTGCCGCTGGGGCGCGCGGATGCGGTGGTCTATGAAGGCGAGCTCTATCTTCGCGCCGAACGCTTCGGCGACCTGTTCCCGCTCGACCTCAAGGTCGATCTGCGTGCACAAACCATATCGGTAAAAACCCGCGAACCGTTTCCGTTCGAGGAGCGCATGGCGCGCGAGGCCATCCGCGAACGGCTCGGCAGCCGGCAGGGCCAGAGCCCGACCCAGCGGTTCGCGCGCGAGGAGACGCCCTGGCGCGTGCTCTCGCTGCCGATCGGCGAGACCGAACTGCGCGCGCTGACCGACGATGATCTGGGCACCCGGGTGGAGGCCGACCTCAGGCTGGCAGGTGATCTCGCGTATATGACCGCGCGGGCCTATGCCAGCGTGTCCTCGCGCGACGGGCTTGTCGCCGCGCGGCTCGAGCTGGGTCGGCGCGATCCCGATGGTGATCTTCTGGGGCCGCTCAAAGCCCCGGAATTCCAGCTTGGTGATGTGGCGACCGGGGCGCTGCCGATCGGCCTGCGCGGCATCAGCGGGCGCGGCGCGTTCCTCACCAATGCCCCGCTGGAGCAGGCCTCGATCTTCGATTCGGTCGATCTGCGCGGCGATCTGCTCGATGGCTACGAGGTGGAGCTCTATCGCAACAACACCCTGATCGGCTCGACCCGCACCCCCGTGAACGGCCAGTATGCGTTCCTGCAGGTGCCGGTCGATTTCGGGCTGAATGTGTTCCGCCTCGTGTTCTACGGGCCTCAGGGCCAGCGGCGCGAAGTGGTGCGCCGGATTAGCGTGGGTGACGGCCGCCTTGCACCGGGCCAGTTCGTCTACAGCGTGGGCGCGGCGCAGAAGGACGTGAACCTGTTTGCGGTGCGCGGTCCGCAATTCAGCCCGGCAGCTGATTACGGCGCATGGCGCGCCACGGCAGAATTGGGTTACGGCCTGTCGCGCGCGGTCACGGCCACACTCGGCGCGGGGCTTTGGCAAAGCGGCGGCCGGCATCACTGGCTCGCCACCACGGGCCTGCGCAGCGGCTTCGGCGCGACCGCACTGCGGCTCGATCTCGGCGTGCAGGACGGCGGCGGCCGGATTGTCGAGGTCGGCCTCGGCGGCAAGCTGCTCGGCATGGCCTATAGCCTGAACCACGCTGAATACGGCGGCGGCGCGAGCGACGAGGTGCGCGCGTTCACGGCGGATCCGCTGCGCCGCGCGAGCGAGTTCAATCTCAACACCACCCTGCATTTCGGATCGGGGACCGAGGCGCGCTCGATGCCATTGACCGCACGGGTGCGGCATATCGAATTTTCCGATGGCCGGCGCCAGACAGATGCCGCGCTGCGTACCTCGCTACCGCTGGGCGGTCTGCTCCTGTCCAACACCTTCGATTTCAGCACGCTTTCGTCGGTCGGCAGCCCAACCACCCGCCGGATTCTCGGCACGTTCGATCTTGCCACGTTGTCAGGCTCGCGCACTCGCTATCGCGCGAGCCTCGGCTACAGCCTGCTGCCGCGCGCCGAACTGCAGTCCGCAACTATCGAGGCCGACCGCCGCTTTGGCGAGAACACGCTGGTGCGCGCCGGAGTGACCCACACACTGACCGATCACCAGACCACGCTCGGCCTTTCGGCGGTGCGCCGGATCGGGCCGGTCAATATCGCCTTCGATGGAAGCTACGGCTTTCCGACCCGGAACTTCTCGCTTGCGCTACGCCTGGGCTTCAGCTTCGGGCGCAATCCGCTCAGCGGCCGAACCTTCCTCGCCCGGCCGGGCCTCACCAGCGGCGGCGCAGTGGCGCTGCGCGCGTTTGCCGATAGCAATGCAAATGGCCGCCGCGATGCGGGGGAGACACCGATCGAGGGCGTCACGTTCCTTTCGGGCACCGAGGAAAGCCGCAGCGATGCGGCCGGCCGCGCGTTCATCGGCAACCTTGGCGATGGCAACCGCGCCTCGATCCGGGTCGATACGGATTCGATGCCCGATATCGCGCTCGCGCCCTCGCGTCCGGGCGTGGAGGTCGTGCCGCGCCCAGGCCGCATCCATGTCAGCGATTTTGCCATCGTCACGCTCAGCGATGTCGAGGGCACGGCCTATTTCCGCGCCGAATCCGGCACCCGCGCAGTCTCGCGCCTCCAACTGCGATTGCTGCGCGCCGATGGCACCGTTGCCGCGCGCGCACGCAGCGAATCCGACGGGTTCTTCCTGTTCGAGCGGTTGCCTGCCGGCCAATACATGCTCGATCTTGATCCACAGCAGGCCGCCACGCTCAAAATCCGTCTTGAAGCGCCGGTTTCGATCAGCATTGGCGGCAAAAGCACCGTCGTGCGCCAGTCGATTACTGTGAAATCGGCCCAATAGCATGGGGCACCAGCATCCTGCCCCCGCTTTCCCGGTCGAGAGAAACCCTCTAGCGTTCCCATGATGCAGCCTCAGCCCGCTTCGGACCCGCACCCCCACCACGTCCCCAAACGCGTGCTCAGCACCTGGTCTGCTGCGGCGGTCGTCGTGGGTATGGTGATCGGGGCGGGCATTTTCCGCACCTCGCCGCTTGTGGCGCAAAGCCTCGGCAGCGAGGGCGCGCTGCTGCTTGCTTGGGCGCTCGGCGGCGCTTTCGCGTTGATCGGGGCGCTGTGCTACGCCGAACTTGCGGCTGCCTTTCCCGCGACGGGCGGCGATTACCGCTTTCTGCGCGAGGCGTTCGGCGCGGATACGGCCTACCTGTTCGCGTGGTCGCGCTTTGCGGTAATCTTTTCTGCTTCGGGCGCGCTGCTCGCCTTTGTCGGCATCGACTACATCGCGGAGCTGGTGCCGATGGACACCGTGACCCGCGCGGTGGTGGCAGGCGGGATGGTGGTGGTGCTGACAGCGCTCAACCTGCAAGGGGTGCAGATCGGCACCCGTGCCCAGATCGGCATGGTTGCGCTCGATATCATCGCTCTGCTGGCGCTGGGCGCAGCGGCACTCTGGCTCGTCTCGCAGGGCATTCCCGCGCAGCAGCCCGGCACGGGCCAGCTCGGCACAGGGGCAGCCCCTGCCACCGACCTGAACGGCTTCGGGCAGGCGATGATCTTCATCATGCTCGCCTATGGCGGCTTTAACGATGCCTCGACGCTCTCGGCCGAAGTGCGCAAGCCCCGCGACATGACCCGCGCACTGGTGGGCGGCATGGCGATGATCACCGCGCTCTACATGATCGCCAACTGGGCTTATCTGAGGGGCCTCGGCTATGCCGGACTCGCCGCGAGCGAAGCCCCGGCAGCCGCGCTGATGAAGCGCGCCTTTGGCCAGACGGGTGAGACGGTGATCGTGCTGGGTGTGGCGGTCGCGTCGTTTTCGGTGCTCAATGCGCTGATCATCGTCGGCGGTCGCACGCTCTATGCCGCTGCGGAAGACGAGCCCGCGCTCGCCCGCCTCGCCGAATGGGACCAGAGCCGCGGCGTGCCGCGCGCCGCCATCCTCGTGCAGACCGCAGTCGAACTCGCGCTGATCGCCTGGGGCTCAACCACGGGACGGGGCTTTGCCACGATGGTCGATTACCTCTCGCCCATCTACTGGCTGTTCCTGACGATGAGCGGCCTCGCGGTCATCGTGCTGCGGCAACGCCAGCCGGAGGTGGAGCGCCCCTACAAAGTGCCGCTCTATCCCCTGCTGCCGCTCATCTTCGCCGCCAGTTGCGCCTACGTGTTCGCCAGCAGCGTGCACTACGTCGGCTGGTCCGGTTGCCTCATCAGCTTCGGAGTGCTGGCGTTCGGCCTGCTGGTGCGCGCCGCATTCCGCCTGACGGTTAAAGGCTGAGGCAGCCCCCCGACGGACCTCAGTCGTCCTCGCCTGACGGCCCGAGCGCACCTTCCTCGTCGTCATCGTTGCGCTCGCCGCGGTAGGCATCCATGTCGATCAGGCCGGAGCTCACCATGCTGCGCATGTGATCGACCAGATCCTCGACATCATCATCGGGATTGCCCGAGGAAACCTTGTCGGTCTCCTCAAGGCCGAACGGGCTTTCATCCAGATAGGCTGCATCGGCTGCGACCGTCTGGCTTTGTGCATCCTCATCTTCCTCGGACAGGTTCACGGTTTCCGGGGCCATGTCGGCGTGTGGTTGGATGGGTTCATCGCGCTCCGGATGATCGCCGGGATTTGGCACGGGGATTTCGGGCTCCTGAGGGGCCGGCTGAGGATCAGGCTGGGGAACGGTGGCCATGAAGAGGCTCCTGTGAGGCTGCGCACAATGCGCAGGTCTGCTCCCGGGAAAAGCTGCGAGGCGTGGATCTGTTCCCGCACCGATGCGACAAACTGCCTGTCCCGCGCTTGCAATGGCTCGCCCTTGTTTGCGCCAGAATGCGCAGGCTGGGCGCAGCCCCGCCTGCCAAAACCAGATGAATGCAAACTAAAATGGGCAGGGAGCGGCTGCGACGTCGCTACCTGCCTGTTTTCGTTTTGGCGGAATGCGGGGAGAGCTCTGCCCTCCCCTCCGTTCGTCAAGTCAAAGGACCCTTATCATGCTTGCCCGCCTCGCCGGGCCTTACCGGCGCCCCGATCAGGCGGTGGAACAGGCCGGCGATGGTCGTATCGATTTTCCAGATTTCCGCATCGCCGAGGTCGAAGCGCATCAGCAGGATCTCGGGGCTGTTCCTGCCATCCTTGAACCACGCCGCAACATCGCCCGTGAACAGCTTGTCGAAGACGGCGCGGTCGGTTTCCTCCGTCAGCGTGCCCTCGACAGCGGCAAACACCGTGTGACCGCTCGCCGAGAGATCGGCATGGGCCGCGCCTCCCGCTGCCAGTGTGTTGTCGCGGTTCATGAAGAACCAGAAGCACCCATCGGCGTCCCGGTCGAGCTGCGCGGTCATCGGATGGGCCGTGCTGCCTTGCGCCGCGAGCCGCACCATCATGACCGGGCTGCCGGCCAGCGCTTGCCAGAAGGCATCGCGAATTTCAGAGTTCATGCTCGGTCCTTTCGTCGACGGCGGGGAGCCGCTCCAATGGGGTCAATCGCCGAAGCAGGCTGGTTGTTCCGTTGCAGCGGGCCGGTTCGTGCAGGGCAAGGAACTGGAGCGCACGGAACTGCGCGGGACGCTGCGCGTTAGGTCAGGGCTGCCGGCGCGCTGCGCGCGGGCACGATCCCGCCCTTCAACACCACCATCTCAGGAGCCCACTATGGCGACGCCAACCCGATCCTCCGATACCCCGTTCACGCCAGTGGCGGCCTTGCGCGCCGAGGCCCGCAAGCATGTCGAGGACGGACCGGTCACGCGCTCCTATCCTGCAGACCGCGATGTGATCGTGGAGCAGCTCAATCGCTCGCTCGCGACCGAATGGGTCTGCGTCCTGCGCTATCTGCGCCATGCCTATTGCATCAACGGCGTGGTCTCGGAACCGATCAAGCAGCATTTCCTGCAGCACGCCAAGGAAGAGCAGGGCCACGCCCACAAGCTGGCCGAGCGGATCGTGCAGCTGGGCGCGGAGCCCGATCTCAACCCCGCCACGCTGGCCGAGCGCTCGCATGCCGAATATGTGCCCGGCACATCGACCGAGGACATGATCCGCGAGAACCTTATTGCCGAACGCATCGCGGTCGAGGCTTACCGCGAGTTCATCCAGTTCCTTGGCGACCGTGATCCCACCACCCGGACGATGTTGGAAGCGATCCTGGCGCAGGAAGAGGAGCATGCGGACGACTTACGCGATCTGCTCGCCTGATGACCCGAGCTTCCCGCTCGATCCCGCTGCAGGACAAGATCACAAATGGGGTGCCGGCATGGCGGAACAACCACCGAAGTCCTTCATTATCTTGGAGGAAGGCATTCCGTCACTAAGCAAAACAGGCCTTCCGCAAGCAAAACAGGAGAATAAGCATGGGTTCAACCTCTGACCGCATCGCCGGCGCCGCCAACTCCGCCGTCGGCAAGGCGAAGGAAGCCATTGGCAAGGAGACTGGCGATGCTGAACTCGCCGCCAAGGGCGCCGCACAGGACACCAAGGGCAAGGTGCGCACGACCATCGGCAAGACCAAGGCCGCGCTCGGCGATTGAGTGTGCGCGTGGCTGATGATGCAGGCCCCGCCGGATAGGCGGGGCTGGTCATCAGCCGCTGCCAGCTCACCGGGGATTTCTGGCTTGGCGACGGAGCCGGGACGCGTTTCCACTATCCATGATCATGCCGTGTGCGCGATCGTGCCCGTCGATATCGCAACGGACGCGGCAGATCAACGAGCTGATTTATCGAAACATTCCGACCCACTTTCACCAAAGGAAGATACACACATGAACGTACAAACAAGTATCAGCGAGGCAGTCCAGGACATCGCCACGATGCCGATTGCGGGCAAAATCAGCGAGATGTTCGAACACAATCCATTGCTGACCTCGGCCGCAGCATTCGTCACCACCCGCATCGCCTTGCGATCGTTGATCGGGGTCCTCGCACTTGGCCTGGTGGCAGGCGGCCTGATCTATTTGCAGCAAAGCCATGCAACAAGCGGTACCGGCAGGGACAAGGCGCAGCGCAGGAGCAAGAAGACGTCATCGCGGCTGACGGGCCCCGAAGCCGGAGCGAAGGGGACGTAATCTGACAAAAAATCCATTTCGTGGGCTTTTACGCCCCTGGCTTGAGGAGCAACGCACACGCTCCTGCAAAGGAGCATGATGAGCGGTCAAGTCATTCTGGTTGTCGAAGACGATGTGATGATCAGGATGCTGATGGTCGATATCCTGAGCGATGAGGGCTATGCGGTCGTCGAAGCAGCCAGCGGAGACGAGGGTCTGGATATCCTTTCTTCGGGGCGGCACCTCGATCTGGTGATCACCGACGTCCGCATGCCGGGAAAGATCGACGGCGTGACCCTGACTGGTGAGGCAAAGCGCGCTTACCCTACCCTGCCGGTCATCGTCGTTTCAGGCCATCTGCATCCCGAGGCGGCCAGCCGGGCAGACGCATTCCTGTGCAAGCCCTACGCGCCTTCCACGTTCCTCGAGATAGTTACGCGGCTGATCGGCCAGCCCGGCGCAAAAAGGCCGCCGCACGGCCTTCATTGACGCTCAATCCGCGCCCGTCCGGCGTGGCAGCACGGTCGAAACAGCAGTGCCCTTACCGGGCGACGATGCGATCTGCAGTGTGCCGCCGGCCTGGTTGGCAAACCCGTATACCTGGCTCAGCCCGAGGCCGGTGCCCTGCCCGACCGGCTTGGTGGTGAAGAACGGTTCCGTTGCGCGTTCCAGCGTCTGCACGTCCATCCCCATGCCGGTATCCGAAACCCCGATCTGCACGGAGGATGCACCGCCCGAAAGTGTCTCGATCGTGAGCGTGCCGCCATCGGGCATGGCGTCGCGCGCATTGATCGCGAGGTTGACCACCGCAGCTTCAAGCTGGTTGTGATCGGCGTCGACCTACAGCGGCGCGGCCGCAAGGTTTGAAACCAGTGCGATGCGGCTGCCAATGATCTCGTTGAGATCGAACCGCTCGATCAGCTGCGGCTGTTTGCGGGCGAACGACAAGAGCTGGCGGATGATGTAGTCCGCCTTGTCGCTGGCTTCCATGGCATTGCCAAGCGCCGCACGGACCTTGTCCGGCTCGTCCAGCTTGCTGATCGCCTCGAGTTTCTGGGATTGACGGAGCTGTTCCTCGATCCTCGCCCGTTAGGCGGCCTCGATCCGCAGCGCATCATTGGCGGCCCGTAACTGCCTTGGCAAAGGCAGCGCGAGCATCTTGGGTAGAAGGCGGCCAGAGGATAGCAGCTGTCAGCAACGGCGACTGCCGTCACGGCTTTGATTGCACCTTCCAGTCCATAGGCCGGGACCCACAGCACCAGGATCGACATGAAATGGGTGGTGCCACATTGCCGGGCCGGCCGCTGCCGCCCGTGTTCTACCGCATCAGCGCCAGCAGGTCTGAAACCTGCGCCGTAGCGAACCCCACCGCAATATCCGAAATCCCGTAGGGGATCAGCAGTGTCTCAGGCCCGAGCAGCATCGCGCCGCAGGTATAGACCACGTTCGGCACATAGCCCGCGCGGTCTGCATCCTGCGCCGTGAGGATCGGTTCGGGCGTGCGGGCGAGCACGCGCGAAGGATCGTCCCGGTCGAGCAGCACGCAGCCAAGCGCATACTTGCGCATTGCGCCAACGCCGTGGGTGATCACCAGCCAGCCGGCGTCGGTCAGGATCGGGCTGCCGCAATTGCCGATCTGGATGAACTCCCAGGAGTACTCCGGGCCCATCAGCAGCACGCCGTCATCGTCCCAGGAGTCGAGCCGATCGGACCGGAGCAGGTAGAGATTCTTGCCGTCCTGCCGGCCTATCATGGCATAGCGCCCGTCGATATTCTGCGGAAATAACGCCATGCCCTTGTTGCGCGCAGCGCGGCCCTTGATCGGCGCGAGGGCAAATGTCCTGAAATCCCGCGTCCGCAGCATTTCCGAGCGGATCGAGTGGCCCGAATAGGCGGTATAGGTCCCCAGCCATTCGAAATCGCCCTCCCCGTGATCAAAGCGGACCAGTCGCAAGTCCTCAAGCCCGTTGGCCTGCTGCTCGGTAATCGGGAAGATCACCGTATTGGAAAGGCTGCTATCGCAATGGCGTTCGACGACGACGGGGCAATCGTCATCGCCCTGCGCGCAATTGTCGATGCGTTGCACGGTCGTTGCAAAGGCGTTTTCGGGCCACAGGTCGAAACTGCCGTCGATATTGGCGATGCCCTCGCGAAAGGCGATCGAGCTGATGTGGCCCTCGCCCACCGCGCGCAGCGACAGGATGAAGCGCACCGAGCCGTTCACCATGCCGGTCTGGTCGGGGTGCGGCACGATCGAGGGGTTCATCAGAGCGGCGGCAGCGTAGGTATATTCCTGGCAGAAATATGCGCCGATGAGCTTGCGCCGCTCAGCGGAAAATTCACCATCCTCGAGGTCGAGGCTGACCTTGAGTTCGCGGTAGCGTGCTTCGAAAATATGCTCGGTCTGCCAATGCCGGTCCTGAAAGTCCTCGAGGATCTTGGCATAGACCGAAGCGACTTTCGCATCACTCAGCTGCGCGACTGCCTGCACGAGGCTCGTTGCGCGATCCTGCGGGGCGTTCGTAGCCTGCCAACCCAAATGGAACGGACGCAGCACGACCCGGGATGGATCGGCGCGCAGTCTTTGTTCCAGAATTCGGATCGGGTTGGGTGCGGTGCCCTTCGCTTGCGCCGCCAAGGTCCCTCCGTAAATTTGCGTCATTCGTACTCTTTCTCAAGAGAGCTGAGAGGCTGCAGTGACCAAGCTGGAACGCCAGGATGGATTCGGAACCGGTGTTTTCGTTGCGTCCGCGCGGCGTAACCCCGTCATGGCACCGACCAGTGGCCAGATCGGCCAGCACCACGCCCCTGACGTTGGCACCGAAAAACCATTGATACGACCTGTGCGCACTTTCGGCCCAGCGCTGCCTGTGTGTGGCAACCCATGCACTATGGGCTGCATCTATCGATGCCTGCGCCTCAAGAGGTTGCTGGTCAAAGGGTTTCCACTCATCGTGAGACATGGCGCCGATCCGGGATCACGCCGATCGAATGCTGCAACATGCCGGTGGCGTCGCTCATCGCCCAGACTGCCGCCCGATCGGGCACTATGGCGGGGGCAAACTGGCCGGTGCGAGGGCACCTGCGCCGAACGCAGCATGCGCGCGCTCGCCGCTGCGAAATGGGACCAGACTGTCTGACGGCCACGCTCGTAGGCGCGCTGCCGGGTGGCCTGCAAGTGCGCGGGATCGTCAAGCAGACGGTTGACTGCCTCGGCTATCATCGCGGGCGACGGCGAATCGATGAGGCACCCCACGCCATCGGCAAGAAGTTCGCGGGCGTGCACATAGGGCGTGGAGACAACCGCTTTGCCCAAGGCAACGGCATAGCTGAGCGTGCCTGACGTCGACTGATCGAGATTGAGCGAGGGCGTCAGATAGATATCGCAGGCGTCGAGCTGTTCGAGCAGATCTTCGATGCCGAGGAAACGGTTGTCCCACACGATATTGTCCGCCACTCCGAGAGCCTCGGACTGCGCCATCAGCGTCTCGCGGTAGGTTTCGCCGTGGCGGGCGCGGAGGACCGGGTGGGTTGCGCCGAGGATGCGGTACACAGCATCGGGGTGCCGTTCCAGAATCGCCGGCAGCGCAGCGATCGCTTGCTCGA